>JAAUPA010000209.1 GCA_012034615.1 Leptolyngbyaceae cyanobacterium CSU_1_4 | reverse complement strand
GTGCACACCAGTAAAATCTGACTTCGTTTAAGTTCTTTGCGCCCCCTAAATCCCCCATTTTGGGGGACTTTGAGCCGTGGCATTAGGAGTCGATCGCGGCTGCGATGTGATGGAGAACTTGACTTAAGTTTGAGATGATTTCTTGGTTGCTGAATCGGATGACTCGATAACCTAGAAGGTTAAGCCGTTCAGTTCGGGCAGTATCATACTCAACTTGCTGACCATGAACGCCGCCATCGACTTCTATCACGAGTCGATGCTGAGGACAATAGAAATCGACAATGAAGGACTCAACCGGATGCTGGCAACGAAACTTTAAGCCGTTGATCTGGCGTTTTCTTAAGGCTTCCCACAGCAGCTTTTCCGCCGGAGATGCAGTCGAAGGTGTCGAGCCGCAGCAACAATATTGGGACTGGTGCCCCGAATACGGTGAGACTTCATGGGTGAATGGGATGAGGATAACAAAGAAAGTTTGCCCTTATTCATTGCCGATCTTCCCGACTCAAAAGTCCCCCAAAATGGGGGATTTAGGGGGCTACAACCCAATCAATCAAAGACTCAAAGTCCCCTAGCCTAAAGGATTTAGGGGGCTATAACCCAATCAATCAAAGCGACGAAGACCTGTGTATACACCGTAGCTAAAGTTGGAGTCGTTAAAAAACGATAGAAAATTACGACGACCATTCACAACTCTCAAAATCTCAATGCCATCATCTAACAATCTGTAGAAAATTACATAGCCTTGCAGAGAAAGCCCTCGAAGGTCTGGACGAATTGTGGCGTGGCTTTTTCTACTGTTGGGAAAACGAATAAGCTGTTGACTTTTTTAATTAAATACCTGAAAAAACTTGTCCCCTGCTTCAAGGCTATCTTCGGCAAAGTAGTCAGCAATCTCGTTAAGATCTCGGCTGGCAAGAATGTTGACGACGTAGCGACTCATGCCTGATGAGTTTGCTGGAACCGTTCCAGAATATGGTTGATGAACGTTTCTCCATCAATGGGCGGAGTATGAATCGATGTTTCGATCGCCCTATCAATTTTTTCTCGCACTTCTTCAACCCATTCCGTATCAGCGCGATCGCATTCATCTAACAAGCGCAGGGCAATTTCAAGGACTTCTTGGGCAGAACGGTATTTTCCAGTTTGAAGCTTAGTTTGGATAAAACGTTCTTAGTCGGGAGTGAGACTAATGCTCATAAAAAACCTTGGTGCAATCTGCTCGCCATTCTAGCCCAAAAATCTCTCACGAGGAGAAATGATTCTAGAGTTCTGAGCTATTGCGCTAAGGGCGATCGCCATTAAGATGAGGCAAATAGATCTTCAATCGCTCTACCGTTTTTTCTGAGACTGAAGAGATATGCTAAAACCATCCTTCCAGTAAACGCCATGTTGAGAATTAGTGTTGAAGAAGCCGCAAATACCCTCAAAACGCTCTTAGACCAAGTAGCCCAAGGCGAAGAAATTATTCTAGTTGAGCAAGATCGAGAAGTCGCCCGTCTCGTTCCTCCTCAAAGCAAAGACCAATGGTTAGCGAACACTAAGGCGTTTCGAGCCTCCCTGAATGTTCAAGGAGAATCCTTAAGTGAAACAGTGATTCGTGAACGGCAGGGAGAACGATTTTGATCTACCTGGATACCAGCGTGATTGCGCCTCTTTATTGGACAGAAGCCCTTAGCGGTGCCATCGAAGAATTGCTGAGAAATGAACCTGAGCCTGCGTTGAGCCAGTTGGTTGAGGTAGAACTGATTTCAGCCCTCTCTCGTCGAGTCAGAATGGCAGAAATTGTTCCAGAAGAAGCACAGGCGATCGCTAACCGATTTCAGATGGACTTGGACAGAGATTTCTATACTCGGCTCCGGGTAGAACCCATTCACTACACAACAGCGCGAGATTGGATCAGTCAGTTTGACACTCCGTTACGAACTTTGGATGCACTACATTTAGCGATTGCGGCTGCCCATGATATTCCGTTGGTTACAGCAGATGCGGGGTTGGCTGAAAGCGCAAGACGACTTGGAGTTGAAGCGCAAACGTTAACACCTTTGTAGAACCCCAAAAAGCGATCGCCATTAAGATGAGGCAGATAGATCTTCGATCGCTCTACCAATCTACACCCGAAAACCAATGCGGACGTTCCGATTGACGGGGGAATTGCCGAGGCGATAAGCAGAGCGGCAGAGGTCGGGATCGTTACCCCAAGAACCGCCGCGCAGCAGCCGGGAAGTATTTTTATCTTTTGTTAGCCAAGCACTACCATCCGTTGGCGCATCGTTATAGTTCTCATGCCAATGATCTGCACACCATTCCCAAACATTGCCGTGCATGTCGTACAACCCAAAAGAATTAGCCGGGAAATTTCCTACATCGGTAGTCTGCTTAAAGTGTCCTATATAGTTCACTTGCTCTACAAAAATTATCTCACCAAAATAAAAAGGCGTTTCAGTTCCAGCACGGCAAGCATATTCCCATTCAGCTTCGCTAGGCAAACGAAAAACGCGCGCGCTTCGAGATACCCGCAAGGGGTCGCTCTTCTCTCGCAAATTCTCACAAAACGCGATCGATTCCCACCAAGAAACTCTTTCCACGGGTCGCTTATCCCCTTTGAATTTTGAAGGATTTTTCCAGCGATCGCCTGATACTGTGCTTGCGTAATCGGATACTTACTCATCCAGAAAGGCGCGATCGTCACCTGATGCCGAGGTTGCTCATTATCATAACCAACTTCATCCGGTGAACCCATCCAAAAGCTGCCGCCGGGAATAGCGAGCATTTCTAGCTTTACTTTGTCGCCCAGATCGAGCGTGAAGGATTGGGGAGCGGTGGGTGCAACTGAAGTTGGAGTGTCGATGATGATAGGGTGAACGGTTGACGGAGTGGATTGAGGCAAGACTTGAAGGGCGATCGCTTCTACATTTGTGAGCTTCAGATCAAACGGGTCAGGTAATTCAGGTAAAACTTCCAGGAGGATCGCTTCTACATCCTCATTCCTCAACCCTAAAAGCACCTGATACTTTTTCAGAGCATTCTCTGTGTCTTCATCAAACGGTAAATTTAGCTCCAATACTGTGAATATTTTAGGTCTTTCCCTCATAATCCGCTCATTACATTAACAGGTCAAGCGCGATCGATAATCCCCTCCGATTTAAGTATCAAAATGCCGATCGCTTAACATAACTATAAGAAGCGATTAATATAAGGGGGAACCCTGTTTTGCGATCGCCCCCATGCAGCTCAACGCCACCGAACCTAAAGCTATTCATCCACTTTTACTCATTGCGCCCTTCTTCCTGTGGGGCACTGCAATGGTGGCAATGAAAGGCACGATTCCTCACACTACGCCGCTTTTCATGGCAGGCGTTCGTCTCGTCCCGGCAGGGGTGCTAATTTTGGGCGCTGCTGGGTACATGGGCAAACCTCAACCCAAAACTTGGAGGGCTTGGCTGTGGATTGCGCTATTTGCGCTGGTCGATGGGGCGTTGTTCCAAGGCTTTTTGGCAGAAGGATTGCAGCGAACTGGCGCGGGTTTAGGCTCGGTGATGATTGACTCACAGCCGTTGGCAGTGGCGTTGATGGCGCGGTTTTTGTTTGGCGAACAGGTGGGGCTGTGGGGCTGGCTGGGATTAGCGTTTGGCGTGTTGGGGATTAGCTTGCTAGGATTGCCGCAAGATTTGATTGCCGGAATGTTGCACGGAGGCGGTTCTGTGAGCGCAGATTTCCTAGGACAATTGCTGCAAAATGGGCAATGGTTAATGCTGCTGGCGGCGTTGTCGATGGCGATCGGCACTGTGATGGTGCGCTACGTTTGTCGCTATGTTGATCCGGTGGTGGCGACGGGTTGGCACATGATTTTGGGCGGGTTGCCGCTGTTTGGTTTATCGAGTTTCTGGGAGTCGGAACAGTGGGTGCATTTGCAATGGACAGATTGGATGTCGTTGGCTTATTCGACCGTGTTTGGCAGCGCGATCGCCTATGCCCTATTCTTCTTTTTTGCTGCCACAGGTAACTTAACGAGCCTTAGTTCTTTAACGTTCCTGACTCCTATCTTTGCGCTCTTGTTTGGCAACTTATTTTTATCAGAAATGCTTGACCCGCTACAGTGGTTTGGCGTGGGTTTAACGCTGATCAGCATCTATCTGATTAATCAGCGCGAACAGCTTTTACAACGGTTTGAAAAAGTTCCTGATCTAGAGTCGGCAGCAGTGATAGAAATTGAGTCAGAATAATTCTAAATAGGTTCACAAAAGTTTTCTAGAGAACGTTCTTTTCATGTTAATTACTTCTTCCGAAGTTCATGTTTGGCGAGCAGATCTCGATCGCCCATCGACAGAGATTGAGCAGTTTATCCAAGTTCTTGCTCCTGACGAACGGCAAAGATCGGAACGATTTCGGTTTGAGAAAGATCGAAAAAAGTTTATCGTTGCTCGTGGGTTATTACGGACAATTTTGTCGCGTTACTTGTCGCATTATTTGTCGTATGGTGAGGTAACGTCACCTGCTCAAGTCGTGTTTTCTTACGGTAATCAAGGAAAACCTGCGATCGCTAATCCTTATCCTGCGGGAGAGCTCTGTTTTAACATTTCGCATTCTCACAGTATGGCATTGTATGCGATCGCTCTCAATCATCAGGTGGGTATTGATTTGGAATATATTCGTCCCATTGATGCTATTGCCCTAGCTCAGCGGTTCTTTTTGCTTTCAGAAATTGACGTGATGCGATCGCTGCCTGAAACCGATCAACACTCAGCGTTCTTTAAGTTTTGGACTCAAAAAGAGGCATACTTGAAAGCGACCGGAGACGGGCTAGGCAGATTGGAATCGGTGGAAGTAGCGCTCACAGAACCGATGGGGCTGGTGAGCGTGGACGGCAACCCTCAGATCGCCGCCCAGTGGTTTGTGCAAGAAATAGTAGTGAATCCCGCTTGCCCAACTGACTACGCGGCGGCTCTAGTGATTCAAGGCACACCGCCAAACCTTCACTACTTTTCAATTTAATTTCCGTTTTGATTGGACGCTGTTTCTCCAGGTCCCGCAGTGACAATGACCAGCCGATCGGGGTGAATCAGATCCTGAATGGTTTGCTGAACCTGGGCGATCGTGACGGCTTCAATCTGTTTCGGAAACTGCCGAATTTCGTCGCGGCTTAAGCCGTAAGTAGCATTGCTAGCAATTTCAGAAACTAAAGAACTGGGATTGGCAAGATCTACCGGGTAGCTACTGGTTAGCGATCGCTTGGCTGCCTCTAATTCTGCGGGCGTAATCCCTTCCTGAAACTGTCGCAAGAGGGCAATGGTGCTGTTAATTGCCTTGTTTGCATCTTCAGGAGAGGTTTGCATAAAAACGAGAAAGGGACCCGGATAAATGCCGCTTTGAAAGTAGCTATAAATGCCGTAGGTGAGCCCTTGGCGATCGCGTATTTCTGTTCCTAGCCGACTTGCTAACGTATCGCCACCCAAAATTTGGTTCATGACCAACGCTGCATAAAAGCGAGGATCTCGGCGTGAAATACCACCGTAGCCCAACATCGTGACCGCTTCGGCTTTGCCAGGAAGAACAGAATTAAGACGAGTGGTGGTAGGCGGCAAAGAAATGTCTGACACATTGAGTACAGGGCGATCGCCAGAGGTTTCCCATTGTCCTAGCGCCGTTTCAAACAGCGATCGAACTTCTGTGACATCAAAATCTCCGACTAGCGCCATTAACGTGGTGTCGGGGCGATAGTGAGTTTTGTAGAATTGCACAACATCCTCTTGCGTCACCTGTTTAAGGCTGGTTTCAGTGGGAAAAGCGTGAAAGGGATGATTCGCAGGATAAATGGCTTGCTGAAAGGTTCGCCGTGCCAAAATTTGCGGATTATCGAGTTGGGATTTGAGGCTCGTTAATCCGCGCTGACGGCTCAGTTCAAGCTGGTCATTAGGAAATGAGGCATGTTGCAACACATCTGCCAACGTAGAGACAAGCTGGGGCAAGTCTTTCGCTAAAGCGTTGCCTGCAATATCTACCCCTTCTCGATTCACATAAAAATTTAGGCTAGAACCAATATCCTCCAGTGATTTTGCCAGGGTCAATGCGTCTTGAGTTTGAGTTCCGTTCATCAAATTTTCAGACGTTAAAAGCGCTACACCTGCTTTTGTAGCACTGTCGTAAGCGCTGCCTGCATCAAGATGTCCGCTTAAGTTCACAGTCGGAGCGCTGCTATCTTTGAGCAACAAAATCTTTAACCCGTTAGACAAGGTGATCTCGTCGGGTAAGGGCTGGGGTTGATTATCCATGGCGATCGCAGGCGGCAAATATCGAGCCACCTCAGCCGGATCGACCGGCGCACCAGGACTAAAGTTTTCGGTAATTCGACTTGCGCTACTCGATGAACCGGGTTGACCGTCTATGAGCGTCGGTTCAAAAATGCCTAGGGTTTGTTGAGCTGGGTCGAGATAGGCTTTTGCCACCCGCTGAATATCGGCAAGCGTCACTTGCTCGATCGCCTGTAAATAGCGATCGCTGTATCGATAATCTCCGGCGATCGTTTGGCTGTAAGCAAGCTGACTGGCTTGGCTCTCAATATCTTGAGTGTTCAACACAAACGCTGCCTGAAGCTGAACTTTTGCCCGTTGCAGCTCTTCAGCGCTCACCGGTTTTTCTCGGATCTCGGTTAAAGATTGCTGAAGTACCTGCTGAATGTTGACTAGCTCTTGTCCGGGTGCGGCAGTTGCAGAAATGTCATACCACCCAGGTTCTAGCATTTCTGCGGGATAAGCGCTGACCGAACTCGCTAAGCCTGATTCCACCAAATTTTGGTACAATCGCGAACTCCGTCCCCCCGTCAGAATCATGTCCATGAGATCAATGGCAGGCACGTCAGGGTGGGTAATATCGGGGAGCGGATAGACCATTTGCAACAGGGGCGAACTACCGGGTTCTCGCAAAACAATGGGTTCGCGGATAGAAGGGGTGGGTTGGGATGGGGTCGGTGGCGAGGCAGGAGTTGACGATAAAGCAGGAGTTGGCGATAAAGATGCAACTGTTGGGCGCTGCGGAAGTTTGCCAAAGGTTTGTTGAATGACTTGGAGCGTTTCGGCGGTGTTAAAGTCTCCTGTGACTACCAAAGTCGCGTTGTTAGGGGTGTAATATTTTTTGTAGTAAGCCTGGACTTGTTGCAGGCTAAAATTTTGCACATCTGCCTTGGTTCCACCGACGGGTAGACCGTAAGGGCGATCGGGAAAAGCGGCTTTCATCACCACGCGATCGAGGCGATAGTTAGGGCTGTTTTCATAACCCTGTAGCTCAGAAATGACAACCTTTTTTTCGCTGGTTAACTGCGCCTCCTCAATGGTAGAGTTTTCCAGGCGATCGGCTTCTAACACTAGCAGCGCATTGAGTTTGTCTCGCTCAACCGTACCAAAATATGCAGTTTCATCGTAACTGGTAAACGCATTGGATTGGCTCCCTAAGGCGCTAAAAAGCCGACCAAATTGAATTGGGCGATCGGTTGTTCCCTTAAACATTAAGTGTTCTAGCTGATGAGAAATACCGTTCTGACCTGCGGGTTCATTTCGTGATCCAACCTTGTACCAAACCTGCACACTCACAACTGGAGCCGTATGAACTTCTTTGGTCAAGACCGTTAAGCCGTTGTCTAAAACCTTTTTCTGAACCCCCGCTGTAATCGATGATATCGATGATGTTGTGCTTGGAATGAGGGCGATCGTGGGGGAGATAAAAGCGCTCAGCAGTAGGCTCAGCAGCATTCCAACGAGCAGGTAAGTACGAGTTTTTCGGAAAGGCATAGGTTACTCAATAAGGTAAAGTTAGGAGCGAACAGGCTTGCTGAGAATATCCGTATACCATTTCAGTGTAATTGGAACTGCAAATGTTGAAGGTGTGTATTTTTATCCCACCTAACTCTCGCTTGGCTTCCGCTGAGAGGATGTCTGAGAAGTGTCAAAGATTATTACACTTGCCCCTACCCCCCAGAATGCTACCGTGTACACACAAGTTGTTGAATCCAGCTACGCCCCGGCGAACCGCCCCCTAAATCCTATTCTGGGGGACTTTGAAGGGCAAAACTGGCTCAGAAGTCCCCAGAATGGGGGATTTAGGGAAAGACTGCAACGAAGTTAGTTTAGAGTTGTGTAAGTAAGTGGGCGTGATTAATTTACAGATAGCCGTGGGGCAAGCGTCTCCCTTGCGGGCAAGATGCCCACACTACGTCTGACATTTCCCCACGTCTGACATTTAATTAGATCGGTCTACTTATACACAGCA
>JAAUPA010000011.1 GCA_012034615.1 Leptolyngbyaceae cyanobacterium CSU_1_4 | reverse complement strand
TGATTGCTCAAGTCAACCCCCTGCTTAAAGTGATTGATCTGACCCATCAAATTGAGCCTCAAGATGTGATGGCGGCACAGTTTTAATTTGATGAATGCCTTATCCTTTTTTCCTGCTGACACGGTGCATGTGACGGTGGTTGATCCAGGAGTAGGGGGCAAGCGGCGGGCGATCGCCATTCAGCTTACAGATGGTTTTTTGGTAGGTCCTGATAACGGAATTTTTACCGGATTATTGTCTAATCGGGCGATCGTTCAGGCGGTCGAACTCACGAACTCTCAATATTGGCGCAATGCAAACCCCAGCAGCACTTTTCATGGGCGCGATATTTTTGCACCTGTGGGCGCTCATTTGGCGAGTGGTGTGGCGATCGCTGACCTAGGAAGGGCGATCGATCCGGCTACCCTAATCAGGCTACTGATCCCCGTTTGTACTGTCACGGCGACAGGCTGCACGGGTAGCGTCCAATATGTCGATCGCTTTGGCAACGTCATCACCACTATTCCGGGTCATCTCGTTCAGGGAAAAGCTTGGTCGGTTACGGTGGGTAAACGCTCTATTCCTGGCTGCCGCACCTATGGAGAAGTTCAGCCTGGTCAGCCCGTCGCCCTCATTGGCAGTCATGGCTGGGTCGAAATAGCAGTTAGCAATGGCAATGCACAGTATCAGCTCCGCCTCACTTGGGGCAATGAAATTCAAGCCGTCTTTAGCCCATAACTGTTTTTAGCCCATAGCCGTCTCGAGTCCATAACAGCTCAAGCATTCCAGTCAGGCATTCAAGCTCTACTAGAACAAAAATTGCTTCGCCATTGCCTCATAATGGCTTCACAATGGAAGTCTGGGGGTGCTCATTCCCTGAACTGCTGCTCGACACAAGAGGTTTATAAGTAATGGTTGCGCAAATTTCTGAAACTTACGAAACTCAGACTCAGGCGATCGCCCGGCGGCTGTTATCTGCCACCCGCGAAAACCGATCGTTCTTCGCCCAAGTGCGTGATCAAATGCGTTGGGATGACAAGTTGCTGGCTTGGACAATGGCGAATCCGGGGCTGAGAGTGCAGCTTTTTCGGTTCATTGACTGTTTGCCCGCGCTCCATAGCAAGGCTGAAATTGCTCACCATTTGCAAGAGTATTTGGCGGATGAGTCGGTCGAGTTACCCAATGCTCTGAAGAGCCTATTGAACTTTACTAATCCTGAGTCTTTACCCGGTCAAGTGGCGGCTACTACGGTTTCTACAGCGGTCGAGACACTGGCGCACAAGTACATTTCTGGAGAAGAGATTAAGCAAGTCATCAAAACCTTGGAACAGCTTCGGAAAGACAAAATGACCTTTACGGTGGATTTGTTAGGAGAAGCCGTGATTACTGAGGTAGAAGCGCAGTCTTACCTCGATCGCTACTTAGAAATGATGGAGCAGCTAACGGTAGCATCTCAGCGTTGGTCGAAGGTAGAGGCGATCGATTTTGCAGACGGCGAAGCCCTGGCAAAGGTGCAAGTTTCAGTGAAGCTAACCGCGTTTTATTCTCAGTTTGATCCATTAGACGAAGTAGGCAGCCGGGAACGGGTGATGGAGCGATCGCGGATACTCCTACGACGAGCTGGAGAACTAGGTGCAGCCGTTCACTTTGACATGGAACAATACGCTTATAAAGACCTGACTATTTCTATTTTGAAACAGCTTTTAATGGAAGATGAGTTTCGGAGTAGAACAGACATTGGGGTGACGCTGCAAGCCTATTTGCGATCGGGACAGCAAGATTTACAAGGGTTGATTGATTGGGCAAAACAGCGGGGAAATCCTATCACCATTCGCTTAGTCAAAGGGGCGTATTGGGATCAAGAAACCATTAAAGCAGCGCAGCGGGATTGGGAAAAACCTGTATTTTCTCAGAAGGCTTCAACCGATGCTAATTTTGAGAAAATGACGCGGATGCTGTTGGAAAATCATGAGTATTTATATGCCGCGATCGGTAGCCATAATGTGCGATCGCAAGCCTATGCGATGGCGATCGCTCAAGAGCTAAAAATTCCCCGTCGTCACATTGAGCTACAAGTTCTGTATGGCATGGCGGATAAACTGGCAAAAGCGCTGGTTGAACAAGGCTATCGAGTGCGCGTTTACTGTCCTTATGGTGAATTGATTCCAGGCATGGCGTATTTAATTCGTCGTCTTTTGGAAAACACTGCGAATAGCTCTTTTCTGCGACAAAACTTAGAAGAGCGTCCGGTTGAGGAGTTACTAGTTGCTCCTACACTAGAAGCAGAAGAAGTTAGCTTACACAGCTTTAGTTCAGACCACTCTACTTTTCAGAATGCAGCAGATACAGACTATGCAAGTTTGGCAGAACGCGATCGCGCTCAAAAAGCCTTCCAAACGGTTCGTCAGCAGCTTGGCAAAACCTATTTACCTTTGGTGAACGGTGAACGAATTGACACGGGCGATCGCATTAGTTCAGTTAATCCTTCTAATCCGTCTGAGGTGGTTGGTGAGATTGGATTACTAAGCATTGAGCAAGCTGAAGCAGCGATTCAAGCGGCAAAAGCAGCATTTCCAGCATGGCGAAAAACGCCGCCCAAAGAACGAGCCGCAATTCTACGGAAAGCAGCGGAATTAATGGAACAGCGACGGGCAGAACTTTCGGCTTGGATGGTATTGGAAACGGGTAAACCCTTGGGGCAGGCTGATCCTGAAGTGTCAGAAGCGATCGACTTTTGCCGTTATTATGCCGGTGAAATGGAGCGACTGGATCAAGGCTACGCCTATGATTTTCCCGGTGAAACAAATCGCTATCATTATCAACCGTTGGGCATTGTGGTGGTTATTTCTCCCTGGAACTTTCCTTTAGCCATTCCGACAGGCATGACCGTCGCTGCGCTTGTTGCGGGTAATTGCACATTGCTGAAACCTGCTGAAACTTCGTGCGTGATTGCGGCAAAACTAGCAGAAATTTTGGTGGAAGCGGGTATGCCAAAGGGCGTGTTTCAATACATTCCGGGCAAAGGTTCCACGGTTGGCGCGCACCTGGTCAAACATCCGAACGTCAACATGATTACCTTCACAGGTTCTCAAGAAGTGGGCTGTCGAATTTACGCCGATGCAGCAATTCTGCAACCGGGTCAAAAACACCTGAAGCGCGTCGTTGCAGAAATGGGCGGCAAAAACGCCATTGTGGTCGATGAGAGCGCAGATCTCGATCAGGCGGTGCAGGGTGTCGTTTACTCGGCATTTGGCTACAGTGGTCAGAAATGCTCGGCTTGTTCGCGCGTGATCGTTTTGGCAAGCATTTACGACACGTTTGTTAAACGACTAGTGGAAGCCACGCGATCGCTCAACGTCGGTGTTGCTGAGCATCCTAGCACTCAAGTGGGTCCTGTGATTGATGCCACGGCAGAGAACCGGATTCGGGCATCGATTGAGCAGGGCAAACTAGAGGCAACGGTGGCGCTGGAAATGCCTTCTCCTGGGGTGGGATACTTTGTTGCGCCTGTCATTTTTACCGATGTTCCACCCACTGCCAAACTGGCTCAGGAAGAGATTTTTGGACCCGTTTTAGCCGTGATTAAAGCGCAGAACTTTGACGAGGCGATCGCCATTGCTAACGGCACTGATTACGCGCTCACGGGCGGACTATACTCGCGCACGCCTTCCCACATTCAACGGGCAGAAGCCGAATTTGAGGTCGGAAATTTGTACATTAATCGCACCATTACCGGGGCGATCGTGGCGCGGCAACCCTTTGGCGGCTTTAAGCTTTCGGGCGTTGGCTCAAAGGCGGGTGGTCCTGATTATTTGCTGCAATTTTTAGAGCCACGTGCCATCACCGAAAACGTTCAGCGACAGGGATTTGCGCCGATCGAAGGAGCAGAGTAGCGAGGAATGTATTGGGGGAGGATATTTTCTCAGAGATATATCCTCCTAGGATGCTAACTGCTGTGAAAACCACAGCGCTGCATCGGTATTTGCTTCTTGATCCAGACGTTCCAGAGTTTGTTCTAACAAAGTAATCGCCAATCCTGCAAATGCCTCAGAGTATCACACTCGGCATAGCTGCCATCCGCTTGCAGCAGAAATGCTAGAACTTGTCTTCCTCGCACATCAATCACCCAATACTCAGGGATCCCTAGCGCCGCATAAAGGTGCTTTTTACGATCCAAATCATTCGCCAGCGTCGTATCAGATACTTCGCCCACCAGCGCCGGAAGCCCTGCCTGATCCAGGTTGACGAATCGCCGTTGTCCGGGTTGCCAACGCGGTGGCGGTTCTCCCAGATAAACAACCAAATCAGGAGCGCAGGCTTTATGACCTGTTTTTTCAAGTTGGCAGCGACCCAGTGAATAAATAATTTGTTCAGGATGGCTGGCTTTCCAAAAAGCAATCAGCATTGTAAACAAATCACAGACACTTGAATGATTAAGCCCTTCTTCGCCCATTTCAGTCCACATCAATCCTTCATCAAAAAATATGCGAATGCGCTCGATGTTAGGGGCATCACACAGAGCCAGATAATCAGCCCAAGTTGCGGGTTGCCAGGGGGAAGGGCGATCGCGTTGTGGAGACGTTGCGTTGACTAGAGCGTGAGCCATTGAGATCACCTAAGGGTCATTCGTCTTATTTTACCAAAATCTGTAAACAGAATCTGGGAGCCAACCCTAGGATCGCTGACCGACGAACAACGAGGAAATCGTATACTTAATTGACATTTGTTTAACTTAATTCACTTAGATTGACATCCGATCGCCATCATGTGAGATCCTGAACAACAGAACGGCGGTTAATGGAGTTGGGACAAAATGGCACAAGGACAAAAACGGTTGTAATTACAGGCGCTTCGTCAGGAGTGGGCTTACAAGCTGCTCGGTCATTAGCACAAACAGGGCAATGGCATGTTGTCATGGCTTGTCGAGATATCCCTAAGGCCGAGAAAGCGGCTCAATCTTTGGGAATGTCGCCCGATCGCTACACCATCATGCACCTCGACCTGGCCAGCCTGAGCAGCGTTCGCCAATTTGTCCAAACCTTCCGAGATAGCGGTAAATCCTTAGATGCGCTTGTGTGCAACGCCGCCGTTTATTTGCCGCTGCTCAAAGAACCGATGTATAGTCCTGATGGTTACGAGTTAAGCGTTGCGACCAATCACCTCGGACATTTCTTGCTGTGTAATTTAATGCTGGAAGATTTGAAGAACTCTAGTAACCCACAGCCGAGGCTGATTATTTTAGGAACGGTGACTGCTAATCCGAAAGAATTGGGCGGCAAAATCCCCATCCCAGCGCCGCCAGATTTGGGAGAACTGAAAGGATTTGAGGCAGGATTTAAAGCCCCGATCGCCATGATTGATGGTAAAAAGTTCAAATCGGGCAAAGCTTACAAAGACAGCAAACTCTGCAACGTGCTGACCATGAAAGAACTGCACCGACGCTACCACGATTCTACAGGCATCGTCTTCAGTTCGCTCTATCCGGGCTGCGTGGCGACCACGGCGCTGTTCCGCAATAGCTATCCGTTATTTCAAAAAATCTTCCCGTGGTTCCAAAAGAATATTACGGGCGGCTATGTTTCTGAGGAACTGTCGGGCGATCGCGTTGCCGAAGTCGTCAGCCAGCCTGAATACAGCCAATCGGGAATGTATTGGAGTTGGGGAAATCGGCAGAAAGAAGGGCGGCAAGCGTTTGTCCAAGAGGTTTCTAACGAAGCTAGCGATGTTGAAAAAGCCAAACGGCTTTGGGAGTTGAGCGCTAAATTAGTTGGGCTATCCTAGAATTCACGTGCCAAAACTCATTTTCTGTGGTGCAATTGTTCTACAGAGCGAGTTTTGACTAATATTTTGGGACAGCGATCTGAACAGCGTATGGAAATTCTCTCGGTTACTCTCAAAAACTTTAAGTCCCACAGCGATCGCCAGTTCATTTTTCAGCCCGGAACCAATGCTATTTGTGGCGAAAATGGAGCCGGGAAAACCAGTATTTTAGAAGCGATCGCCTGGACATTGTTTAATTACCGAGGCGGCTATAACAAAGACGATTTAATTCGCAACGGGGCAGGCAGCGCCCAAGCCAGAGTGGCATTCATTTCTAGCCGAGACGGACGCACTTACGAAGTGGAGCGCTGCACCACCAAAGGCTATACGCTGTTTGATCCACAGCTTAATGTGCGGCTCGATTATAAGCATATTGAAGATGAAATTATGCCGTGGTTACGGCAGCAGTTTGGCGTTGCACCTGGAACAGATTTAGGACAGCTTTTTGCCAACACGATCGGCGTGCCGCAGGGAATGTTTACCGCCGATTTTTTGCAAGCTTCTGAGAAACGGAAATTAACTTTTGATGCAATTCTGAAGGTGGGTGAATATCGACAAACGAATCAGCAAATGCTGTCTTTGGAGAAGCACGGTAAAGCAGAAGTAGAAAAACTGGAAGCGGCGATCGCTCAGTACGAAGAAAGTCTGCAAGAATGGCAGCCTTTGCAGCACCGTCAAAACATGGTTAGCCAAGAAATTACCGCCAACGAAGCTAGCTTGCAGCAGTTACAAACTGAGTTAAATGAGCTCCAGAGTGAAAAAGAATGCCTATCCACGCAAGCTCAAGCCGTGCAGACTATTACTTCTCGGTTGCAGCAAATTACGGTTAAAGCAGAAGCCGCACAGCAGACACAGACGAGAATCTTGCAGTTGGTGGAGCGATCGCAATCGGCAGTTGCCATTTGTACGCAAAATAAAGAAAGCTATCAAGCTGTTCTAAGAGCCGAGGCGCAGCTCGAAGAATTTGATCAACAAGCCAAACGAAAACAGTTATTAATTAAACAGCGAGAAAAACAGCAAGCAGCAATGGTGGCGCAACAAACCCAACTCACCAAAGTCAATCTGCAACTCGAAAATCTCACCCAAGCAGCCGCAGAAATTGAACAGATGCAGCCGTTAGTCGTGCAACAAGCCGATTTGGAACAGCAGCAAGCCAACCTGACCGACCAGTTTAATCAACTCCAAGCAGTCAAGTTAGAACAGCAAAGTTTGAGCCGCCAAATTGCCAAACTGCAAGCCGAGCAAGCCAAGCTGACCCAAGAAATCGATCGCATTCAAGCCTTAGCAGCAGCGGTAGAGCAGATTCCTGAATGGGAGCAAAGCGCGATCGCCTGCAAGAACAACTGAGCCGAGTTGAAGCCGCCAAACAGTTTGAAGCCGAGTTTCGGCAATTGGTTAGTGATGGTGAAACGAGGGGCGATCGTCATCAACAGCAAGCCGAAGACACCATTGAAGCTCTTAGAAAAATCTTGCAAACCTCGCCGCTCCCTGCCGCCCAACTTGCCCTAGAAACGATCGAAGCTGGGATAGAACTTAACACCGAGTTAATCAATTCACTGTGGAAAATTCTGGCAGATTTATCTGAACAAACTTCTGTTCCTAAGCTTCAGCAGCAGCTCCAACACATTAAAACGAAGCTTGATATTGCTTACCCATCGCGCGCCGAACTCTCTGGTTTAGCCGTCAAGCGATCGCAGCAAGCCAGCCTCCTAAGAGAAGTTGATCAATTAACCGATCGCCTCTCTGTCCTCACTCAACAGTTAGCCACCGAGCCAGAACTTCAGCAACAGCGATCGCACCTCGCCGCCAGCCTCACGAACCTTGCCGATCCACGCGGTCGGAGTCAGCTTTTAACCAGAGATTTACAACAGCATCCTAATCTAATTCGCCAACAGTTAGCCATTGTTGAACAATGCGATCAGGTACAGGCACTAATCAATCAATTTAACGATCAACTTAATGAATTTGCCGACCTGGAGATACAGATTGAGGAACAGAAACAGAACCGTCAAAATCACCAGTCTGCGTATCTAACTTATCTGCAATATCAAAACGATGCTAACCAGCTTCGTAAACTAGAACCAGAACTACAAACAGCAACTGTTCAGCTACAAGAATTACAAACCGAACAGAATAATACTCAGACCGAGAGCGATCGCCTCCTTAAGGATTACGATCCCGAACTTTGGAAACAAGTTGAAACTGCGTACAGTCACAGGCGTAGTCAAGCCGATCAACTTTCTGGAGGATTGCCGCAACAGCGCAAGCGGCTGATGGAAATTAGCACCCAAATCGCAACGCTCCAAGGTATTGCCGAGAAACGCGATCGCGCCGTCGAAGAACTTAAACAAACCGAGAAAATTAAACGCTTTATCTCCTTCGCTCGCAAAGCCTATAAAGAAGCCGGACCTCGTATTACTGAACGCTATGTGCAAAATATTTCTCACGAAGCCGATCGCCTCTTCCGCGAATTAGTCAATCGCCCTAACGTGGCGCTGGAATGGACAAAAGATTACGAAATTATTGTGCAAGAAGGCGCTCATAATCGTCGATTCATCAATCTATCCGGTGGCGAACAAATGTGTGCAGCATTAGCAGTCCGGTTAGCGCTGTTGCGGGTATTGGCAGATATCGATATCGCCTTTTTTGATGAACCTACTACTAATATGGATCGACCCAGACGAGAAAGCTTAGCAGAGGCGATCGCCAATATCAAAACCTTCCGTCAACTCTTCGTCATTAGCCACGACGACACCTTCGAGAAATTCACAGAAAACGTTATTCTAGTGGTGCGGGAAGTGTAGAGGAAGCTAGATGCCGTTCACAACCTTTAAAGGAATTGGGGATGTTCTTAAGGAATATCAAATTGTCTCAATGGAGATGGATTTTGTAGCAGAAGTCTCCTTTGCTAGCAATGAGGCGTTCAAAGCAGATATTGAATTTAGCCTCAGAGAAGTTGTTTTTGATAACTCGGAATATGCCGTTTGTGAAAATTTAATTTATCCTACTCTCAAAGAAGTTTATAAACACCATAAAGAGCACTTCAGCCTGTGGAGCCATCAGCCCATTAGCTTTAATGAGAAGCTATGTGGCATTCCAGACTATATTGTGGCGAAGCGATCGCCCTTGGGCAAATTTGTGTTCGACCAGCCTTACATCATTGTCGTTGAAGCCAAGCGAGATGATTTTGCAGAAGGTTGGGGACAATGTTTAGCAGAAATGGTCGCTGTCCAAAAACTCAATAGCGAATTGCACCAACCCATTTTCGGAATCGTTTCCAATGGTAAAGTTTGGGAGTTTGGACGATTGGTGGCAAGTCAGTTCACCAAAAACATCACAGTCTACACAATTTACGATCTAGATTGCTTAATGAACGCCATTAACGGAGTTTTTGTACAGTGTGAGGCTGCGATCGCTTAATGGCTAGCATCAAACTCTCTCGGCTCAAGCCCTATCTCCGCTGGGTTATTTTAGGCGGAACCATCTTTTTTATTGCCAGTGCCATTCACCAAAACTGGCAAGAAGTCGCCGCCATCCGGATCACCACAACAGGATACTTTAAACTAGCGATCGCCCTCGTCGTCACCTTACTTGCTCACATTTGGTCGGGCTGGGTTTGGAGTTGGATTTTGCGCGAACTCAATCAGCCCGCTCCCGGTCTTTGGAGCATCAGAGTCTATCTCACCACCAACCTCGCAAAATACCTTCCTGGCAACGTTTGGCATTTTTATGGCAGAGTCATTGCCGCCAAAAACGCTGGGTTTTCTGTCGCTGCCGCAACCTTAAGCGTGTTGCTCGAACCTCTGCTCATGGCAGCAGCAGCACTGGCGATCGCCCTCATCACTGGCACTCAGACTAGCGGACTGATGCAATTTCTTTGTCTAGCCGTTGTATTAATCGCCATTCATCCCAGATTTCTAAATCCGCTCCTGCAACTCGCTAGTCGTCTCAAAAAAAAGCCTCAAAGCGCTCAAGCTGTTCAAGCTCAACCTATTCAAGATCAAGCTGTTCAAATTCAAGACCCAATTCAAATTCGCCGATATCCTATCTTGCCTCTGTTAGGTGAAGCTGGATTTGTAGCCCTGCGCGGACTAGGATTTTTGCTGACTTTATCGGCATTAAGCCCGATCGCCCCCACTCAAATTCCATTAATATTCAGTGCTTTTAGTCTCGCCTGGATGCTGGGACTCGTCATTCCAGGCGCACCCGGAGGCATTGGTGTATTTGAAGCCACTGCGATCGCCCTGCTTAACTCCGAGATTTCCACAGGCACGATCATTGGCGGCGTAGCATTGTACCGAATGATTAGCATCCTTGCCGAAGTCGTCGGAGCAGGCTTAGCAGGGGTCAAAACTCGGTAGAATAGAGCCTGTTTCACAAGGCGAGTCTTATGAGTACGTCATTCGTGCCCGAAGGGTCACAGGGAATATCTGGGTTTCGCCCTGTCCAGTTTAAGGTTTCCGTTGTAGTGCCCATTTATAACGAGGTCGAAAGCATTCCTCGATTAGTTGAAGCGATCGCCACAGCCCTCCAAGACCAATGTATTGCCTACGAAACTATCTGCGTAGACGACGGCTCTAAAGACGGTTCTGCCGAACTTCTCAAAAAACTGGCACAAGATCGCACCGACCTCCGCGCCGTTTTACTGCGCCGCAACTATGGGCAAACCGCCGCCATGGCAGCCGGATTTCATCACGCCATGGGACAAGTCATCATCACCCTAGACGGCGACTTGCAGAACGATCCTAGCGATATTCCCCTGCTGTTAGAAAAACTTGACGAGGGCTACGATATGGTCAGCGGTTGGCGCAAGCAGCGGCAAGATGATATGTTTACGCGCCTCATTCCTTCTAAAATTGCCAACTGGCTCATCGGCAAAGTCACCGGGGTCAATATTCACGACTATGGCTGCTCCCTCAAAGCCTACCGCTCCGAGCTAGTCATGGACATGAACCTCTATGGCGAACTTCATCGGTTCTTACCCGCTTTGGCATTTATCGAAGGCGCAAAAATCGCTGAAATGCCCGTCATTCACCACGCTCGCCAATTTGGGCGTAGTAAATATGGGCTAGGGCGAACCTTTCGGGTATTGATGGATTTATTCACGATCTTCTTTATGAAGAAGTTCCTAACCCGCCCCATGCATGTCTTTGGGCTGTTTGGACTGCTGGCAATTTTGATAGGCGTTGGGCTAGGAAGTTATCTGACCTTCTTGAAATTGGGCTTAGGACAAAGTATTGGCGATCGCCCCTTGCTCATTCTCGCGGTTGTCCTGTTTCTCACGGGCGTTCAACTGTTTAGCTTTGGCTTACTCGGCGAACTGTTAATGCGCACCTATCACGAGTCGCAAAACCGCCCCATCTACCGAGTTCGAGAAGTCGTGGAATCTGAATCTAATTAAAAAGGGGCAGATTCTCTCTGCCCCCAGCAAACTAACTCAAAAAAAATTACTAGTTGCTTCCGGTAAATGCCACTTCAGGAAATCTGGCTTGTGCGTCATTCATAGAGGTGCGCTTGCCCTCTTCTTGCCAAAAGTTGATTACTTCAGTAGCTTTGTTGAGCAACTCGAAGCGATCGCTCTCAGCAATCCAATGCTTGGCTTCTAGCTCAGATTTCAACTGTTCCCAGGCATCGTTCCGAGGCCAAAAGAAATACGAAGTCAAAGGACTCGTGCCTTTACCGACAATTTGATCAACTGCCAACGCTACGTTCTGTTCTAGCCAGAGAACCTTTAAGATAAACTTTGTCAAACAACCCTCCCGAACGACTGTTGCGTTCCCAAACTTTACAACGATCCCTTATTGTATCTACAGATCTGAAGAAAAAGATAGCGTCTGAAGAGGAGTGTTGCAGCAGTGAATCATTTTGTCATCGTAATTTTTGACATTGATGGCGTCATTCGAGACGTGGGCAACTCTTACCGTCGGGCATTAGCAGATACCGTCGAGCATTTCACTCAAGGGGCATACCGTCCTAATCAAGCTAATATTGACACCCTGAAAGAAGAAGGCATTTGGAATAACGATTGGGAAGCCGCCCAAGAATTTACCTACCGCTACTTTGAGCAGCAAGGGAAACCCAGAGAGCAGCTTGACCTCACCTATGAGACGATCGTTGATTACTTCCAGCGTCGCTACCGAGGCACAGAGCTAGACAATCCCGATCGCTGGAATGGTTACATTACTCAAGAGCCGCTGTTGCTCCAGCCTGCTTACCTCGACCAACTGACCGCAGCCGGAATTCTTTGGGGCTTTTTTAGCGGTGCCACCCAAGGATCGGCTCGATACGTGTTGGAAAAGCGGCTGGGGTTGCGGTCTCCCGTCTTAGTAGCCATGGAAGATGCACCGGGTAAGCCTAATCCGACTGGACTATTTCAGGCAATCGCCCAGCTAGCTTCTACTGCTCTGCCCGTGATTTATGTGGGCGACACCGTTGCAGATATGTATACCGTCACTCAAGCGCGTGCTCAACAGCCCGATCGCCAGTGGATTGGCGTGGGCATTTTGCCGCCACACACTCAAGTGTCCGCCGACTATGCAACGGACTACAGCCATAAGTTAGAGGAAGCTGGAGCAGCGATCGTGCTTCGCAACGTCGAGCAGTTACATCCTAGCCAAATAAGCCAGCTACTCAATCGATAATGGCGGGTCGTGATATCGAGCGATCGCAGGAAAGTTAATACCGGGGAGATTCTAAGAAGCGAACGGGCTTAGGCAAGTTTGCCCTCAGCAATCTTTCCATCAAAGCAATAGGAATGACTAGAGGGAAAAGGGCAGATCCGACAAACACAGCGATCCACGAAATCACGTCTGCTTTAGAGGCGGAATGATCTCTTAGGAATCCACCTAGAAAGATACACAGCATGACAAAGGCGATCGGTAGGTATAAGGCAATTAAACTTTGCATAATCCTAGTCCCAAGGGTTTGATTCATCAAAACATCACACTGAAAGTCAATGGATGCTTCTCTGTTTACAGTTCCTTCATGAAAGGATCAGGACATTTTAGGATTACATTTTAAGATTAATCTCCGCAACAAGCATCCCTAGGGCGCTCCAAACGCAGACTGACCAAGCTTTACAGCGAATAAACTTGTCCATCAATCAATAGACGAGTGATGCCCTTAGCTTGTAAATAAGGTCTAACTTTGCTAAAAACTCTGCCATCGGGCACCTTAACCACTCGCTGCATTCGTCGCATAAAGCGTTTAGCAATGCGATGGTTGTCAAAAATGGGTAAGGTTTTCTCTTGAACTTCATCCGAGGGAATTTGCCCCAGTTCTGCAAAGTCTTTCAAAGGACGAGTAATGAGCTCGGAGGCGCGATCGACCACGACATAGCAAATTTTGGGAATCGCAGTCTCAACTAAAGGCTGCACTTGAACGAACCCCTTGCTATCTACCTGAATCGTTCCAAATGAGCCTAGGTCATCTGTGAGTTCATCATCCAAATCATCGTCATCCAAATCGTCGTCATCATCATCATCATCTAAATCACTGTCCATCTCGTCATCCAAATCAGCAAATTCTTCGCTCACCAGCAGTAGGGACTTGCTGACAGGTTTTTCAAACCGAGGCGCTTCAGAGGACTCATCTGTGTGTGTTGTGACATGCAGTTGAGCAGATATCAGCGTGCCTTCAGCCATCAGCGAACTTTCAACAATGGGTTCCTCAACAGTCTGGCGATTTCGTCGAATAATCGGTGCACGGCTCTTGGCAGGTTCGGGCGCTAATTCAGGCTGCTCAGAATGAGTCAATGTTTCAGAGGTATTAGAGGCTTTTGGCTCACTAAAACCTTCAGGCTCACTAAAACTCTCGGGCGAGACAAGGGCAGCAATTCCAGGAATAGTCAGACTCTCCTCGGGTTGTGCCTGCCCTCTAGAAGCTCCCGATCGCTTTTGTTGAATCAATGCCTCATACTCTGCTTCCGGCAAAGTTTGCTTCAACAGCCGACTAATCGTGCTGGTGCTGACGCTATAGCGGCTAGCTAGAGTCGTGGTAGATTCTTCTAACACTTGTCGGTAGAGGTTAAGGATATCTTGCTTATCGGATTGAGACAGTTTTTGGGGAGCCATACCGACAAATTCCTCGACCAGTGATCTTAAATCATGAATGACGAGCTTGCACCGTCTCAGCTTATGGCAAAGTTTAACTTTTACCTCAGCAGCTTGACGATTTTATCTCAGATCTAGGAACTTGTGGGGTAGAAACCTTTAGGCTCTTCTGCGAGAGCTACGACGACGGGTAGACAAGTCAAACTCTAGGGCTGCACCAATTGCAAACAAGCAGCCACTAAAAATCCAAAAGACTTCGGGCAATGCTCCAGTTTCATAGTCGGCAATGTATCGAGTGGCATAGTTAAACCACAGATCGGCAATGTAGTAAGAGAGGGAAGCAGCGGCAATGAAGCGCCAAGACAGGGAAAACCGCCCGCCCCAAAAGGCTAAGAGTAACGTGGTCGCCATCACCACCAGAATGACATCACCAATGATGTATAACCAACCGACGGTGCTGGCTAGAGGCTCTAGTTGTTTTCAAGGGCGATCGCCAAGCTGGCACTTCTTTGGCAGTTTTCTCGGGTTCTGAGCTAGCCGATTCTGGAGTCGTCGGTTCTGGGCTAGCGGGTTCTAAGACACTGGATTCTGGAGTCACTTCTGAACTCACTCTCTCTGGGCTGGCAGCGGGAAGGGGGGCAGGAGAGGCGATCGCAGGCGATGGGGATACAGCGGGTGCCGTGAAAGGCTGTAATGAAGGAGAGGCGATCGGAGAAATGATAGTTGTAGACGATGGCGTTGCTTGAACAATGATTGAAGGAGTTGCAGCATTCGCTGAGCTAGGAGCAAACAAACCTGCAACCATAATTCCCGCTGCTGCCATCCCCGCCACAATCATCCATTGTAAAGGAGCCAAGTTGAGCTGTTTAGAGGTGATTGCTTTGAACAAACCAAAGCCCAAAAATAAGTAAGTCAGAATAAAGAATAGATCACCAGGCGACACTTCCGGAGAATTACCTAACCCGATTTCCCAGTATGACAACAGTAAGTTGCCCAGCGAATAGGAAAACATCCCTAACCCAATAGACAGCCACACCAAACCACCGCTGACAATTTGCGAACTGCGCCAATTCCGAAAGCACAGCCAGCCCGCTCCCAAAAATGACATATTTTCTAAAACGTAAGTCGTGACGGTGTACCAAACCGGGCGACCTGTGTCGGGTGTTGCAGCGCTAAACAAAAGAAAAAACAGTAAGGCAACGACCGACCAGGCTGTTGCAACCAAGACAACGGTTTGAATCGATGGGAAAGATTGGGTAGAAGACTTGTTGCTCAAGGGACTGTTCCTCAGAAAGCGAATGCGCGGCAAAAACTCATCATCAAAAACTCATCACTATCATGCCCACGGTTCAGCGAAACTAACCTTGCTATTCCTGAAAACTGTGCCTACTGCCAAAGGCTACCCATGGGCGATCGCTTCAGCCACCCTAAAAACTGATTGCGATCGTGCGAGGGCATATCTTGTAAGGATTCCATCACCCGCCGAGTAAAGCTAGCATTGCCAAAGTGTTGCTTTCCTAGCCGATGCAGTTCTTGCAAAAGTGCCATCAAGTGCTGCTCTCGCCAAGGCGGCACCTGTAAAGATTCCAGAGGATCTACCTTAAGGATTTGATTAATTGCATCGGTCGATTCGGTTTGAGGAAAGCGCCCTTGCTGAAAGACCGTCGTGATTTCTTTATGAAATGCATTGAGCTGCCGAGTGCCCAGCATATCTTCGATATCCATATAAACCGATTGCAGCAAAAGGAGAGAGGCTTGCACAAACGCAGGAGAAGCTTCCCCTTTTTGAGATTGCGGCTCGGGGGCAGGTTCGGCAGTTAATTGATCAAGGTGAATTTTTCCCCAAACGCTGAATCGCTCAGGTTCTTCAAGCAAAACACAGGCTTTGCCTCGGTTGTCGGTTAAATCTCTCCAAAAAGATTTTGCTTCTTCCTCTTGAGCCGCCTGAAAAACGCTAATTAGACGAAAAGTTTGTCCCTGATAGGTCAGAATCGGAACCTGCTGATCCTTCTTGGGATGGGGAATGCTGGAGAGCTGGACGTCCTGCCTTTTTAAGATAAACATGGTTGGCGACCTGACTCCTCTCTGGGCGGGATGGGCAAACTAGCCAGTTGTAATGCTATAGTGATGCACGAAAGATCAGCAAAGCTGCCAATATTGCAACTAGTCTGCCCACATTTAGGGCTTAGCATATCGAAGCAGGAAAAGTCGGCTCCAGTAGCTCAGTTGGATAGAGCATCTGCCTTCTAAGCAGACGGTCACAGGTTCGAGTCCTGTCTGGGGCGTAGGGGAAGGGCAACTGTCATGACCCCAGCCAAATTGGAGAATCAATTTTCAGACCCAGGTTTAGAATTCTGCAACCGCCTCCGGGCGATCGCTTCAAGATACCTGCAAGGAGTCGCCTCAACGGGCAAATAATAGCGCCTAAAACAGCGATTCCCCGATAGAATTAGTTGGGTTAATCCCTACGAACATTCACTCTCAGGCGGCGCAATGCGGATCTCTTTGAACTGGCTACGGGAACTTGTCGATATCACCATGACCCCAGAGGAATTGGCAGAAGCGCTGACCATGGCTGGGTTTGAGGTGGAAGAGATTGAAGATCGGCGGACGTGGGCAGACGGGGTGGTTGTGGGCAAAGTGTTGGCTCGTGAGCCTCATCCCAATGCTGATAAACTGAGCGTTTGTACCGTAGATATTGGCGGCAGCGAGCCTTCCACCATTGTTTGCGGCGCTGCAAATGTGCGGGCAGATATCTATGTGGCTGTGGCGACTTTGGGCAGTTATTTACCCATTGTGGATCTCAAGATTAAGCCTCGGAAGTTGCGGGATGTGCCTTCGGAAGGGATGATTTGCTCGTTGGCAGAAGTTGGGTTGGCAAAGGATTCTGAAGGCATTCATATTTTTACCGAAGAGAATTTGCAGGTTGGAACCGATGCCCGATCGCTCTTGGGGCTGGATGATGTCGTGTTGGATCTGACCTCGACAGCCAACCGGGCGGATGCCCTGAGCATGGTGGGGATTGCGCGGGAAGTGGCAGCCATTACAGGCGCAGCCTTGAGATTGCCAGAACCCGCCCCGATCGCCACCCCGCCATCTGGAGACCTAACCCTTCGGATTACTGAGACGCAGGCTTGCCCCATTTATATCGGAACTGCGATCGCGGGGGTGAACATTGCCCCTTCTCCTCCATGGCTTCAGCGACGATTGCAAGCCGCAGGCACTCGTCCGATTAACAATGTGGTAGATGTGACGAATTATGTACTGCTGGAATGGGGTCAGCCGCTTCATGCCTTTGACCACGATCGCCTTCGGTCTCTCGTTCCAGCCAGCGCAACGGTCACTCTGGGCGTTCGCTTTGCCGACCTGAGGGAAACTCTCACCACTCTCGATAGCCAAAAGCGGACGCTGCAAGAGCAAACTTTGGTGATTACAGCCAATGATCAGCCTGTCGCCTTAGCCGGGGTGATGGGGGGTGAATCTACCGAGGTCTCCGCAGACACTCAAAACCTGGTCTTGGAGGCAGCAATTTTTGACCCGGTGGCAATTCGGCGATCGGCGCGATCGCAGGGCATTCGCACAGAGGCTTCCACCCGCTATGAGCGGGGGGTAAACCAGGCAGCCGTGAGGATTGCCTGCCAGCGCGCTTTAGGTCTCATCGTTGAACTAGCAGGAGGAACGGTAGGAACGCAAGCCCTGACCGATGTGCGCCCTGGGCAAACCGAGACCGTACGAGCCATTGAGCTTCGCTTAGAACGAGTCAATCAAGTTTTGGGCCCAGTCAATCTCACCGCAAACGATGACGAAGAACCAGAGGTCGCTGACTTACAGGCAGCGGATGTAGAACGAACCCTGAGCGCTTTGGGGTGCCAGCTTGTGCTGAGCAAGCCTGGAGTGTGGTTGGTGACTGTGCCGTCCTACCGCTATCGAGATTTGGAGCGCGAGATTGATTTAATTGAAGAAGTCGCGCGGCTTTATGGGTTTAATAAATTTTGCGATACGCTACCGAGCAAAACCGAACCAGGATTCCTTTCGGTGGAGCAG
Organism: Leptolyngbyaceae cyanobacterium CSU_1_4; assembly: GCA_012034615.1. Taxonomy (GTDB): domain Bacteria; phylum Cyanobacteriota; class Cyanobacteriia; order Elainellales; family Elainellaceae; genus Timaviella. The sequence continues at coordinate 23,045 of JAAUPA010000011.1, read as the reverse complement.
GCCCTAAGCCGCAGAATTCAGGCAGCGTTTCAGGCCGTCGGGCTAACTGAGGTAATTCACTATTCTTTGGTTAAGGCAGAGTCTCAAGATCAAGTGTCTTTGGTCAATCCTTTGCTGGCTGAATATTCGGCACTGCGCACGGAGTTGGTGCCGGGTTTGATTGATGCGTTTCAGTACAACCTGGAGCAAGGCAATGGGGCGTTGAATGCCTTTGAGATGGGGCGCGTGTTTTGGCGCGATGAGGAAGGGCTGGCGGAAGCCGATAAGGTGGCAGGAATTATGGGCGGTGATGCTAAGCAGGGGCTGTGGACTCAGGGGGGACGAGAGCAGCCGATGAGCTGGTTTGAGGCAAAGGGACGGCTGGAAAGTGCTTTTCAAAGACTAGGGCTAGGGGTGGAATATCAGCCCGATCGCCGGGATACGGCATTGCATCCCGGTCGGACGGCTTCGCTCTGGGTGCAGGGCGATCGCTTGGGCACCTTTGGGCAACTCCATCCCCAGTTGCGCCAAGAACGGGGGCTCCCCGATGAGGTCTATGTCTTTGAGCTTGATCTAGATGTGATGTTCGATCGCCTCGATCAAGACGAGCGCATTACTCCCATTTTCCAGGTCTATTCTCCCTATCCCGCCTCCGATCGAGATATTGCTTTTTTTGCTTCGGTCAAAATTTCGGTGGCAGAACTCGAGCGAACCATTCAAAAGGCGGGGGGAAAACTGCTCGATTCGGTCACGTTGTTTGATGAGTATTTAGGGGAAAATGTGCCGGAAGGAAAACGAAGCTTGGCGTTTCGATTAGTGTACCGAACGGGCGATCGCACCCTTACGGATGAAGATGTAGAGCCAATTCACAAAAAAGTGCGAGATGCGTTGGTGGAAAAGTTCAGTGTGGATTTAAGAAGTTAAGGGGAAATTTTTTAATAATGCCAAAGTACATTATGTGGGGCAATTATTGCCCAGATGTTTTAGAAAAGCGTGCCCCTTTTCGTCAAGCGCATCTGGACGGTTTGGCTCAACAGAAGGCAGCCGGAACTTTGGTGACGATCGGTCCGACGCAAGATTTGACCCGAGTGTTTGGCATTTATGAAGCAGAAAATGAGGCGATCGTGCGGCATCTCGTAGAGGCAGATCCGTATTGGCAAAATGGAGTTTGGACAAGGTACGAAATTAAGGAATGGATCCAAGCTTTCTGAAATAGCTTTATTCTGTTAAACAATGCTTAACTAAAGTCTTATCAAAAATTTTAGTTAAACACTCGTCCGGCAAGTCTATCTCAGGAGCGGGGTCGTGCCTAAGTCTTCAAAGTATCTTTTAGTGGGGTCTTCAGAAGCTTACAGCGGTAAATCTGCTGTAGTTTTGGGGCTGGCTAGTCAGTTTAGAGAAAAGGGAATTGATATTGCCTATGGCAAGCCGATCGGGACTTGTCTGAGTGAATCTCAAGTCGATACGCTTGATGAAGATGTCCGATTCATTACCCAAATGCTGAATTTGCCAGACCATCGTCTGTTGCCCACCCTGCTTTCTTTGGATCAGGTCACGATTGGGAAAAAGCTTTCTGGAGCCGACCCGGTTGACTATGTTCAAGCTCTTCAACAGTATGCACCCACCTCAGACTTAGTCCTTTTAGAAGGTTCTAGCAGTCTCGAAGAAGGCAGATTGTTTGATTTGGCAATGCCGCAAATGGCTGAGGCATTGAATGCTTCGGTGGTTTTGGTGGCGCGTTGTCAGTCGGGCTTGGTGGTTGAGAAGCTGATGGCGGCAAAACAACAGTTGGGCGATCGCCTCATTGGGGTCTTGCTGAACGACATTCCTTTGACCCAAATGAATCTGACCCAAACTCAGATCAAGCCATTTTTAGAGAAACAAGGCATTGATGTGCTGGGAATGCTGCCCCATAATGAGCTGTTACGCAGTGTCAGTGTGGGTGAATTGGTGCGGCGGTTGAATGCGGAGGTGCTCTGTCGCCCCGATCGCATGGATCTGATGGTGGAAAGCCTCAAAATTGGGGCGATGAATGTTAACTCAGCGTTAGAGTATTTTCGTCGAGCTCATAATATGGCAGTGGTGACCGGGGGCGATCGCACCGACATTCAAGTTGCAGCCCTAGAAACCTCGACGCAATGCCTCATCCTCACCGGGCACTTGCCCCCCACAGACACCATCCTCAGCCGCGCCGAAGATTTAGAAGTCCCTATTCTTTCCGTCGATTTAGATACCCTGACCACTGTAGAAATTATCGACCAAGCCTTCGGACAAGCCCGATTGCATGAACCCATTAAAGTACAAGAAATCTGTCAAATGATGGCAAATTACTTTGATGGCGATCGGCTTTTAGCAAAGCTAGGATTAGAACCCGTAGCAACTCCTTAGCCTACGCTTTTACAACCTCGCTGAAAATCCCTCAATTCGCAAGAAATTTCGGTTTTCCTGGGGTTCAGGTGATTAAAAAAAGCAAGTTCCCGTAGGGTGAGCATCCTGCTCGCGCCGGCTAGAAGCATGCCCTACAGTTTCCATCATCATTCTAGGAAAACCGGAATTTTAAACTAACTAGGTTAAGAAACCTAACCGAATTTGTATCTTAGTTACAAGATACCTGAGTTAAATTTATTGCCGAATGTTTAGATGATAGGTTGGTTAAATAGATGACATGAAATCACATTTAATTGACCTATTCAAACTTAAACTAATGTACGACAAAGACTCCAAGAAAGACTGGCTAGGTGGCGCTGTTACAGCAGCTTTGGGCGCAGGTGCAGTGACTTCTTTTGCTATTAGTCGAGGGCAACATCCCTTACTTGCTTTAGGTATCACCGCTATTGCGGTTACAGCGACTCTCCTAATCGACCACTATCTGCCCAAAAATTAACTTTAGAAAACAGCCTTCTGACTTCCGCCCTCTAAAAATGCGGAAGTTTTTTTTGACTCAAATCCCTTCATGGACTAGAAATCGTGTAAGATACTTTTCTGAAAAAAGAAATGCTTAGTTCAACCCAGTTTGTCCCAAGTTTGGTCAGTATTTTTCTGATCTTAAGTCTTCTATTTTGCTGACATCGGTAGGATGGACTGACATAAAGACTGGTATCAATGGGACGGGTGTATAAATTTTGCGTCGTCAGTTATCTCTTGCTGGAAGGTTACTGTATCGTCCTGATCAATTCATCACAAGGGGTCATTGCACCATGAAAATCTTTCAATTTATCTCCTCGGTTTTGTCATTGACGGTGCTGACTGTCGCATTAGCCCCGATCGCCGGTGCTGCCCCAGCCCCAGCCCGATTGCGTCCCGCCGTTTCGTCTCCCTCCCCAATTCTCTCCCCCCTGCTGATGAGCCAAGCCGGGTTATGAGCCGCGGCGGGAGTGGTCCCTTGGTGAGCCAGTTGCAGGAAGACCTGGCAAGTTTGGGCTATTACAGTGGCACTAACACGGGGTATTTTGGCACGATGACTGAAGATGCCGTCATCCGCTTCCAGCGAGATGCTGGGCTCACCGTTGATGGACAAGTCGGTTCTGGCACCAGTGAAGCCATTCAGCAACGATTGGGCAGCGGTTCATCCACCCCCATCAGCGAAGTCCCTATTAGCGCAGTCTTAATGCTTAACGACACCGGTGCCCAGGTTTCTGAGTTGCAAAAAAGACTGATCACCTTAGGATATTTCGATGGACCTGCAACTGGCTTTTTTGGAGCTTTAACCCAAGCGGCTGTCATTAATTTTCAGCAAGCCAACGGCATAGCGGCAGATGGAATTGTCGGCAGAGGTACAGCAGAGGCGCTACGACAAGCTCAGTAATTAAACTCCTGTCTGTTTCGTCAGAAATCAAGTTAAATCCTGGGCTAAACCAGAGGTTTGAACCCCAGCCTTGCGGACGCGGCTTAATAGTAGTCTGTTCGCGTTAAACTCTATATTTTTCATACATTGGTAGGATATGCTGACGTAAACGGTACTGGTTTGTAATTTTCGCGGATATGCTGACGTGAACGGTACTGGTTTGTAACTTTTGCATTCTGGGTCTTTGCTTTGCTAGGCATCTCTCTGGTAAAAAGTTACTGTGTCGTCTTGATCAATTCATCACAATGGGTCATTGCACTATGAAAATCTTTCAATCTATCTCCTCGGTTTTGTCATTGATGGTGCTTACTGTCGCATTAGCTCCGAGCGCTAGTGCCGCCTCTGCCCCAGCCTTAGCGCGCCCCTCTGTTTCATCTCCCTCGCCGCTCCTGATTAGCCAAGCCGGGATCATGAGCTTGGGGGGTAGCGGGCCCTTAGTCACCACTTTGCAGGATGACCTAGCAACCTTGGGTTATTTCAGGTTTTCAAGTACAGGTTATTTCGGACCTGCGACTGAAGATGCAGTGATACGCTTTCAGCGAGATGCTGGGCTAGCTGTTGATGGACAAGTGGGTCCTAGCACCAGTGAAGCAATTCAGCAACGACTTGGCACAGGAGCACCTGCTGTGCGTCCTCCAGTTATCAGAGCTGCGCTGCGAGTTGGTGATAGTGGAGATGGGGTAGTAGCTCTGCAGAATTCCTTACGACGGTTTGGGTATTTTAGTGGTCCGGCAACTGGTTATTTTGGCCCTGTGACTAGAGATGCGGTTATCGCCTTCCAGAATGCGATCGGGCTTTCTGAAGATGGTATTGCCGGATTCGCTGTTTTTGATGCCTTAGGAATCTAATTCTTTAGAGTACGCAATGTGCAGCTTTTCCAAACCGCCCTTACCCTAAATCCCTCAGAATGGCGGGCTTCGATCCAATGAGTGGGTTCAAAGTCCCTCAATTTGGGGGATTTAGGGGGCGAGTGTAAAGCACCTTGATACCTTTAAAGCATCCTTGCAGCCCAATCTGGTGAAAAATGATGCGATCGCCTCAGGATTTTTGAATAGGAAGCTGTATCACAAATTCAGTTCCTTTCCCGGGATCCGAAAAATATTTGAGGCTACCCCGATGCTTGTCTGTAATAATTTGGTAACTAATTGACAACCCTAACCCCGTGCCCTTCCCGATCGGCTTGGTTGTAAAAAAAGGATCAAATAAATTATTTCGAGCTTTTTCGGGAATCCCCATGCCATTGTCAGCAATCCGAATTGCCACCTGCTGATTCTCCAAAACCTCAGTCCGAATGTGAATGGTAGGACGCTTTGTCGTGCCCTCAGGGCTACTTTCAATTTCGGCATCCAAAGATAGAAAATCTGTGCTTTCTTCCAGGGCATCGATCGCATTACTCAACAAATTCATTAACACCTGATTGACTTGTCCGGCATAACACTCCACTAACGGCAAATTCCCATACTCTTTAATCAGCTCGATCTCATCAATAGATTGAGCTTTGAAGCGATGCTGCAAAATTAAAAGAGTGCTATCAATGCCTTCATGCAGATCGACCTGCTTCATATCAGCTTGGTCAAGACGCGAAAAATTTCTAAGCGACAGAACAATCTGACGAATCCGCTCAGTCCCTATCTTCATTGAGGTCAGAATTTTTGGAAAGTCTGCCCGCAAGAAGTCGAGGTCTAATTCTTGTTCTCGGTTATCAATTTCTGCCAAAGGATCAGCATAGTGTTTTTGGTAAAGATCTAGCAGTTCTAAAATGTCCTCTATGTAACGACTGATGTGATGAACATTGCCGTGAATAAAATTGATCGGATTATTGATTTCGTGGGCAATACCTGCCACCAAATGCCCAAGACTAGACATTTTTTCGGTTTGCACGAGCTGGAGCTGGGTTTCTTGGAGATTGGCTAAAGTTTCCGCAAGTTGATGGGATTGCTCTTGGGTTTGAGCCAGCAACTCTGCCTGCTGAATGGCCACATCAAGTTGGGCTGCAATTTGAGTCACAAACTGAATTTCCGAACGCTCCCATTGTCGAGGCTGAGCGCATTGATGAACGCACAAAAGTCCCCACAGCTCTTCTTGTCGAACCAAAGGAATAACGATTTGTGCTTTAATTCCTAAGCTTTCGAGTAACGCTATGTGACATTCCTTTAGACCAGAATTGCGAACGTCATTGAGAACTTGCCTCCCCCCTTTGTAATAAGAGGGCGCGTATTCTTTTTGAAAGTGGCGGTCACAGACTTTCTTGCCCAAATTAGAAGAAACATTTGGTAAGCAATCTTCTGAGACAAACTCTCCCTCGTCGCAGCTTGAGCCAGGTGTAAACCGAAAAATTCCAACTCGCTCAACTTTGAGCGATCGCCTCAATTCCTGAGCCGTCGTCTTAAAAATCGTGTCTAGGTCAAGCGAATCCCGCATTTTAACCACAACCTGAAACAAAATCTGCTGGAGCTCGTGGGTTTGCCAAAGTGCGGAGGTTTGCTCAAATATTTTTTGCTCTAACCCCGCGTTGAGATGCTCTAAGTTGTCGTTGAGGATTTGCAACTGTTGATGGGTTTCTGACTGTTGAATGGCTGTGGCAAAGTGAATGCCCAAGGTTCGACCTAGTTTGATTTCCTGTGCCGTCCATTCACAAACTTGGGCTTTGCGAGTATCACGCCAAAGCTCAAACGATTGTCGAGGATAAAGCTGGCGCTGATCGGGGTCAAACTGTCCCGCCCAAAGTGTTTCAGTGGCAAGCTCGTCTCGAAAAATGCTTAAATAACCCAGCGTTCGTTGACGGTATTGAAGCGGCACAACCAACATTCCCCGAATTTTTGTAGAGCGAAAGGCGGGCTGGAGGTTTCGGAGCTGCGGGGTATTGTAAATATCTGAAATTGCCCAAGGCTGAAACTTGTGGGCTTGAAAGTATTCTTGCCAAACCGAGTATTGCTCCATTAAAGGATACATTGCCAACTCAGGCATGGTGGGCTGGGTGCCGTCGAGGTAAAGCTGAAGAACACAGTTATTGGCTTCAGTGCAGTTCTCAAAACTGAGAGGCAAGCCACCCTGTTCACTAAACGCTTCAGATTTAATACACACTCTGCCGCCAGAACCGCCAAAGGTGGTAACGGCTGTTTCTAGGGCTGCCTGGATTTCAATGGTGGAGCGAGAGTGCAGCAGGTTGGTAATGTGGTTAAGCTGTGCTTCTCGCTCGGCACGATCGCGGGCTTGGGCAAGCAGCATCGATTGAGCGATCGCCACTGAAATTTGATCGACCACGCCCTGAACTGCCTGTAAGTCGTGCATGGCAATTTCTTGGGGTTCAGCATGATGGGCAACGAGTAAACCCCACAGTTGATCCTGATAAAGAATGGGCAGCGTCAGAGAAGACTTCACGCCCATGGCAGTTAAATATTCGGCATGGCAAGGCTCGATCGGTCGATAGCGCACCTCTTCGGCGATCTGTTCTCCGGTTTCTAAATTGCGATAAAAACTCTGTCCAATTTGTCGGCTAGCCACATCCACCACAACCCGCGCCTGAATATCTACAAAAAGCTGCCGCGCCTGAGCCGGAATATCATCGGCTGGAAAACTTAGCCCCATCAAAGAAGGCAGCCGATTATTGTGAATCGACTCTGCCACGACTTTACCGCTCTTGTCTGAATGAAACTGATAAATTTTGACCCGATCGCTCCCTAAAAAGGCTCGCACCTCGGTTGCGGTGGTGCTTAAGATGTCTTCAAGCTCTAGCGATCGTCGAATTCTCTGGTTAATTCGGCGGAGAAGGCTACTTTCCTTGGCAAAATGGTTTTTCTCTGCGTCTGTTAAAGAAGTCATGGGCAGGCACCGCTAAGTTCGGTTAAGTTCGGTCTTCACATCGAAGGTTTCCCATCCTCCTCCTATCCCTAAATTTCTTCAATATTTCTTAAACTTTTAGTGGGGTTCATCGTTTGCTAAATGGTGTGATGCTTCTCAAGGATTATGCGAAAATTGAGAGGATCTGGCTGAAATCTTTCTTTTACTTGAATTTTCCTATGGTGCCCCTATGGTGACCCCTTGGCTAATTGGCTTTGGACTGAATGCTGGCTGATGGCGATCGCTGCCCTTGCCCCCAAAAAGCTTCTCACCCCTGCCGGACTTTTCCACGCTGGAGCCTTGGGGGTCATCCTGTGGGGCACGTTGGGGTGGCAAGGCTATAGCGTCATGATGTTTTATTTTCTGGCGGGTTCTGCGGTAACCCGAGTCGGCATGGCGCAAAAAGAGGCGTTAGGAATTGCTGAACAGCGATCGGGCGCGCGTGGTCCTGAGAATGTGTGGGGATCGGCGTTAATTGGCACCTTGTGTGCCCTGGGCGTTTATGGGGCGACCTGGAACGGGTCTAGTCATCTCCAAGCTTGGGTGCCGCTTTTGCAGTTGGCATACGTTGCCAGTATTGGCACCAAGCTGGCAGATACCTGTGGCACCGAAATTGGTAAAGCTTATGGACAACGAACGTTTTTGATCACTACATTACAGCCTGTCCCCCGAGGCACTGAGGGCGCAGTGAGCTTGGAGGGAACGCTAGCCGGAATCATCGGCTCTATTGCGATCGCCACCTTAGCCTGGTTCGTGGGTCTTGTTAGCCCTGTCGGGATTGGCATTTGTGCGATCGCGGCTTTCATTGCCACCAATATTGAAAGCTTGATTGGCGCTACCATTGAAGGCAAAGTGGCTGGGTTGACCCATGATGTGGTCAATATTTTGAACACCTTAATTGGGGCGATCGTCGCCATTCTGCTAGCTTTAGCGCTGCAATCCACTTTATAAAAAGAAAGAACAAGCTTAGGGAATCATTAGTTTGTACAGAAGGTTATATAGATCATTTCTACCCTTTTAACCCAAAGAGGACAAGACTATGAACGCCTGGATGCTCAATACTGTTCGTTTATTTGTCACCGACATTGAACGCGCCAAACAATTCTACTGCGACCTCTTAGAAATGCCTCTCAAGGCAGATGGCAGCGATAACGGGTTCTTGTTGTTCGACTTAGGCAGCGTGTCCTTAGTTGTAGAAAAGATTAGCGAAGGCAGTGAAGCAGAGTTAGTAGGACGGTTCGCCGGACTATCTTTCAGTGTGGAAGATGTTCATAAAGTTTATGGCGATCTGGCAACCCGAGGCGTAGAATTCATGGGCGAACCCCAGGTACAACCGTGGGGCGGCACCACTGTCAGCCTTCTTGACCCCGATCAGAATGGGCTATCGCTGGTGTCTGGACTAGCCTAAACGCTAAGATGCCGCCGCAAGTAGCTTTCCAAAGTCTCCATCTTGAAATTGAACAACGTTTCTAGATGCTGAATCTCACTGGGCGTGCAGAAGAACTCGTTGGCAAGGAGCGATCGCAAGGTGCCTAAAGCCTGCCGCGAGTCTGGACTAACCACGCCCAACAACGCCCTCACCGCATCTAGCGCTGCCAAGGGCGGATTGATGATAAGGGGCTCTCGGTTAAAAATTCGCCCAAAAATTCGCGGAATCTCATCTCGGGTTAAAGCCTGCGCCCCTCCCACAGACAAAGTCTGATTGCGCGCCCCTTCAACGGCTACTGAGTCCACCGCAATCCGCGCCAAATCATCAGTGCTGACAATAGAAGTCCGAATTTTGGCATCCCCAATCAACAAATAAATTCCCGTTTGTTCAAACCTTTCCGCCAAGGGCAACAAATTCGACGAAAACCCAGAAGGACGCAAAATTGTGTAGTTCAACCCGCTTGCTCTAAGATATTGCTCCACTGCCCATTTTGCCTTGAACACCGGCGCATCTTCGTAGCCGCGATCGGCTCCTAGCACCGAAATAAAGACAAAATGCTGCACCCCCGCAGCCTTAGCCGCATCAATTAAATCAATATTGGCTCGATAATCGATCGCCTCAGGTTTACCCCGGTTAAACTCGTTCGAGCCATGGGCGCTAATGACATACTGCACCCCCTGACAAGCCTTCTGAATCTCTCTCTCTTGCTGCAAATCTCCAATAAAAACTTCTGCGCCTCGCTGCTCCAAATCTCCATACCGAGACGTAAGGCGTACAAACGCCCGTACCGCCTGCCCTCTTTGCCGAAGCAAGCTGACTATTTTGCGTCCCAGTCCACCCGTTGCACCGGTCACTAAAAACATGGGCTGATCCTCCTTTAAGTCATTGATCGCTTTACTAAAATCTTTCGCAGAAACAATTGCTTCGGCTGCCCCATTAACCAACTTCCCAACCCACTCTCCACTTCATGAAGCTGATAGCCCGCCTTGCGATAGAGCCGCCGTGCAGAAGCGTTATTTTCCAACACATGAAGATAGATATTTTCAAACCCCCAATCCAACGCTGTTTGCTCACAAGCTTGTAACAACTGCTGTGCCACTCCATGGCAGCGATATTCAGCCTGGACTGCCAAGTTAGAAAGATAAAGATAGCCCCTACTTTGCGGGGCGTGCCAGGGGTGAGAGGCTCGAACCGTCATCTCAACCGTGCCGATCGGGCGGCCCCTTGCAGGTATCTCGAACAACTCAACCACACCCGGCACCGTTGCTAATTGGTGCAGATGTGCCGCATTGAGCGTCTCCGGGCTGGCACGATGAACCGCAACTAAGCAAGCATATCGATGGCTCTTATTCCGTAATCGGCTCCGCAAGTCTTCGTAAATCCCCATTCGCAGTAAAGGATAGAGCAGCCCCAAGAGACCTTCCTTGGAATGAAAGCTATTGACCAAAACCTCTGCCAAGCTTGCCAAGTCTTGCTGCTGAACCGATCGCACTGCGATCGGAAGAGGTTTGCGCCCACGGTCTTTACCTCCAGTTTGAGGTAAATCGCCCGACCAGTTGCGAGGGAAAGGGGATGTAGACATGACTCAATGGGATGGAATGCCTGAGATGGAATGCCTCTATCTTAGTCTGGTATTTTCGACCTAGCTTTTGCTACTGAATTCAGAAAGATCACTGAGGGTTGGCGATCGCCTAAGTTAAGAAAAAGTAAAGTGAATTAAGAAAAGCACAAAATTCCTCAAATTTCTTTGCCTTCTTTTACTTCTCTCAAGGTTATGCTCTCCCAGAATTGGGAACTCTGAAGGCAGGCATCTCTTCGAGATCAATGCTGAAAGTTATGAATGTAAAGACTAAAACCAAGTTCACGATCCTTGTTGTTGATGACGAACCGGATAACCTAGATCTGCTTTATCGCATCTTTCACCGCGAGTTTAAGGTGCTAAAAGCAGAGAGTGGTCCGGCTGCCCTTGAGATCCTCGATCGCCAAGGCGAAGTCGCCGTTATTATTTCAGACCAACGAATGCCCCTCATGAGTGGCACAGAGTTTTTGGGTCTGACTGCCACCCAATACCCCGACACCATTCGGATCATTCTCACCGGCTATACCGATGTAGGCGACTTGGTAGAAGCCATTAATTCTGGCAAAGTCTTCAAATATGTCACCAAGCCCTGGGACGACGACGAACTTAAAGTAGTAGTGCGGCAAGCCGCAGATACCCATAGCATTCTTAAAGCCCGGACTCAAGAACTTCAGCGGACGCTGCGGCAAGAGTCATTGCTCAACGCGGTCACCAACACCATCCGCAGTGCTCTCAGCTACCAAGAGATTCTCCAAACTATCGTGGAGACGGTGGGGCACATGTTTGAAGTAGACTGCTGTATTCTTCGCCCTTTTCAAGACGGACGACTGGAAGACGAGTGGTTTGTTTACACCATTCCTGCTCCTGACGAAGGGCAATTGCCCTCAGAAATCTCTTTGTCGCGGATGGATGGCAGCTCTAGCAGCTTGGCGCATACCCTTTGGGAAACCCGTCAAGTCCAAGTGATCAACGAGGCTCAGACCGATGAGCGAGTTCAGGGAGATGTTAAAGATCTGCGTCGGCAGGCTTATCAGGCGGCTGGAATTGTCTCTAGCCTCATTGTGCCTCTCATTCTTCAGCAAGATTTGATGGCGGTTTTGGCGCTGCACCAATGCGGCAAGCCGCGCACCTGGGACGACGACGAGGTTCAGCTCATTATGATGGTGGCGGATCAAGCCGCCCTTGCCCTGTCTCAGGCGAGAGCCTATGAGCAAGTCCGAGCTTTGGCAAAACGAGAGGCATTGGTCAACACGATTACGGCTGCGATCCGCTCTAGTCTTGATCCTCAGGAAATTTTTGCCGCCATTACTCAGCAGCTTGGTCAAGCCCTTCATGCGGATGGCTGTGCCTTGTCTTTGTGGACTGAGGAAGATGAGTTTGTGCAGTGCGTGGGGTTGCATGATGCAAATCAGGAGCAACAGCCCCAGCTACCGCAGTCTAAAGCCCCGATTGAGGGTAATCCTGTTTAAAGCAATTGCTTGAGACGCAGGCTCCGGTCATTATTGATGATTTGAGCGATCAGCTAGAAATGCATGTGACGGATTTGTTGCTTCGATCGCCCGCTCGTGCCCTCTTAGTCGTACCGCTCCTGTACAACGGTAAAATCATTGGCAGCATTTCTTTGCGCCAAACTCGCCAGCCTCGGCGCTGGGAGACGGCTGAAATTGGCTTGGCTCAGGCTGTAGCTGCTCAGGCGCGATCGCCGTGCAACAGTCGCGTTTGTACCAAACCATGCGGCAGCAGGCAGAGCAATTGCTCGAACTCGACAAACAAAAAACCGAGTTTTTCCAAAATGTCTCCCACGAGTTCCGCACACCCTTAACGCTGACCATTGGTCCCCTAGAATCTGCCGTTGCCCAAGCAGAAGGACTTTCCTACGACCAGTCTGTGATTGCTCTGCGCAATTCTCGCCGCTTACTCCGTCTGGTTAATCAGCTTCTTGATTTGCAGCGCCTAGACGCAGGACTCATGCAGCCCAAGTTTCGTCCCTGCAACCTTTTAGAGTTTGTCAGTCAAGTGGTTGACTCCTTCGACTCGTACTGTGAGAAAAAGCAAATCAGCCTATTGCCTCATTTAGAAGACTGTCCGCCCGTTTATTTAGATCTAGAAAAATTTGACAAAGTTCTTTACAACTTACTGTCCAACGCCATTAAGTTCACCGAAGCAGGCGGCAAAATTGAGATCATCCTCAGACAAGAGGGCGACCATTGCCTGATGCAGATTAAAGATACGGGCATTGGCATTCGTCCTGACCAAATTCCTCACTTGTTCGATCGCTTTCGTCAAGCTGATGGGTCGGCGAGTCGCAGCCATGAAGGGAGCGGCTTGGGGCTGTCTTTGGTGAAAGAATTAGTGGAAATGCATGGCGGGCAGGTCACCGTAGAATCCATTTACGGCGAAGGCACAACCTTTTCAGTTTGGTTGCAAACAGGTACAACCCACTTACCCCCAGCTCAGATCATTGAGATCCCGGTAGAAATTGAACAGAGTCGAGCTCAGGTTGAACTGGCAGATGTGGACACTGATTCGCAGCAGTGCACCGAAAATCCCCTGCCTTCTGAACTGGCGATCGCTTCGAGTAGCCCGCCAGGGGTCGCGGCGCTTCCTACGCTGTCTGCCCCCCCAAGCAACCCAGATCTGGCAAAAACCGCCACAATTTTGGTGGTAGAAGACAACGCCGATATGCGGAACTATGTTTCTGGCGTGTTGCAACGGATGGGACATCAAATTTTGACGGCTCGGAATGGCGCTGAGGGTTTCCAGGTGGTGCAATCCCATCGACCTAATCTCATCATTACTGATCTGATGATGCCGATGGTCTCTGGGCTGGAAATGATTGGCATGATTCGTCAGGATGAGGCGTTGCGGGGAATTCCCATTATTCTGCTGACTGCCAAAGCTGATGAAGATACGCGGCTAGAAGGTGCTGAAAAAGGGGCAGATGCTTACCTGTCTAAGCCTTTTAACAATCGAGAATTGGTGGCAGAGGTGCGTAACCTGCTTGCTCTTAAAGAAAACGAGCAACGGGTTGCTGCGTTAAACACTTATCTAACCGAATCGGTTTTAGGGCGCTTCTTGCCGCCTTCGCTAGTAAAGAAAGCGGCTGAGGGCAATCTCACTCTTGATTTGCGCCCCGAGCCGCGCATGATTACTATTTTGTTCAGTGACATTATTGGGTTTACGCAACTCTCGAACAATTTGCGATCGCGCCGCGTTGCCGAACTGCTCAACGAATACTTAACCGAAATGACCCACGCTATTTTTGAGAATGGCGGTACGGTAGACAAATTTATGGGAGATGCAATTCTGGCAATTTTTGGAGCACCTGAAGAAATTAGCCCGAATGAACAAGTAAAACGCGCGATCGCCGCTGCCCGCCAAATGTATCGCTCGCTCGCAGCTCTTAACGATCGCTGGGAAGCGCAAGGCATTCCGAAAGTGCAATTTCGCTGCGGCATTCATCAGGGTACTGCTGTGGTCGGCATGTTCGGCGGCTCTGTGCGATCGGACTATACGGCGATCGGACCTAGCGTCAACATTGCTGCCCGCATTCAAGAAGCCGCCGAACCTAGCTCTATCCTGGTTTCTGCCGCCGTTGCAGACTATTTAGAGCTAGAAGAAGACACCATTACTAAGTTCAGCCCGCTGCAACTCAAAGGCGTAGACGAAACCGTCCTCACCTTCTCTGTGCATCCTGATCCCTCTGTAAAAATGAAGTCGGCTTACTAGGAGTTCTCTTGTGGAGGGGAGTGGAGGGGTGGAGGAGTGGAGGAGTGGAGGAGTGGAGGGGTGGCTGTGATTCAGAAGAATGATTATGAGGAGCCCTGTTCGCTGATCTCAATTGATCTCAATTGAGATCAATCCTCTGGTATGCCCAGTGGGGATCAAATTTTTGAGAACCCGATGATCTTGTATCTTTAACCTCTTGCCAACTTCCACATACCATCAGACACTAAGGTTGGGGAGTACGTGAATTATAAAGAAACGGTTAAGAGGTCTTTGTGAAAAAAGTATTAGCAATCATTTTGGGCGGCGGTGCTGGCACCCGTTTATATCCTTTAACAAAGCTGCGAGCAAAACCTGCCGTGCCTCTTGCTGGGAAGTATCGCTTGATCGATATCCCAGTTAGTAATTGCATTAACTCGGACATTTACAAGATTTACGTTTTAACTCAGTTCAACTCGGCCTCTTTAAACCGACACCTTTCTCGCACCTACAGCTTTTCTGGGTTCCATGAAGGCTTTGTAGAAGTTTTGGCAGCTCAAAGAACTCCCGAAAACCCAAACTGGTTCCAAGGTACAGCCGATGCGGTGCGTCAGTATCTCCCATTATTTAAGGAATGGGACGTGAGCGAGTTTTTGATCCTCTCGGGAGATCATCTCTATCGCATGGATTATGCCAAATTTGTGCAGCGCCATCGAGACACCGGAGCAGACATTACCATTTCGGTGTTGCCCGTCGATGAAAAGCGCGCCTCTGACTTTGGGCTAGTAAAAATTGATGATCAGGGCAAGATTATTGACTTTAGTGAAAAGCCTAAAGGCGATGCCCTTCATGAAATGCGGGTTGATACTACTACCTTAGGGCTCACTCCTGAACAAGCGCTCCAAAGTCCTTACATTGCTTCGATGGGAATCTATGTCTTCAATACCCGAGCTTTGGTGGATTTGTTAAAGAAATATCCTGACCAAACAGATTTTGGGAAGGAAATTATCCCGGCGGCTTCGACCGATCACAACATTCAGGCGTACTTATTTAACGGCTATTGGGAAGATATTGGAACCATTGAAGCGTTCTATGATGCTAACTTGGCGCTTACTCAGCATCCTCATCCTGCGTTTAGCTTCTACGATGAGAAGGCTCCTATTTATACGAGAGGTCGCGCCCTGCCGCCCAGCAAGATGCAAAACTGTCGAGTGACCGATTCGATGATTGGCGATGGCTCGATTATGAAAGACTGCCAAATTCATCATTCCATTCTGGGCATTCGGACTCGAATTGAGGCAGGTTGCACGATTCAAGATTCTTTGTTGATGGGGGCAGATTTCTATCAGCCTCTTGCCGATCGGGAGGCTGATGTGGCGCGGGGTGGCGTGCCGATTGGGATTGGCGCAAATACGACGATTCGGCGCGCCATTATTGATAAGAACGGGCGGATTGGTCGCAATGTTCAAATTATCAATAAGGACAATGTCCAAGAGGCGGAGCGCGAGGATTTAGGCTTTTATATTCGCAGTGGCATTATTGTCACGATTAAGGGAGCCACGATCGCCGACAGCACGATCATCTAGCTCCTTCATAAATCTCGCTCCAGACGTTTACCCAATCAGACGTTTAACAGACAGCTTGGCGATCGCCTCTTTCTCTGCATAGGTTTCTAATATCTGTTGGATTTGCTGAGCGGTCTGACAAAATGCCAGCTCTCGATCGATCTCTTTCTTTTTCTGAAGAAGGTGCTCTTCAAGATCTTTGGCTATCCAGTTTCTAACGGCTGCATCGGGTTCGGGTGTTTTGCCATTGCGCTTGCCTGCGTAAGGGGTGCGATCGCGTAGGCAGTAATCAATTTCGTTTAACCAAAAATCTAAATAAGGATCCTGGCTAGTTGCCAGCAAAATTTCTTGTAACTTCCCCAAGGCTTCGCCTGTGAGGCTCTCTTGCAATGCTAGGTGCAAGTAATCTTGAGCGGCTTGTTGTACCCATTGCCGATGCCCAGCGGGGGCTGCATCTATGGGCGGCGATCCGTCTTCCTCGGCATCGTAAAATAACTCCCGAAAATTAACTAAGCCCTGCTTAATCATTCGGCTCACTTCAACTTTGCTCACTTCGTGTTTTTGCAGTTTGAAGATGCGGCTAATTTGTTTAATGGTTAAACCGTCTATGGTTTTCATTTTGAGGGCTTTGTATTCAGGCGATCGCGCTGCCATTTCTAGGCGAACGAAAGCATGGTTAATTCGCCCAAAAATTCGTTCTACTTCAGACGGTTTCATAGGTTCGATTTTAGAGGGTTCGATTTTAGAGGGCTCGCCTGTAGGATCAGCGATCGCTGGGCAAACTGGAGACGAAGTTGAGTGAGATTGGCGATCGGCCTCAGCTTGCAAAATCTCGTAGCACAGCCACTTGATTAATGCGCTAGGATTGTTGATCAGCACATCAGGATGGGTATAACCCGTATAAAAAACGATGGTGCTTGCCTTCAGGGTGATGTCATAAACCCGGGCATCGGTCGGTTCAAGATTAAATTGCCAGCAGGTGCGCCGCACAAACGCCAAAATTGATCCAAAGGCAGCAATGGGCTCTTCCATCAGCGCCTTCAGCCGACGACAAATAGGAATATCTCCCAAGGTTGAAGATTCTGCGGTCGTGAGCTGGATCTGACCTAAGCCAATTTTCTCAACCAATTCAGAAGCAGTTTTGACCGGTAAATTCTGAATTTGTTCTTCTAGCTTTTTCCAAGCTTCATCCGATACGGATAAATTTCTTGCCCGTTTTCGTTCAACGTTGGAAAGCATCGGTCTTCCCCGATTCTGACTATTGCGCGTTTGATCCAAGCTGGTCATTTGGGGTATCCAATTTCAATGTTTCAAAGTCAGATACATATTTTATATGCGCATTGTTATTCAGTTTGTCTTGGATCATACGATTACCCGATTAATTGTGCGAATGGATGGCAACTACTCAGTGCTTAAGTTTATTGGAAATAACATGCGCACAGTGCGTATATATGTGCCCCTCTGTACAAAATTAATGCTGAAGTTGTCTTAAACTGCTGGGACGGGGCGATCGCTTGGATACCCTCCTAGGCGATCGTCTTCGTTCAACATATTCAACATATTTCTATGATGCAAAATTAGTCGTGATGGACAAAAGCCCATGACCCATCTACCTGCTAACTTACAGGCTTATGGAAATTGCCCTTCCACCAACTTACAAGGGGCTAATCTACAAGGTCTTGACCTCCAAGGCTGCAACTTGAGAGGAGCCAACTTAAGCGGCGCTAATCTCTCAGGTGCCAATCTTTCAGGAGCAGATCTCTCAGGTGCAGACCTCCGGCGCATTAACCTTAATCATGCCAATCTATCTCATGCCAATCTCAGCAACACAGACCTCACAGGTGCCGATTTAATCAATGCAAATTTGAGCAAGGCTAACCTGTACCGTAGTGACTTACAGCGCGCCAACCTCGAACGAGCCGATTTAAATCATGCTTTTCTAATCGAAGCCCAACTCCTAGGAACGCGCTTGCGGCGCGCCAATCTCAATAATGCTCAACTCAGCCGCGCCAGACTAGATGGAGCTAGGCTCAGGGGAACAGATTTAAGCCATGCCGATCTTCAGGAGGTGTCTCTGAATCGAGCTAATTTGACCTTTGCCAAGCTTCACAAAGCCAATCTTCAGGGCGCAAGGTTGATTGGGGCTGACATGCGAGGGATCAACTTAAGCCTTGCTCAGTTAATCGACGCAGACTTAAGCGGCGCTCTTTTAGTGGCGGCAAATTTGCAAGGTGCTAACCTCCAAAATGCCAAATTGTTTCGGGCAAATTTAAGCGATGCGATTTTGGAAGGCTGCAATCTTGATGACGCAAAATTGAGCCGTGCTTACCTGAGCGGTGCCAATCTTAAAAATACGACCTTGAATCGGGCTGAAATGACTGAGGTGATTTTGCTGCGTGCGTGCGTGCAGGAGGCAGAACTCTGTCATGCTTTGCTCAATCGTGCCTATTTGAATGAAGCTGATTTGAGTGGGGCAATCTTGAATGATGCAAACCTGAGCAGCGCCAACTTGACCCGAGTCAATTTACAGGGTGCCCAGGTTATTGCCACTCGGTTTGAGGGTAGTTTAGGCATTGACGAAACATTGAGAGATGACTTGAGCCAAAGAGGGGCACTCGTCATGCTGCTTCCTCGCTATCCTGACCTCCCGATGCTGGGTCAAACGGGGTTAGAAACTTTGTGTCAAATCAACGAAGCCAAAGATAATATTGTGCGGCGTTATGATGACTTGAACGAAGCCTTGCAAGCCTTCCGAAGAATCATTGAGTTTGTTAAAGGGGCTGTTCAAGATCATCCCCGGTTGGCTCTGCCTGAGCCGTGTCAGTTCGATCAGGAACATGAATGCTTTAGAACATTGATTAGGGTTGAGCAAGAAAATATTTTTGCCCATCTAGAAACTGTTTATAATGGCGAGCTGCAACAGTGGCTAATTGAGCAATATCCTCAAGAATTAGACGCAGTTCATGACAATATTCAGCAGCTCAGTTGGCTAACTTATGTTTTCCATGAGCTTTGGACTAGCCTTTTAGACTGGATTGATAGTGAAGGTTATGATTGCGATTTGCCTGAGGATTAAGGGCAGGTGGAAGATTTGGAGCCAGGTACGGAAATTGCTCTATTTCTTACTCTCGAACCGAACCTAAATCACTTAAAGTCCTGATAGGTTAGGGGTAGGTGTTTTATGTAAAATCCATAGGGAAACCGGAATGGCTGCGACTGATTTCAAAGATTATTATGCGACGCTGGGTGTAGGAAAAAGCGCCACTGCTGATGAAATTAAGCAGAGCTATCGCAAACAGGCGCGGAAATACCATCCGGACGTAAATCCTGGAGACAAATCGGCAGAAGCGAAATTTAAAGAGGTGGGTGAAGCTTACGAGGTGCTGTCCGATCCAGATAAGCGGCGAAAGTATGACCAGTTTGGTCAGTATTGGAAGCAGGCAGGTGCCTCTGGCTCGCCCTGATGGGGGGGGAGTGGGCGCAAATAGCGTTGACTTTGGTAAGTACAACAATTTTGATGAGTTTATTGATGAGCTGTTGGGGCGGTTTGGCAACACTCCTCCAGGAGCGCAGCGCAGAAGCAGCAGTAGCAGCAGCTATACCTATCGTCCGGGCGCACCGGGGGCAGGGTATGGAGATTTTTCTGGGTATGGTGGCGATCCGGCGGGGGCAGGGCAAGATATTGAGTCGCCGATCGCCCTGACGCTGGCGGAAGCGTTTGAGGGTGTGCAAAAACGCCTGAATTTGAGTGGCGAAATGATCACAGTCCGAATTCCGCCGGGGGCAAAGCCAGGAAGCCGAATTCGGGTGAAGGGGAAAGGGCAAATCAATCCTTACAATCAGCAGCGGGGCGATTTGTATTTGGTGGTGGAGACCCAGCCCCATCCGTTCTTCCAGTTTGATGGGGATAATTTGTTGTGTGAGGTGGCGATCGCTCCGGATGAAGCCGTCTTAGGTGCCTCCATTGAAGTGCCCACCCCTGAGGGTTCTGTCACGATGAATATTCCAGCAGGCATTCGATCGGGGCAAACGTTGCGCTTGCGGGGCAAGGGCTGGCGGAAGGTGAAAGATGGACGGGGCGATCAGTTCGTGAAAATATTAATTGTGCCACCGACCGACTTGACGGAGGTGGAGCGAGAGCTATATGAGAAGGTACGCGCGAATCGTACGTTTGATCCGCGCAGTCAGTTGAAATCGGTGAAACTGTAGAACAGAAAGGTTGCGCCGAAGAAATATGGCACCGAGACATCTAACCGGTCTAATTAAATGTCAGACGTGGGGAAATATCAGACGTAGTGCGGGCATCTTGCCATAGATGTCAACTTAAGGAAGTAGCCCAGATGTCAACAAACGCCTCATTTTTGCGTTTTCGCTTGCACTGGGCTTTGACTAAGCCAAAAGAGTTTTGAAAACGGACTCAAAAAGGAGTCAACTGCGTCGAGGCAGCTCTTTGTTTGGCTTGAGCAAAATGATAAAGGGAGCGAAACACCATTTCCATCGAGATTTTTTCTAAAGATTGAGCTCATCTTGCCCGCAAGCGAGACGCTTGCCCCACGGCTATCTATAGATTAATTACGCCCCCTTACTCTAGTAGTCTTTAGAGTAAGGGGGCTGCGTTGATAATGAATTCCCGGTGGGATGCTCTAGCTTTTTGCCCCTAAATCCCCCAATCTGGGGATTTAGGGGGCTGAAAAGACTGAAGCGTAGCTAGAGTAGCCTAGCTTGGAAGAAGGGCTCGGGGTTGAAGGTTGAGGTTAGTTGCACATCGCGTGAATGTTTCCATTCTGAATATTTCCAAAACGGGTGGGCAGTTTGTTCACCCGTTCTGGATTTTATTGATTTCCTGCTTACTCTTTATTGGTGTTGGTGTTATTGACGGGTCGAATGCTCTGTTGTTGAAACCACAGCACGGCTACCAGCGCGATCGCCAGCCCCGGCAATGCGGCATAATTCACAACCGCCCAGCCGCCATGGGTGAGAATTCGCCCAGAACCGTATGCCGCGATCGCCACAAAGCTAAACATTAAAAAGTCGTGGGCTGCTTGGGTCTTCGCTTTTTCGGCAGGCGTATAAGCTTGAGTTAAAAGTGTGGTAGACCCAATAAACAAAAAGTTCCAGCCCACACCCAACAACAGCAATGCCGATCGGAAGTGAAAAATATCGATGCCTGATGCATTAATTGCCACACAAATTAGATTTAAAGCAATACCGCATAAAATAATCTTCAGCACACCCAACCGAGCAATCAAAAAACCTGTAAAAAATGACGGGGCAAACATGCCCAACACATGCCACTGAAGAACGGTCGCCGCCTCATGAAAAGGATGCTGAAAACCCACGATCGCTAACGGTGTTGCCGTCATAATCAGAACCATAACGCTATAGCCCATGACGCTGCCTAGCAAAGCAACTAAGAACACAGGTTGACGCATGATGAGAACGAGCGATCGCCCTCCCTTTAAATCTACCTTTTCCAAGGGCGGCATCTCAATTCCCGCCAACACGCCCAGCGTCAGACATTGCAAGGCAATAATGGGCAGCAAAGAGCCAGCAAACACCGCCGGAAACCAATCTTTCGCCCAATTTGCCAGCCCTGGACCCACCAAGGCAGCCACCACGCCCCCCGCTACCACTAACGAAATCGCCTGAGCCCGAAACGCTTCCTCTGCCACCTCAGCCGCTGCAAATCGATAAAATCCGGTAAACCCGTTAAAAATACCCAGCAAAATCATTGCCACACAAAATACTAGAAAATTTCCTTCCAGCACTGCCCAAATGCTTAAACCTGCGCCACCAATGCCCACCAGCGTTCCGATCACAAACCCAAAACGGCGACCTTGGCGTTGCATTAACAGCGAAGCCGGAATGGTGGTTAGCATGACGGCAACTTGGAGTAAGGCGATCGGCAAGGTTGCCAAGGCGCGATCGCTTGCCAATTGGCTACCAATCAAAGCCGCAACGGTAAATAGCACGGTGATGCTAGTCATGGACAGCGCTTGGCAAATTGCGAGGAGCGCCACATTCTTTTTGGTGTGCATATTGGTGTGCATAAAAACCTTTCAGGGGGCAGATCGATTGTATCGAGCAATGGCGATCGAGCAACCTTTATTCCTTCAGCGGCTTATTCCTTCCGCAGTTTCTTTTTCCTTCAGCCGCTGATCTCTTCCCCATTCTTTTCTTCGGACAGCCTGTTTCTTCAAGCAGCCTATTTCTTCAAGCAGCCTATTCCTTCAGCAACAGATAATAAAGTTGCCCCGTTGCATTAATTAACCCTGCCCGATCGCCCGCCAGCGTTCCCGTTCCCATGAACAAATCAACTCGTCCTGCCCCCCGAATCGCCCCACCCGTGTCTTGATCCAACACATATCGACTGGCAGGCTGCGGCACCAAAGTGCCTCTTGCATCGCTTTCAGGAATCAGGGTTTGAATGAATGCCAAGGCACCGGGCGGCATTAAGGATTTATCAGTGGCGATCGATCGCTCTGCGGTCACCGGAACGCCCAAACTACCGGTTGCCGGAGTGCCTGTAGTTTCCTCAAAAAAGACGAAACGGTTGTTCCGAGGAATATAAACATCCATATCTGCCGGATTTTGCTGAAAATATTGAATCAAAACAGGCAAGCTCAGCTCTTCTAAGCGAAACTTCCCCGCATTGACCAACTCGCGCCCCAAACTGACATAGGCATAGTTCGTATGTCCGGCATAGCCCACCGATAAGGTAGAGCCATCGGTCATTTGGAGCTGTGCCGAACCTTGAACTTGCACCAGATAGGCTTGGAGGCGATCGCGCAACCACACCAACTCCAGCCCCCGCAGCAAGCCTTTGCCGCTCAACCCATCTCGCCCTTCCAGGTCTGCGTGTAGAAGCCCGGATCGTTCACCTCGAACGCATAGGTCAGCTCGTCTGCGCCCGTGCGCGTGAAGCGTTCGGTGACCCTGGCGTTGGCCGACAGAAACGCCGGATGATCCTGCCAGCGATGATAGTCGTTGAAGTTGGTGGTCTCGACGACGAGCGTCTCGCCATCCCAGCGGCCGATGGCGTCGCCCGAACAGCGGCGCGATGGCGGCGGGCTGGTGCCTGTCGGTCAAGGCGATGATGCGGGC
>JAAUPA010000208.1 GCA_012034615.1 Leptolyngbyaceae cyanobacterium CSU_1_4 | reverse complement strand
CGATCCAGTTCTGTGCTTCAAAGTCCCCCAATTTGGGGGATTTAGGGGGCGAAAAAGCTTGGAACGAAGCCAGTCTAGACTTATGTATACACCGTAGCCCAGAAGGAGAGGGAACATGAAATCTGCATCTCTTCTCCCTAGGGAGAAAGGCTAGGGATGAGCGGCAATTTTTCTTGTCTCTTTACCCATCCTTAGAACTTCCCTTCCAAAGCGGGGACACAGCGTTCGCACAGCAAGGGATGTGCTGCCGATTCGCCGACATGAATGGAATAATTCCAACAGCGATCGCACTTCACGCCCTCCGCATCAATCACGCCCACGCCCAGAACATCAGACTGAGATTTGTACTTTGCGTCCGCCAGCGGTGTCATA
Source organism: Leptolyngbyaceae cyanobacterium CSU_1_4 (assembly GCA_012034615.1). Classification (GTDB taxonomy): domain Bacteria; phylum Cyanobacteriota; class Cyanobacteriia; order Elainellales; family Elainellaceae; genus Timaviella. The sequence goes on along the minus strand of JAAUPA010000208.1, from coordinate 7,918 downwards.
CTGTCTAGAAGTTCTACCTGCGAAGTGAGGAACAAATAGCGCAACTCGTCCACCTCATTACCACTCAAAGAATTGCTTGGATTCATGGCAGAAAGCTTTTGCTTTAGCTCTGCATCCGCGACATAGAGCAGCAGTTTAGCCTCTAGGGAAGAGCCAATTTCTTTTTGAGTCCGGGCTTGTTCTAACACTTTATTGGCTTCCTGACGAATATCGCGGATCTGATTCCAGACGATCGAAAGCTCTGGTTTCTGCCATTGTTGATCAATGTTGAGCCAACCGGACTCAAACACTGATTCGTAGGGCGTGGGATAGGGCAAATATTGCCAAATATCTTCGGCAAGATGGCAAAGAACAGGGGCGATCGCTTTTGCTAAGTTCTCGATCGCCACCGCCAAAACCGTCTGACAAGCCCGCCGCCGCAAAGTATCTTCAGCGCTGATGTAGAGCCGATCCTTGGCAATATCTAAATAAAAGTTTGATAAATCCACCACGCAAAAGTTCTGAATGGTTTGGAAAAACCGGAAGTATTGATAGTGTTCAAACGCTTCATTCACATCCGCAAATACTTCGGTAATCCGATGCAGCATATAGCGATCGAGTTCGGGTAATTGCTCGTAACTTACGGTGTGTTGCGACGGATCAAAATCGTGCAGATTGCCTAGCAAAAACCGCGACGTATTCCGAATTTTGCGGTATACATCCGACATTTGTTTGAGAATGGTTTTGCCGAGCGGCACATCCGAGGTATAGTCCACCGACGACACCCACAGGCGCAACACATCTGCACCATAGGGCGGTTCTTCCTTCTGGTTTTTGCCGCCCTCAATGACGATCGCCGGATCAACCACGTTGCCGATCGATTTACTCATTTTCCGCCCTTGCTCATCTAGCGCAAACCCATGCGTCAGAACCGTTTTGTAGGGCGCTATGCCATGAATTGCCACACTAGTTAGCAAGCTCGACTGGAACCAGCCCCGATGCTGATCAGAGCCTTCCAAATACATATCTGCTGGATAGCGCAATCCTTCCCGGCTATCCACAACGGCTGCCCAAGAAGAGCCAGAATCGAACCAGACATCCATTGTGTCGGTGCCTCGGCGGTACTGATGTCCGTCGTTGCGATATTGCTCTGGCAATAATTCCTCGATCGATAATTCCCACCAAGCATCCGAACCTTTTTCAGCAAAGATAGCTTGGACATGGGCGATCGTCTCAGGAGTCATCAGCGGTACATTCGTTTCCTCGTCATAAAACACCGGAATGGGCACGCCCCAACTCCGCTGCCGAGAAATACACCAGTCCGATCGCTCCGTCACCATAGAAGTGATGCGGTTTTCGCCCTGTGCCGGAATCCATTCCACCTCGGCGATCGCCTTCAACGTCGCTTCTCTAAACCCTGCCACCGAGGCAAACCACTGCTCTGTCGCCCGATAGATCACGGGCTTTTGCGTCCGCCAATCGTAAGGATAACGGTGCGCGTAGGATTCTTCTTTGAGCAGCGATCGCGTTTCTATCAACGCCTGCACGATCGCCTCATTCGCATCCTTCAGCACATTCAACCCCTGGAATCTGCCTGCTTCTTCAGTAAAGTTACCGCCATCATCGACAGGCGACAAAATGGGCAAGCCATAGCGCTGACCCACCACAAAGTCATCCATGCCGTGCCCTGGTGCAGTGTGGACTAAACCCGTGCCCGACTCGGTTGTGACATAATCGCCCCCAATCACGATGGGACTTTGGCGATCGAACAGGGGATGAAGATAGGTGGAATGTTCGAGAGCGGTGCCAGAAATCTCTGCCTTGAGCGTTAGGGGCGTACCAAGCGTGTGGGCAAGGCGATCGATGAGTTCCTTCGCCACAATTAGATATCGGAACCGTGGCTCACTGCTGCTTTCAGGACTAACAGCCAATTGCTCATTGCCAGCCACTTCCACCACCGCATACGTTAAAGCTGGATTAACCGCAACGGCTAAGTTTGCCGGAATTGTCCAAGGCGTGGTTGTCCAGATGGCAACGCCCAACTCTGCCAAATAAGGTGTTAAAGCCTCAGCCTCAGCCGACAAGCTCACCATGCAAACGCCACATACAAACTGCGTGAAGTGTGCCCTTCAGGATATTCCAACTCACCTTCTGCCAACGCCGTCCGCGAACTCGGACTCCAATACACAGGCTTAAAACCCCGATAGATGTAGCCCTTCAGCACCATTTGTCCAAACACGCCAATCTGCGCCGCCTCATACTCAGGCTGCAACGTTAGGTAAGGATGATCCCAATCGCCCCACACGCCGTAACGCTTAAAGCTAGCGCACTGCTGCTGCTGTTGCTCGATCGCCCAAACTTTTGCCTGCCGCCGTAGTTCTAGGGGTGTTAGTTTTTGCCGCTCTTCAGCTTTCATGCCTTGCAGCACCTTGAGTTCAATGGGTAGTCCGTGGCAATCCCAACCGGGCACATAGCGAACTTTTCGCCCTTTCAAAAGCTGGTACTTGTTGACAATATCTTTTAGGGTTTTGTTGAGAGCGTGCCCAATATGCAGCGCCCCATTAGAGTAGGGTGGTCCATCGTGCAGAATGAACGGTTCCCCCGGATTGTGCTGGGATAGCTTTTCGTAAATTTGGTGCTCTGCCCAGAATTTTTGCAATTCGGGTTCGCGCTTGGTGGCGTTTGCCCGCATATCGAATTGGGTCTGAGGCAGTTTGACGGTATCTTTGTAGCTTCCTGGTTCTGTCACGATCGCTGGGGGAGGTTGTGGGGATATTTGATATTTAAGAATTGTATCTAACCCTGGCAAGCATCTAACCATTATTGGCTGGATTTGACAAATTTATGAGGGTTAAATAAAACTTGATAGAGTTCAACTAGTTAACTAAATATAATACACATTATACTTCATCTATACTACATAGGCGCTACATAGGCGCTACATAACCTGTTCCCGAAAACATCCAAGTTGCTCTCACGGCTACTGAAACTTGATGCAGCAGTCTTATGGGAAAGGATACTATGCGGAAAGATTTGGTCTAATGAATATCAAAATTCTAGTCATTATGAAAAGTTTGCCAACGTTTAGAAGCGCAACTGTTATTGCCCTAATTGCACTGACCATGATTGGAACCAGAGCATCTGCACAACGCCCAGACCGATGGGAGGATCAAGGCGTTGCATCTACTGGAGAGCGCGTTTATGTCAATTTAGATTCAACAAGAGAGAATAGTTGACCTTACTCCGTTAAATTACCAAATGCTAAAAACTGCTACAACTGGGGTAGAACGGGCGATCGAGACTGATGAAGAGGGGGCGATCGCTGGGATGAATCAGCAGCTTGAAGCTTTGGGGGTTAATTCGGGATGAAACTCAAAAATATTAAAGTTCCTACAGATGAGATAGCAGTCCTTTGTCAGCAGTGGCATATCTATAAACTTTCCTTGTTTGGCTCAGTCTTACGAGATGATTTTACAGCAGACAGCGATATTGACGTTTTGGTGGAGTTTGAGCCTGGGTTCACGCCTGGTTTCTTGAAACTCCATCAGATCCAAGAAGAACTATCAAACTTATTTGATCACCGAACTATTGATTTAGTCACCCTTAAGTTTCTCAATCATCGTATCCGCGATCGCGTTCTAGCGACAGCCGAGGTTTGTTATGACGCAAAGAGATGATCGGGTTTACGTTGGGCATATGATCGACATGGCAAACAAAGCGATCGACTTTGTTGAAGGTGTAGACCGAGAGGATTTTGACAACAATGAACTGTTGCGATTGTCTCTTACGCATTTATTGCAGGTCATTGGTGAAGCTGCCCGTCGAGTATCTCCTGATTTTTGCTCCGCTTATCCAACCATTCCCTGGAAGGCTGTCGTTGGAATGCGGAGCAAAGTCGTGCATGATTACTTAGACGTAGACGAAGACGTTGTGTGGGATACCGTTAAAAATGACTTATAAAAATGACTTACCATTCTAATTTTAGAGTTGAAGAAAATTGTCAGTAGTCTGGAGCAGTCATGACTACAATGCTTAAGCATAATAACTGCTAGAAATTGCTAAAACTGGGGTAGAACGGGCGATCGAGACGGATGAAGAGGGGGCGTTGCTTTTGGCTCAGCAAAGCTGCCCGCTTGGATGAATCAGCAACTTGAAGCTTTGGGGGTAAAACTGACATGATTGTTTCTGCAATAGAACTGCCAATGGAAAAAATTGCTGAGTTTTGCGATCGCTGGCAAGTCACCGAGTTTGCCCTATTTGGCTCTGTCCTGCGCGATGACTTTCGCCCCGATAGCGATATTGATGTTTTGATCACCTTTTCCCCAACTGCCAAACGTGGCTTAACGGAAACCCTACAAATGCGGGATGAACTCCAAGCAATTTTTGAGCGCAAAGTAGACCTTATCGTTAAAGCTGCGATCGAACGGAGTGAAAATTGGCTCAGACGTAAAAACATTTTGGAATCAGCACACACTATCTATGCCTCGTGATCAAGAATCCCTCATTGACATAGCAACTGCTATCAAACGCATCTTACGGTACACAGCTAGCATTGATCGGACTAGCCTGGAAACTAATGACGAAAAGCTATCTGCCACCCTTTATCAAATCACGTTGAGTTAAATTTATGAATATGTCAGGTTCTTTTCCGTTATCAAAACCCTCAGTGGGGATGTCTGTCGATCGCCCTCTGCTGATTGCCAATCAAGAGTTGATGGGTGAGCAAAGGGGGGAACAGGCGATCGCCAAATCTAGTAACAGCTTTGTTCGGGCTAGTAGTAGTCTTGTGCGTGCTGCTGGTATATCAAAAAGACGGTTTAAGGGCAAATTGGAAAGCAGCGATGGGGTTGATTCTAGCGCCGACACCTCTGAGTTTGACCCCAATGCACAGAATTCTTATGTTGATAATTTTACATTAAAGCAGTTAAAACTAGGACAACGAGTGGAAGTGACGGTTACGTCTCGGCAGTTTAATCCGGTGATTAAATTAGTGAATGATCGCACGCGGCGATCGGTGCTGTACGGCGATAATATTGGGTCTACCGATCCGAATTCTACTTTTTTTAATAAAAACTCTCGTCTCACCTTTACCGTACAGCGTCGGGCAAAATACTCTATTAAAGTGAGCAGTTTATCGGCGCGCGAGTCGGGAAATTATCAGATTAAATTCCGGTTTGTGAACGCGCAGCCTGCTTCAGATTTTAATTTTTTCTATGGTTCTGGATTGGTAAATGCAGCAGCGGCAGTATCTCAAGCGATCGCCCAACCCGTGTTTCCAGATGCGACAAATTTGGGAGGAACGTTAACTCGCTTAGATGTAGTGCAAGCACCTGAGGTTTGGGCACAGGGATTTACGGGGCAAGGCATCACGATCGCCATTATTGATGACGGTGTGGATTATAGCCATTCGGCTTTGCGAAACAACATTTGGAATAACGCGCGCGAAATTGCTAATAACGGTATTGATGACGATCGCAATGGTTTCATTGATGATAGTTTGGGATGGAATTTTGTCGATGATAATAACGATCCGAACGATCGCTCTTTAGACGGTCACGGAACGCACGTAGCAGGGATTGCGGCAGCTAATGGAGACGAAGTGAAGGGCGTAGCGTTTAACTCAAAAATTATGCCCATTAAAGTGTTGGATAATGACGGCGGATCTGATTTAAATATTGCCAAGGGCATTCAATATGCCGTAAATAATGGAGCAAAGGTGATTAATATGAGCTTGGGGGGCGAAGGATCGTTGCTTGCACCTGAGCTAATTGAGGCGTTGCAGTTGGCAAAGCGATCGGGAGTAACGGTTGTGATCGCGTCGGGGAATGAACGGCAAAGCGGCGGAGCCTTGCAACCTGGCAATCCAGCTCGGTTTGCGGCAGTGCAGGACTTAGGAATTGCGGTAGGAGCGGTGGACGATAGACGGTTTTTGTTTGAGGATTCCAATCCGGCAGGGGAGCAGCGGTCTAATTTTTTCGTAGCTCCGGGGGTGTCAGTGCGATCGACTTTGCCCAGTGAAAGATATGGGTTATTGAGCGGAACTTCGATGGCGGCTCCCCATGTCGCTGGGGTGGTGGCTCTGATGCTGAGTGCTAATCCAAGTTTGACGGTCGATCAAATTGAAGATATTTTGACAGGGACGGCGGGTCAAGATGTGCGGCTGACTCCTTGACCGGAATAGCGGCTTTGGCATCGGTTGGGCAATGTGAAAAGGAAATAGGTTGGGGCTGAAAGCATGGTTGGACAAGTGACCAGTGAGGGCGATCGCGCGTTGCGGTCGGATGTGGCGCGACAGCAATTTAACCTGGATGGATCGGGCGTTAGCATTGGGGTGATTTCTGATAGTTTTAATGCTTATCAGGGTGAACAAGATGATGTTGAGAATGGTGATTTACCAGGACAAAAAAATCCAAACGGGTACGATCGCCCAGTGCAGGTTTTGAAGGATCAGACCAACTTTAAGTTTGTTTCTGATGAAGGACGAGCAATGCTGCAAATTATTCATGATGTCGCTCCGGGGGCGCGGTTGTTGTTTCATCGTAGCGGTGAAACGGAGACTGATTTTGCCCAAGCAGTGCAGGCTTTAGGGCGAGCCGGGGCTGACATTATTGTGGATGATATCGGGTTTTCAACTTCGGCATTCTTTCAACCGGGCGTGGCGGCGCAGGCTGTGACGGCAGCAGTAGACGCAGGAATTGTATATTTCTCAGCAGCGGGAAATGATGGCGATCGCTCTTACGAAAGCGAATTTCGTCCGGGTACAGCCTTTGTGTATCGGGGTAGCACTTATGAAGCACAAGACTTTGATCCGGGGAGCGGAGTCGATGTTTTTCAAGCCATTCAAATTCCGAAGAAAGGGTCGATCAATCTCATTCTGAATTGGGATCAGCCAGCCGGACAGATCGCCAATGATGTGGAGCTCTTTTTGCTGGAAAATCAGCTTTTGCCAGGAGCGGGTGGGCAGGGTGTACGCGATGCTAGTGTCATTACCACAGGGTTGGATAATCCTGCACAGCAGTTGAGCTATCAGCCGCAATCGGCACAGACGGTCTATTTGGTGATTGCGCGCAAGGTTGATCTGGGGGCAGCGGCACCGGGTTTGATTAAATGGGTTAGCTTTGCCAATGGCAGAGATGATGGGGTTCAATATGAGTATGTGAATGAAGGGGCGGGGGCAACAGGAAGTTCAACAATTTTTGGGCAACCGAATGCACAAGGGGCGATCGCAGTCGGTGCTGTCAATTTTACCCAAACTCCGGCATTTGGCGTTCGGCTTCCTATCCTTGAGTCATTCTCAGCTCAAAACAAAACGCCTATTTTATTTGATATTAATGGCGATCGCTTGCCTGTTTTAGAAACTCGACGAAATGCAGAAATTGCTGCTCCTGATGGCGTATCTACAACGGTTGATGATCCGTTTACACGGGGGGTTGATTTTGGTTCATTTCTGGGTACATCGGCGGCGGCACCCCACGCTGCGGCTGTGGCTGCTTTAATGTTACAACGGGCAGGCGGACGAAAAAGCTTGACTCCGGCTCAGGTTTTAGTGGCGCTACAGAGTACGGCGATCGCTTCGAGAAATCTGCAAGGAACCGCCACCACTGGCATCGGATTTATTCAGGCAGATGCCGCAGTTCTTCAGTCTGCTGACGAGCTAATTATCGGCACTTTGGGCAACGATATTTTGCGGGGTACGGGTGCGGCAGATAATTTAATGGGTTTGGCAGGTAATGATCAACTGACGGGGGCAGGCGGTTTTGATTGGGCAACCGGGGGGGCAGGACAAGATATTCTTCACGGCAATGCGGGTAATGATTACTTACTGGGAAATGGCGGTTCTGATCAGGTGCTGGGTGGACGGGGGGATGACACGCTAAGGGGAGGCGCGGGACGGGATCGATTGAGAGGGGGAGACGGGGCGGATTGGGTAAGGGGAGAT
>JAAUPA010000207.1 GCA_012034615.1 Leptolyngbyaceae cyanobacterium CSU_1_4 | reverse complement strand
AGTTGGGGGGTTGGGGGGCGGTTCGCCAGGGACTTGGCTAGATTCGATCACTTGTGTATACACGGTAGCCCAAGGCCGTAGACGGGGAGCAAGAGGGAGAAAAGTCCCTCTCCCGCTCTGGGAGAGGAATTTAGGATGAGGGCGGTTAAGTTGCACATCGCGTTGTCATCACTAGTTTTGAATACTAGCTCCTAAATTTCTGCAACTGCCCGTTCAATCAATCGCCGCGCCAAAGTTTGGATGCCCGTATGCTCGTAAGACTTGACATACATGTCTAAAAACGCACCCAGATAATCTAGCTTGTCTTTGGAGATATCTACAAATTTTCCCAAGTTATCCACCACTTTTTCGGGGGTCAAGCCATTTGCCGACACAAACCCATCCATCCATCCTCGGGTCGATTCAAAGCTTTCGGTAATAAACCCTAGCTTGCCCTCAGGGTTGTTGCCTGGAATCAGTTCTTGAATGCCCTTGAAGGTTTGGTTCTTTTCTAGGTCAGAGGGCGACGTGGTTTTGAGAGAGTCTAAGCCTTTGCGGGCAAAGTCAGGACCGAGGGGAATCAACCCATCAAAACAAACCAGCGCCGCCATCCGCACCAAGGACTCGCCGCCATAATCCTTCAAGGCTGCCAAAAAGTCACCCACGCTATCGCCGGGGATGCCGTTGATTTGGCAGAATGCCACGATTTCTGCCACCAGCTTGACACAGAGGTCAATGCTTTGGGCTTTTTCGGGCTTGGGGGTGAGGTTTTTCAAAATCCCTAGGAAGGAGATGTCTTGACCAATTTTGTTGGCTAAGGCTGCTGTGCCTAGGGCACCAGAGGCAGAACTGACGGTTTGATAGAGCCAGAGGGCTCGCTGATAGCCTTGGGATTTGTCATTGAAGAGGGCAACCGCGCGATCGCCAATTTGCTGGATCAAGGCTTCATCTGTTTCGCCGGTTACAGCTCGAATGGTGTGGTCAAACCCCACTAAATTTTGCCATTGACCTGGCAATGTAAAGTCTAAAGACTTTAGCGCCATGACCGTTATGCCACCCGTGGGTAGACTATCGACCCATTCAAAAATCGGTTTGCTCACAGTCTAATCTCCTGAATAAATCTAAGTAAACGGGGGAATGAATTTTTTACTTTTTTTACTTCAACCGCTCTAACCCTTTCAGGTCAAACTTTTCTAGCCACGCGGCGCGGTTTTCTGGGGTGAAGGATGTGTCCCGCGACAGGACTTTGACTTGGTAGCGATCGCCCACCAAAACAGCGGTGGCGGTTTGTCCTTGCTGCACGGCAGGATAGCCCTTAATGGTGAAGGTACTGGCTTGAAACTTGGTGGCCGCGGGGGTGCCAGTGGTGTCAGAAATGGCTAACATGGCGACGTTTTTGCCCCCTTGATTGACTTTGTACTCAGCAAAGCCTTTTTTCTCTTGAGCCGGAACGACCTCGAAGCCAGGTTGTCCTTTAGGAAAGAACCGATTGAAACTGCTGCCTTGTTCCGCCGCCTTAGCCACTGCTGGAGCTGCGCCTCTTTCGGTCGTCTCTTTTTGGGTTTGATCATAGCGCGAGGCAGGGGGAGCACTGCAAGCCGTGACCAGCAACACCAAACTGAGCAAGACCGAGGCAAATACTCTACGCCAACGAGTAGTGATCATAGCTAACTCCATAAACGCCAAGGAAACTTTATTATTCTCTCGTGCTTATTCCAAATCGTGTAACCGTTTGCAGTAAGACTTAATGTGCTTTAAGACACGAATTTTCCTAAGAATTGCGATCGATAAAGTTAATCAGGGCGTTGTACTTCGGCGATCGCGCCTGCCCCACGAATTCTAAAGCACCCCAACTTCCCCACTTACTAGGACGAGCAATATCTGAAAAGTTCATAAACACCGTGCCGCCCGCCTGCTTCCAAGCCTCTAAGAGCTGGGTGTACAAATCTGTCATTTCGGGGCGACGGTTGAGACTCATAAAAACTCGGAAAGCTTCGGGTTATTAGAATTGACTAAGTGTTGTCCTCCTTCGTAGGCTACCAATTGCAGCCCCCGCCCCCGCGCCACATTTTGGTAGTAGCGAAACGAGTCCGTTAAGCCCCTAATGCTATCGTCATCGCCTTCAGGGGGGATGAGGCGACCTTGGCTCAGTTGGGCGATCGCTTTTTTAAAGCCGCCTTCCCCCTCATTGCTCCAAGCTTCGACGGTGGCTTGGCTGGCTCCTTGCCCCAACGTGCCGCCAAAATAACCCGCGATCGCCAGGGCATCAATTTCATGCTGATAACAAGGCAGGTTGCCCTCCGCCACCCATAGCGGACAATCGAGCACCGCATTTTCTAAGCCCCGCCAAGCCGTTTGAGTCCCCATCACCGAGACCACGCGGTTGCGCTGCCGCCCAAACACCTGCTTCCAAATATCAGACATTTGTGCAGTGCGCAAGCCATACCACTGGGCAAACCCATCGCCCTCCACTGACCAGCGAGATTTGCCTTGTTGTAGCGCAAACTGAGCCTGCGGAAACTGCCAGTTCCAAACTTCGTTGGAGTATTCTACATAAACTTTGCGATTTCGATTGAGGCGATCGCGCACCAATTGAGCAAAGTTAGTCATATACAAATCAGAGGCTTGGTGTGGCATATTGAACCACGGATCGATCCCCATTCGGTTCGCCAAATCCAGCATCACCTCTAAAGGCACGCCTTGAGCAGTGGCGTAGGTCGCATCAGTCACTTGAGCACGGGTGTCCCAGTTGCCCTGCTCAGAACCATTGGTTTGCATCCAGTCCATAAACCGCAGGGTTTTAAATTTTTTGATGCGCTCTAAAAACACGGGGTTAAAGATCTGGGTGCGATAGGTTGGCTCGTATTGCTCAGGAATGACCCGAATATTGCGAATATAGTTACCCGTTTTGCGCGGATCGGTGGCAGTAATGGTGAGCTGAATCCCTGCATCGGAAGGCGTGACGAGAATCACGTCTCTGCCGCGCTTAGAGCTAGATTCATCTTTGCGGGCATCAAAGCTATATTCCAGGGTGCCTTCGCCAGTGTAGAGGACAAGATATTTTCCAGCGGGATATTGTCCGGCTAAGTCGCGGAACAATAATGTGCTAACGCGGGTGTATTCGGCAGGATCGGCAGGATCGGGAAGCGACTTAACCCAGCCGCTTTGATCGAGATTAAGTTGGCTAAATTCTTCTGTAGACCAGCCACCTTTGCAGCCGGGTTCACTAGGTTGGCACTGGGTAATCCAGCTTCTAGAAGATTTGAAGGCATCGATAAAGGGCTGCTGAGTAGACCAGTCGGCAATGCCATTCAGGTTGGTGCCCACTGAGATGGGCAGGGCTGCTAGGGCAGATGAGCTGGAGGGAAATTGCATAGGCTCAGGTGAACTCAAACAGGCGCTGAGAATTAGTAGGGCGGCGGTGATAATTGCAGTTAAGCTGAACGATCGCCTCAAGATATCCACGGGCGATCGCAGGGAGACGGCTGCAAGGATCGCCCTCTGCGGCTGATCTGAACCCGGACATTCCGAAAAAATCTAACCCATTTCATCATGATTTTCCTGCTCATGGACTAACCAAAATTATGGCTAAAATTATGGGTTGACTCAGGTTACTTTGACTCAGGTTACTTTGACTCAATTGCTTTGACTCAATTGCTTGACTCAATTCTAAAGAAATGGAAGAAATGGAACTGGACGGGCCACTAAACTAATAATTCTCCTCGGAATACCGTGATGGCTTGCCCGCGCAAAACACGCGATCGCCCTCATAACGCACTTTGACAACGCCCCCTCTAGCAGAAGCTTGGTACGCGAAAAACTCAGTTTTTTGAAGGCGATCGTGCCAAAACGTTGCCAAGCAACAGTGAGCCGATCCAGTCACCGGATCTTCGTTAATACCAAAACTAGGCGCAAAATATCGCGAAACAAAATCGAACTGAGCATCGGCTCGACTCGTCACGATCACCCCTTGGCAGGGAATAGTTTTGAGCAACTCAAAGTTAGGCTGCATATTGCGCACCGTGTTCTCTGACTCTACCTCTATGATCAGCCCCACAGCCCCTTCGTAAACTTGGTCAATAGAAACTCCCAACGCCGCAGACAACTGGGCAGGAACGGGAATAGCCACGGTGGGAATGGCAGGAAAATTCAGTTCAATCCATTTCTCTAGAGATTGCTCTTGAAGAGTGGCAGTCAGCAACCCACTGCGCGTCTGAAATCGTGCCTCCGCATTGGGTTCCAAATGCCCTTCTGACCACAATACGTGCGCGCTGGCAAGGGTGGCATGACCACACAAATCCACCTCTGTGGTCGGAGTAAACCAACGCAAATCAAAACCATCTGCTTGCTTGACCAAAAATGCTGTTTCCGACAAGTTCATTTCTTGAGCCACTTGTTGCATCCACTGGGAGCCTTGAGGACTAGGCAACACGCAGACTGCGGCAGGGTTTCCGGCAAAGGGTTGGGATGTAAAGGCATCAACTTGAATAATGGCAGGCATGGAGTTTTTTTAATGGAGTAGGTCTCTACAAAAAGAATGAAGAAATGAATTAGCTCAGTTTGAATCCTTGCATTAAATCATGAAATACGATGTTTCTCATTTCTGATAAAACAGGTTGGTTTTGTGTGGAAGATAGAAAGATTATCTAAAAACCTTCCTTTGACAACCTATTTCTTGTAGCTTAGTGTCAGACAAAGTTGATATCGCTGCAAAGATTAGGGTGGCATGGAATAGTGATTGTGATCGATCGTAGGCAACCGCTGAAAGCAACTCCTCTAAATCATCCGTTAGAACCCTATGCACCTTTTATCAAAAGATTGATGCAATTTCTGAGTGAGTGCAGTCTGCCGATCGAGTCCCCTAGGCAAATCTTAAAAGCTATTCGTTGCGCCTTAGACGTAGCCTTTGTCGCGATATTAAGGCAAGAGTCGGGTCGGTGGGAAGTCATCGAACAAAGCCAATCTCATGATGAGAGCAGCGGCTTGAACTCCGAGTGGAAAGAAGCTATTTTTGCACAAGTATCAGATCGGGTTTCGTTTCAGTCATTAGAGCGAAATTCTCACCGAGCCCATGGCATTTTTCAGTCTTATGAAGAAGATGGAATTGCCAAATTTTCTGCCCTTGTGCCCCTCTCTCGGCAGAGCAATACGTTGCTGGTGATTGGTGGAGCGCCGCCAGAGTCTATTGTTTTAAGTGATGTTTGTGGTCGAATTTTAATCTCGCTGAACGTTGCTACTTGTGGATTTAGCACTTTGCAGTTGGCTGGGGTTGAAGCGGTAATTTTAGATGATTTGCGGCGAACCTATGGGTTTGCGCCTGCGTCTCTTTACCATCGTCGGTTTGAGTTATTTTGCGATCGCCTGTCTCACATGCACATTCACTTCGAGCCTGTGCTGCGCCTTGATCCAGATTATCCCTACATCGACAGTTGGGAAGCGCTTGCCCGTGATCCAATCATTGATTGCGCTCCAATTGATTTGTTTGAAGCGGCAGAACTTTGGGGCGATCGCTTCATGGTGCATTTAGATGCATCCCTAATGCGCCAAGCCGTTGAAAGCTACCGCTATGCTTGTCAGTTCCACTCGGGGCGCAGACAAGAAGATGTTCGGGAGCTTTCGGTCAATGTGTATCCGCCTTCTCTGATGCAAGGCGAATATTTTGAGTCGATTCGCCATGCGGTTCAAGATAGGTTAATTCAGCCCGAAAAGCTAATTTTAGAAATTTCTGAAAAGCTGCCCTTGCCCGAATCTAGCAACCGTTTCTCTCCGATCGAAGTCTTTAGAAAGCAACTGGGTCGGTATGTGCGAGACTTAAAAGTTGGCTTTTCGATCGATGACTTTGGGGCAGGACATGCTTCGGTTTCTCGGTTGACTCGACTCAACCCTTCCCATGTCAAAATCGATCGCGAGCTGCTATATCAAGATCAAGAATCTACCGAGATTACCCTGCGCTTTGTGCTAGATCTGGCAAGTAGCACCCGCCTCCGCGCCCCCAAGGTGGTGGTGGAAGGTTTTGATGACGGTTGCCCCATCACCCTCGGACAACTCTATCGAGTGGGCATTCGATATGTCCAAGGGCATATTATTGGCAAAGCCAGTCCAGACCTGAATCGACTAGGAAGAGATCACACCACTTATTTGCGGCAATTGATTCAAGAAAGTGGAACGTTGCTGTGATCACCAATTTTTATGGATGATGCCAGGTTTTTAACACCCCGTGTGCAATTAGGAAACTTGTTTCAATGGAATTTGTTTAGATGGAACTTATTACAATTCTTCTCTCTGGCTTGCTGGGTCTGCTGGCACCTTTGGGTTTCGTGAGCGATCGCCTAGCAACCGCCGCTATTCGCGATCGGCTCAATTCTGCCGAAACGTTAGCAGTGCGCATCGACAACGCCCCTAGCTATCAGCTTTTACAGGGCAAGGTACAGCGGGTGCGCATTGCGGGGCGAGGCATTGTGCCCCAACCCGATCTGAGAATAGCCGTTTTAGAATTGGAAACCGATGCGATCGCTCTCAATCCCATTAGCCTTCGCCAAGGTAAGCCTGAGCTCGTAGAGCCGTTGCAAGCAGGCATCCGCATGCAAGTCACCGAGACGGATGTGAATCGTTTTTTGCAGTCTGCGGCAGTGAAGGAACGCTTGAAGACCATGAACCTGAATCTGCCCGCCAACAGCAGCCAAGAAGCTGAACCCTACAGCGTTGAAAAGGTTCAACTCGATTTTTTAGCCAATAATCGTTTACAAATCGGGATCATTCTCAAAGGACAGCGATCGGGCACCCAATCGACAGTTACCGCAGAATCTGGATTTGCAATCAACGCTGGGCGACAGATGCAACTGGTTGAACCTCAAGTAAGGTTTGGCGAAACGGCTGTACCTGCCGAAATAATTATGCTGCTCACGGCTGGATTGCTTCAACAATTAGATCTAGGCAGATTAGAAGAGTCAGGATTAACGTCCAGAGTGCTAAACTTTCAAATTCAAGACGCTCACTTAGATTTAGCAGCCTTTATCCGCATAGAACCCCAGTTCCTCACACGTCGTTAGCCCAAAAGATACCTATTCTGGGCAATCCCTGACTTTCCTTACAACCCCTAAAATAAAGAATACCAAGAGGTTCCGGAAACCTGCTCTATTTCTGTGTAGCTGTCCCTACCCATCTACCACCCTAGGCAGGCTCTTCAGCTTTAGTTTGGGGCGAATGATTTAGCCGAGGAACCCTACGATGCATGATGATCAGCCTGACAGAAAACAACCTGTCTCGTCTCAGATTCCCGTGACCCACCTTCGATCTCGACGGAGATTTCCTATTTATTGGGCGGCAAGTTGCTCGGCGATCGCCTTTGCTGTCGGCAGCGGTTTAGCCTGGTGGACTACGGTGCCTAGCCCCAAGCCCTCCATCAGCGCCAATTCACTTCAGCCCCTCAAACCCAATCCACTCAATCCTTCTGCGCCAACCAAAGCACCCACCGAAAAGCCAGTACAGATTTATTGGCTTAAAACCGTAGGCAGCGAAATTGAACTAACATCCGCTCCTATCGCCTTGAACGAAGCCCAACCGAACGTTATTCTGAAAGCCGCATTTGAAAAAATGTTACAAGGCTCTCCAGACCCGACTCTTACCTCAACCATTCCCGCTAACACCAAACTTCAGGCACTAGACATTCAGCCCGACGGTATTCATATTGATCTGTCATCAGAATTCATGACGGGAGGCGGCAGCACCGCCATGATGGGCAGAGTGGCTCAGGTCATTTACACGGCTACAACACTTGATCCAAAGGCTCCCGTTTGGATTTCTATTAATAATGAACCCTTAGAGGTGTTGGGCGGCGAAGGATTGGTCATTGACCAACCGATGACCCGACAAGCGTTTGATCAGAATTTTTCTCTCTAGATTCTGAGGGATGGCGATGAGATCCAATCGTCTAGATCTAATCGTTAAATGGAGGAGCCTTTAGCGTCCAGTCAGGCTGAAGGCGCGGAAGTGTCGGGCTTGTTGCTCAATGCGGGTTGCCAGGCGATCGCACACTAAATGGCACAAATCATAGGTCAGGTCATCTGCCACGCTGTAGTAAGCCGAAGTCCCCTCGCTGCGCCGAGTTAAGATTCCGGCTTGCAGCATCACTTTGAGGTGTTTGGAAACATTGGCTTGGCTAGTAGAGGTGGATTCTACTAAATCTTGAACGCATTTTTCTCCATCTTTCAGCAAGTTTAGAATGCGTAAGCGCATGGGCTCGCCCAACACGCTGAAATATTCTGAAACTTGCTGGATAACCTCAGAAGGCACAGATTCCGATGTTTGCATAAGAAACTTGGCTGAGCGATCCCCAGCATGAGCGTTGATCCCCAATATTGTAGCTACTCAACCTTTCTATGCCAATGGAG
>JAAUPA010000206.1 GCA_012034615.1 Leptolyngbyaceae cyanobacterium CSU_1_4 | reverse complement strand
TTTTTCTTTTTTCAATAAATCAGCCCTGCCCTCAGAATGGGGGATTTAGGGGGCGAAAAACATTGCAACGAAGCCAGTTTCGACTTGATGTACATGCGGTAACCTGCCTTGGGGAAAGGGTTGAGGGTTGAGGTTAGTTGTACATTGCGTTATCTTCTGTTCAATCATCTGTCCTGCCCTATGCCTCCCGAAACTCTGTTTGGTTTATCTCTTTTTCCCTATCTTGGTTTTCTGTGGTTCCTTAGCAAAGCCAAGCAAACCCCCAAGCTAGGGTTTCTGGGGTTTTGTATGACTTTAGTTTTTGTGGCGGTAACGATCCCGGCAGGGATTTATGCCAAGGTTGTTTACGGGAAATCACTGGCAAACGTTGACTTTTTGCATGGTGCCGCAGAATCTTTCCTCACCCTGGCAAATATCTTGGTAGTGATAGGGTTTCAGCAAGCGATCGCCCAGCAGCAAGCTTCTAAACAAGCTGCCAAATAAGTCTCCCCTTTACGTTGGGTTTCGTGACCTCAGCGGGAACCCTGAAAGGGTGAACGCCCGTGTGCGCTACCTAATTATGACTTGTTGCCTCAACCCTCAATGCCCAAACCCACTCAATACTGACACAGCCAGTAGTTGTCAAAGCTGCGGTACCCCCCTAATCCTGCTGCGAGGACGGTATCGAGCTGTGCAGACCTTAGGACAAGGCGGCTTTGGAAAAACCTATTTAGCGGTCGATGAAGATCGTCTCAAAAGCCGCTGCGTTATTAAACAATTTGCGCCTCAAGTTCAGGGCAAATCCATGGAAAAAGCGATTCAGCTTTTTAACCAAGAAGCGGTTCGTTTAGACGAACTCGGTGAACATGCCAAATTCCCACCTTGCTAGCGTACTTTGAGCAGGGGGGCTATCTCTATTTAGTGCAACAGTTTATTGAGGGGCAAAGTTTTACTCCAACAGATGCGGCAGCAAGGCCCCTTCAGTGAACGGCAAATCCGGGAGGTGCTTTCAGATGTGCTGCCCGTTTTGCGTTTTATTCACAAAAATCAGGTGATTCACCGAGACATTACACCCGCCAACATTTTGCGTCGCCAATCAGACGATCGCATCATCTTAATTGACTTTGGGGTTGCCAAACAGCTCGATGCGGATGCTGGCGTGGAGGCAGGAACTCGGATCGGCACGGAAGGCTATTCTCCTCTAGAACAGTTTCGAGGCGGCAAGGCTTACCCAGCCAGCGACCTGTATAGTTTGGGAGCTACTTGTCTCCATTTAATGACCCAAACCCGCCCCGACAACCTATACGATCCCCTCAACGGGCTTTGGACTTGGCGCGAGTATTTGCAGAAAGAAAAAGGAGTCAGGGTTAGCGACCAAATTTCTCACATTTTGGATGGAATGCTGAAAGATTTGGTCAACGATCGCTATCAATCAGCCGACGAGGTCATGCGCGACCTCAACGCCGATTCGTTCATGCCCGCTTCTGTCCCAGTGCCCTCCACAGTTCCCTACTCAACGGTTCGTCCCTCTGCTCCGCCCCAATCGGTCTCTCAGTCCCCCCCCTCCAGAACCCCTAGTTCTCAGCCGCAGGTTTCTAGACCTTCGGTTTCCCAACCCTCCAGTTCTAGACCTGCCATTCCCCAGCCCGCAACCCCCCACGCCAGCCCGCCGCCAGGGATCCCTCAGGGGCTCCCCCAAGCTGCAACGCCTCCCGTTCCTGCGATCTTGGCGGCGAGGGCAGCGATCGCTCCGGGCACAACCTCTCGCTGTCTCCTCACCTTAACGAAGCATTCCTCGTGGGTGACCAGCGTAGCCATTAGTCCCAATGCCCAGACCTTTGCCAGCAGCAGCTTAGACGACACGATCAAAATTTGGAACCTGCACTCGGGGGAAGAATTATTGACCTTGCGGGGGCATACCCGAGGCGTGAATGCGATCGCCATTAGTCCGGATGGCAAAACCCTGGTCAGCGGCAGTGATGACTACACCATCAAATTCTGGAGCTATCATACCGGAACCTTGCTGGGCACCTTGAAAGAGCACTCCCGAGATGTTAATTCAGTCAGCATCACCTCAGATGGCAAGTTCTTGTGTAGCGGCGGCGAAGACCGAGCCATTCGGCTATGGCACATGGGAACGGGCGCTTTGCTGAAAACCCTCACGGGCGTGGCTGGAATGATTAAGACAGTCGCCACCAGCCCCGATGGAAAAGTTTTGGCGAGCGGCGGGCTAGATAACAAAACGAAGCTTTGGAATTTGCAAACTGGAGAGCTGCTACAAATTTTGGTTGGACATTTGGGATGTGTGAATACGATCGCTTTTAGCGCCAATGGGCAGTTCTTAGCAACAGGCAGCAAAGATAAGACCATTAAGTTGTGGAATGCGCGCACCGGAGAAATGCTCAGAACATTGGCTGAACATACTCGAGATGTACAGGCGATCGCCATCACCCCTAACGGCAAACTTCTAGTGAGTGGCGGCGGCGATACGGCAATTAAACTATGGGACTTAGGGACAGGCAAAGTTATAGAGTCTTGGTTAGACCATGGCGACGCGGTCAATGCGATCGCCCTGAGCCCAGACGGCAAGCGCCTCATTAGTTGCAGCGCAGACAAGACCGTTAAAATATGGTCAATGCCTCTCCATTAAACGCCCCCAGCCCCCAACCAACAGCCGACCCAACCCTCCTGATCAAGGGATATAGAAGGGAAATGAGCAGCCAGAAAGCAGTCTAGAGAACCCAAAGTATAAGTAATTCGGGTTTAAACCAAGTTTTTCATTACGAATCCCATTCAACTTATCCGCTATTGAGAGGTTGCAGTGCTGATGTTTTCTCGTAGTATCAGAAAGAGAGTTTTCCCGGAGAGCGAATCCTGACCTTCCTGTGAGTTGTTCGGTTTGCTGTGGGTGAACTCGTAATTGCCGTTTAAGAACATTGAGAGGACTACTACATGGCAACTTTTAAGGTCACGTTAATCAACGAAGCCGAAGGGCTAAACACTACCATTGAAGTTCCTGATGACGAGTACATCTTAGACGCTGCTGAAGAGCAAGGTCTAGACTTGCCCTACTCTTGCCGTGCGGGCGCTTGCTCCACCTGTGCAGGAAAAATCACCTCAGGAACCGTTGATCAATCTGACCAATCCTTCTTGGATGATGACCAGATTGAGGCAGGTTTTGTGCTCACCTGTGTGGCTTATCCCACTTCCGACTGCACCATCAAGACTCACCAAGAAGAAGAGCTTTACTAGGCTGAGTATTCACCCCGAATGAACGAGTTAGTAAATCCTCTAATCTCGTTCCTAAAATTCTTCTAGCGCAAAGCAGGAGTGCACTTAGCCCTCCTGCTTTGTTTTAGGAAAACTTGACTTTATAAAGCTGAAACAATTCTCCTGAAACCGTTTTTGCCACCTGTCCACCCGCCGCCTTAATGGTCTTCTGCCAGTCAGCCAACGGTTCCAAGAACACCTCAGATCCCAGATACGTTTCCAAAATTGCCCAATTCTCAGCCATTTCAGCATCTGGATTAACGACATCAAAGACAAAAAATCCGTCTGGTTTCAAGACCCGCTTCACATCGGTTAGAACAGCATCCCAATAGCTGAGCGGATAGTAGCAGCTAAATCCTGTTGCAATCACCAAGTCAAACTGATCGGCTGCATAGTTGAGCTGATGGGCAGCGCCGAGCTGAACGCCCTTGAAGAGTTTGGAATTTAGCTGAGAGCCACGGGAGTTGAGCGCCTCCTTTGCCACGACGCTAATATCTTGCCCATAAAAAAAGGCATCCCATTCTGCCCAAGGATAGATGAGGAAGCTCAGCCCGCAGCCCAAGTCTAGGCATTTCTGCTGTTTGCGAGGTTTGGCAACTTCCCAGAAAGGTGAAGCGATTTTGCCGGCTAAAGCACCAGAAGCCCATTCTCGAAAAATTGGCATGGCTTCGACTTCGGCAGGCAGCTCGAAGGGTTCGCGGCGATACTCTTTGTTGTAGCGCAGAGCCACTGCCCCAACTTGCTCTTCGGAGATGGCAGGAGGCGATCGCCCAGAAAATTAACTAGATCCTGATTCTTAGATTTTTTCATCGATATCTTGATATCTATACGTGCATTAAACTAAAGAGCCGAGATTTTCTAAAAACCCCGACTCCCAGATCGCTACTAACCTTTAAGCGCCTTAGTAAAGTTCTGACGGTAGCCTTTGTTAGCAATTAAGAACACCGGCCAAAGTGCAGTTAGGTAAAGTTTCCCTTCGCTAAAGTTAGTGCGGTTGAACCCTGTCCAGAATTTCCAAGCGCCCCAAATATAAACCGCGATCGCGGCGAAACCAAGCAAACCCATGGCTACAATCTCCTTGCTGACCTAATTTTATTGATACAGTAGCTTGAATTAACCCAACGACTCATAAAAGCAAAAGCTTTCTTTCAAGTGTAGAGTAGCCGACTGAAGTCTTGCGAAAGATTGATTATGCTCAACTTGCATTCCAAAGATCCGAGGAAACCTCTACGATGCGGATATAAGGGAAAGCGTCAAAGGAGGCTTGTATGAGAGCAGTGCTGATGGCGGGTGGTTCGGGGACAAGGTTAAGACCGCTAACGTGCGATTTACCAAAGCCAATGGTTCCTATTTTAAATCGACCTATTGCCGAACACATTATTAATTTACTGCGGCGACATCACATCACCGAGATTATTGCCACGCTGCATTATTTGCCCGACTTAATGCGGGAATATTTTCAAGACGGGGCAGAGTTTGGCGTGCAAATGACCTACGCGGTTGAGGAAGATCAGCCCCTGGGCACGGCAGGCTGCGTTAAAAATGTGGCGGAATTGCTGGATGAAACGTTTCTGGTGATTAGTGGTGATAGTGTCACTGATTTTGATTTGAGTGAGGTGATTCGATTTCATCGGGAGCAGCGATCGCAAGCCACGATTGTGCTGACCCGCGTGCCCAACCCCATGGAATTTGGTGTCGTGATTATTGATGATCAGGGTCGTATTCAGCGATTTTTAGAAAAGCCTTCTAGTAGCGAAATCTTTTCCGATACGGTCAATACAGGCATCTACATTTTAGAACCCGAAGTTTTAGATTATTTACCCAAACATCAGGAAACCGATTTTTCTAAAGACCTGTTTCCGCTGCTACTAGAAAAAGGCATTCCCATGTATGGCTATGTGGCAGAGGGCTACTGGTGCGATGTGGGCAATTTAGATGCCTACCGTGAAGCTCAGTATGCAGCACTCTATCAGCGGGTGAAGCTGGAAATAGACTATGGCGAGCGATCGCCTGGTTTTTGGGTCGGGCAAAACACCTATATCGATCCGAGCGCCCAGATTGGCACTCCCGTATTAATTGGCAACAACTGCCGCATTGCAGCGCGGGCACAGATTGACTCTGGCACCATCATTGGCGATAACGTCATGGTCGGGTCAGATGCCAACTTGAAGCGCCCCATTGTGTGGAATGGCGTAATTTTGGGAGAAGAGGCACAGTTGCGCGCCTGTGTGGCGGCAAGAGGCACCCGGATCGATCGGCGGGCGCAGGTGTTGGAAGGGGCGATCGTGGGTTCTCTATCGGTCGTGGGTGAGGAGGCGCTGATTAACCCCAATGTCCGTGTCTGGCCCAGCAAACGGATTGATCCGGGCGCAACCCTCAACATGAACCTGATTTGGGGACAAACGGCACACCGCAACTTGTTCGGGCTGCGCGGCGTTTCGGGGCTGGCAAATGTGGATATCACCCCTGAATTTGCCGTCCGGCTGGGTGCAGCATTTGGTTCTACTCTCAAGCCGGGATCGCAAATCGCGGTATCTCGTGATCAGCGTAATGTTTCTCGCATGGTGTCCCGATCGCTGATCGCAGGTTTAATGTCAGTCGGCATTAATATTCAAAACTTAGAAGCAACCGCCATTCCCGTCGCCCGAACTGTCGTACCGACCTTGGTAGTGGCTGGCGGCATCCATGTGCGAGTGCATCCAGAGCGATCGGATCATTTATTGATTGAGTTTTTTGATCACAAGGGCATCAACCTTTCTAAATCGCGCGAGAAAAAGATTGAGGGCGCTTACTTTAAGGAAGATTTTCGGCGATCGCAAATTCAAGAAATTGGCAACGTCGTCATTATTACTCAGGCAAATGATCTCTATAGCACCAGTTTTGAACGCCATCTCAACGGCGAAGCGATCCTTCAAAGCAGCTCTAAAGTCGTTATTGACTATGCTTATGCCGTTTCTGGCGCAGTGTTGCCGCAGCTTCTGGCAAAGTTTGGCTGCGATGCCGTAGTTCTCAACGCCAGCCTCAACCAAATTATTCCCTCCGCCTCCGATCGGAGGTGCTGTTGAACCAGTTGGGGCACGTTGTAGAAGCGCTGAAGGCAAATATGGGCGTGCAGGTGGCGGCAAATGGTGAGCAGTTTATTTTAGTGGACGAATCGGGCAGCGCCATTCGGGGTGAAATGCTGACTGCACTGATGATACACATGATTTTGAGCGATCGCCCGCGCGGCACCGTCGTTGTCCCTGTCAACGCCACGAGCGCCGTCGAGCAAATTGCCCGCCGCCACGATGCCACAGTCATCCGCACCAAAGCAAACCCCACCGCTTTAATGGAAGCTTGCCACACCAATCCCAATGTCGTCCTTGGCGGCAGCGGCGAAATGGGCTTCATTTTCCCCCAACTCCATCCCGGTTTCGATGCTATGTTCTGCATCGCCAAACTCATCGAAATGCTCTCGCTCCAGCAGCGCGATCCTTACAACCACATCCCCCGCACCCTCGGACAAATTCGCGCCGAGCTACCCCGGCTCTCCCACCGCACTCTCACGGTGCGGTGCCCTTGGGCGGCAAAAGGATCTCTCATGCGTCGCTTAGTCGAAACCCATCCTCCTGAGCATTTAGATTTAACCGATGGCGTGAAAATTCTTAACCCTCAGCATGACAGTTGGGTCTTGGTCTTACCCGATGCAGGCGAACCCTTGGTGCATCTCTATGCCGATAGCTCCGATCGCGGTTGGGTGGACGAAACCCTCCGGGAATACCGAGCATTTGTGCAAGGATTTGTAGATGAGGATCAAGACCAAGAAGAGCACGCCCTTATGGAGATGGAATGATTTCTCCCGGCTTTGAATTACTCAGCCCGATTACTCAGCCTGTGCTAGCTGCCTTAGGGAAAAAGTTGCCGCTTCAGAAACATGGGAATGGCTATCTTTTTCTAGATATTGCAAAGCTGAGATGCTCTTGGGGGTTGGCAAGTGACCCAGGGCTTCGGCAAGGCGCTGACGAACCAGCCAATCTTCGGACTGGGCAAAGCGAAGGATATGATCGACCGATTCGAGGTCTTTGATTTCGCCAAGAGCGGCGATCGCCGCTTGTTGCACCACTACTTCCTGACTGTCCAAAGCCTGGATCAACACATCATGGGCACGCGGATCTTTGAGGTTCCCTAAAGAAACTGCCGCGCTGAAACGCACTAGCCAATCTGTGTCTTCATAAAAGGTGCGAACGAGGGGTTCAAAGGCTCGGGGATCTTCTAAGTAGCCCAACGCACCCGCCGCATCGGCTCGGATGCCATAGTCGGGGTCATTTTCTAACAGCTTGATGAGAATAGGATAGCTTTCGGCGGTGGGCTTCACGCCCAGGGCAAAAATCGCCATGGAGCGAATTTGTAGATTTTTGTCATCTAATACTTTTTTAATCAGCGGCATCGCGTCTTCGGCAGGTACATTGCGCAACGAAGCCAGGGCAACCATGCGATCGCGGGTGCTTTCACTGTCGAGTTGAATTGCAATGTCTTCTAGGCTTTGATGGCTCATAAATCTTGCTATTTTACATAAGTTTACATTGCCCTCATTATAGGAGGTGTTCTGTCAAACCTTGCTTACGGGAAACCCTACCGCGCTATATTTTTTCTAGACTCTACCGGAGCAATCTATGATTCCAGGCGAACTGTTGGTTGAAGCAGGCAACATTGAACTGAATGCAGGGCGGGAAACCCTAACGTTAAAAGTGGCAAATACGGGCGATCGCCCCATCCAAATCGGCTCCCACTTTCACTTTTATGAAGTCAACTCTGCCCTCGATTTTTCCCGAGAGCAAGCCCGCGGAATGCGACTCAATATTCCAGCCGGTACGGCTGTGCGGTTTGAACCGGGCGACGATCGCCAAGTTGAACTGGTGAGCTTTGTGGGCAGTCGTCAGATTTATGGATTCAACGCAAAGGTTGAAGGGGCATTAGAGGCGGCACCCGCTGGGAAAAAAGACAAGAGCAGCAAAGATGGCAAAGAAAAGAAGAAAAAGGCAAAGTAAATTAAGATTTTTATCCACAATCGCGGCTGGCGATCGACCCCGCAGGGACGAGCTTTTCTCAATCAAATTTGAGAGGATGTCTGAGAAGTCTCAAATTTGATTACCCTTGCCCCCTCAATCCCCCAATTTTGGGGACTTCC
>JAAUPA010000205.1 GCA_012034615.1 Leptolyngbyaceae cyanobacterium CSU_1_4 | reverse complement strand
TGGTGTGTTTCCGGTCTATGCAGGGTTACATAAGTGGGCACCTCTGTGGGTGCGTAAGCTGGGGCTAGAGTGGCTTTATCGGTTGGCGCAAGAACCCCGACGTTTATGGAAACGCTATTATCAAACCATTCCACCTTTTCTTTATTTAGCGCTGAAGCAATTAGTGACGGTGCGCCCTTGCCGTCTGGGTAAAGCTTCTCTTAAAGCGCCTCAAGAACCTGCCAAAACTTCAAAAACAAATTCCTCTGTGCCACAAAATCCGGCAATGAGTCATCATCGAAACTAGCAGAACTTTCCTGATGAGCAGTTTGGGAAACCGCAGAAGATAGAATAGCCCAATGCAAAATTTCTAACTGAAACCCATGGGAACAACTGACGAACTGATTATTGAGGCGGGGCGCACTGAATCCCAATATTGGAGAGATCTTTGGAAGTATCGAGAGTTATTCTATTTTTTGGCATGGCGCGATATTTTGGTGCGTTATAAGCAAACAGTCATTGGCATTGCTTGGGCATTGATTCGCCCGTTTTTGACCATGGTGGTGTTTACGGTGGTGTTTGGTAATTTGGCAAAACTGCCTTCTCCACCTGGTGTACCCTACCAAATTTTGGTGTTCGCAGGAATGTTGCCTTGGCAGTTCTTTTCGGGTGCGCTTTCAGAGTGCAGCAATAGTTTAATTAGCAATGCCAATTTATTGTCTAAGGTGTACTTTCCTCGGTTAATTGTGCCGACCAGTGCGGTGATTGTTAGTTTTGTCGATTTTATGATTTCGGGCATTATTTTGCTGGGTCTCATGGCTTGGTATAATTTTGTGCCAGATTGGCGAATTGTAACGCTGCCTGTGTTTGTAGCGATCGCCTTTGCGGCTTCCATGGGGGTTGGGTTGTGGCTAGCCGCCCTGAACGTTCAATACCGCGATTTTCGCTACGTCGTTCCCTTTCTTGTTCAGTTCGGTCTGTACATTTCACCGGTGGGCTTTAGTACCAACGTGGTGCCGCAGCAGTGGCAATTGCTTTATTCGCTCAATCCTATGGTCGGGGTCATTGATGGTTTCCGCTGGGCAATTTTGCGCGGGCAAGCAGAGATTTATCTACCTGGGTTTATCCTTTCAATTGGACTGGTGTTCTTTTTGTTGGCAACAGGCATTTGGTATTTTCGCAAGGTCGAGCGTACGTTTGCAGATGTGATTTGAAAAGATTGGGGCTTGAAAAGACTGGGGCTTGAAAAGACTGTAATTTTAGGAAGATGCAGACCCTTAGGATTAATCTTTGCACCCTATTTTTCCTGGTGTCTGGCTTAAGCCTTTGTATAAGCTAAGAAGAATAGGCTAGAAAGAAGTATTTTGATGACTGAAGTTTTGTCGTTTACCACCCTCTACTGATGAGTTATCCGATTATTCGCGTTGAAAATCTCAGTAAGAAATACACTGTCAGCCATCAGCAGGAGGGCTACACGACCTTTCGAGATGCCATGACCAATGGAGCGCGATCGCTAGGTCAGGTACTATTTAATCGCCAAAATTACAAACCGCGCAGCGCCAGCAATGAAGATTTTTGGGCGCTGAAAGATGTGAACTTTGAAATTCAGCAGGGCGATCGCGTTGGCATCATTGGACGCAATGGAGCCGGAAAATCAACGCTTCTAAAGATTTTGAGCCGGATTACAGAACCGACCCATGGCTCAATTCGCATTAAAGGGCGAGTCGCAAGTTTACTAGAAGTAGGAACAGGTTTTCATCCAGAATTAACCGGACGAGAGAACGTTTATCTGAACGGTGCTATTTTAGGCATGAGCAAAGCCGAAATTAAGCGAAAGTTTGATGAGATTGTTGCTTTTGCCGAAGTGGAAAGGTTTTTAGATACTCCCGTTAAACGATATTCTTCTGGAATGTATGTCCGTTTGGCTTTTGCAGTTGCTGCCCACATGGAACCCGAGATCCTGATTGTCGATGAGGTTCTTGCCGTTGGCGATGTGCAATTTCAAAAGAAATGCTTAGGTAAAATGGGGCAAGTTGCGAGTGAAGGACGCACAGTTTTCTTCGTCAGTCATCATATGGGGGCAATTAGCACCCTTTGCGATAAAGTTATTTATCTGAAGGGCGGACAGGTTGAAGCTAGCGGAAAACTGAAGAGATCATCAAACTTTATTTTTCAGATGTTCTTCAGAATAAAGTTCAAGATTTAAATCAACTAAGAGTATCAGGATACGGTAAGCAAACTCGGTTTACAGATATCCAACTTATGTCTCAAGAACAAACCTTAAAATTTGGGCAACCCATTCGATATGAACTGACCTTAGTATCGAACATCCAGTTGAAAAATTTGAGTATTGGATCAAGCTTTTTCAATAGCAGTGGAACTTGCGTCGGAACGTTAATTACTGAAGAATTTTCAGTCGAACCTCATCAACCCTTAATACTAGAGTTGGTTGTCGCCAGTATGAATTTGGCACCTGATTCTTATCATGCTGGTTTTAGTATTGGTTACGGACAGGAAGAAGGAACTCGAAAAGACTTGGATATTGTAATTGGAAAACCTGCGTTTGAAATTCTTCCCCTATCGGATGACACTTCTTACATGGCAAATTGGCATCCTAACTGGGGCAATGTTGCTTTTACAGACGTTCGTTTAACTCAAGTCAGCGATCGAAAGATTTCTTCCGTGCTTTAAAGAAGGTTCAAAGATTTTGGAGCAATAAAAATCATGTTAAGTGGCAAAGAACAGCTTAAGGCAATGCGAACTGATCAATATGAGACAAAAGATTTTGAAATTTATACCCATAACGATCGCGCAGAAATGTTAGCTTATATCCCTCAAAATGCTGCTATTGTGCTGGATGTAGGATGTGCCTTAGGTAGTTTTGGGCAGCGGCTTAAAGCCGAACGAGCCACTGAAGTTTGGGGCGTTGAAATTAATGAATATGCCGCTTCAATTGCCTCTAAGGTATTAGATCGGGTTTTTTGTGAGGCTTTCGATGAAACCCTAAGTCTTCCTCAAAATAAATTTGACTGCATCATTTTTAATGATGTTTTAGAGCATTTTGTTGATCCTTATAGTGCTTTACTCTATGCAAAGAAGTTACTTAAAAAAGACGGGAAAATTGTTGTTTCTATTCCTAATGTACGATATTTCGACAATATCTGGAATCTTCTCATTAAAAAAGATTGGCAATATACTGAGCAAGGAATTTTAGATAGAACACACTTAAGATTCTTCACCCGTAAGAGCATGGTTAGAACATTGGAAACCTTAGGATATTCTGTTAATCAGGTTCAGGGGATTGGTCTTTTGGAAATAGCCCATCCCCATCGATTTAATAAGTTTAGGTTTCTCAATTTTATTTTTTTCAATCAAATTGAAGACATGCGATATCTTCAGTTTGCCATTGTTGCCTCTCTGTAAGTGAAACTCTACCCTCCCTAAAAATGCTGAATCCTATTGTTAGTGTTTGCATTCCCACCTACAACGGCGAGAAATACTTTAAGAGTTGTCTGGACAGCGTTTTATCACAAACATTTTCAGACTTTGAACTGTTGATCATTGATGATCAATCTACCGATACGACCGTCAGCATTGCGCAAGAATATGCCAAGCAAGATTCACGAATTCGGATCATCCAAAATCCACAGAATCTTGGTTTGGTTGGCAACTGGAATCGATGTATTGAGCTGTCTCGGGGAGAATGGATTAAGTTTGTTTTTCAAGATGATTTGATTGCGCCAACATGTTTAGAAAAAATGTTGGCAGCCAGCCAACCTGAAAGCTCGATCGTGTGTTGTCGTCGGAACTTTATTTTTGATGACAGCACGCCCAAAAACATTAGATGGTTCTACGAAAATATTGTATCGCTACAAAACTTTTTTCCGGGTGGAGCGGCGCTTTCGGCTGAAGACTATGGTCGAGTAATTCTTAGTAATCTGGGCTATAACTTTGTGGGTGAACCCACAGCAGTAATGCTGCGTCGCAAGGTGTTTCATCAGTTTGGAACGTTTAATCCGCATCTCATTCAAATTTGTGACTTAGAATTTTGGACAAGAATTGCGGTTCATACTGGCATTCTCTATGTTGATGAACCCCTGGCAACGTTCCGCTTGCATGGTCAATCAACCAGCTCTAAAACCATGCCGATCGCCAATATCGGGTCGAAATCCTGGATCCACTGACGTTCCTCCATGACCTAGTGCTGCATCCCCTTTATGCGCCGCTACGGGCGATCGCAGCAACCCAGCCTTCTCCCGTTCATTTAAAGGCTTTATTGAAACAACGCGCCTATCAAGCCAGAAAAGACGCTCAGCGTGATCCAGCACTGCAAGAATCTTGGAGAAAAGTCCTTGCGACCTATCCAGCTCTTGCCGACTTTGCAAAAGCCAGCGTCATCATGGGCTTCACTTACGATGCGACCAGAGAGTTTTACACCCTCAAACAGCAAACAAAGCTCTTATTAAAATCTCAACTTCAAAAACATTCAACTGTTCAATAGCCCCCGTAGTCACCTCAGCTCATCGCCTTAACCAGTAGCCTCAGTGAACCGCCTCAGCCCATGGAGAAATAACTTTTATGGTGAGTTTATCTCAAATGCAAGCCCCCAACAGGATTCAATATCCCAAAATTGACCCTGTTGCCCCTGGCGCTGTCCGTCCGCTTTGGTCGGTCATGATTCCAACCTACAATGGCGTAGCTTATTTAGAAGAGACGCTTAAATGCGTTCTGGCTCAAGATTTGGGCGCTGAATTGATGCAAATTGAAGTCATTGACGATTGTTCCACTGAAGGTGATTCGGAAGGCTTAGTGCAGGCGATCGGACAGGGTCGCATTCAGTTTTTTCGACAGCCTCGGAACGTGGGACTGATTGGTAATTGGAACGCTTGTATTGAGCGATCGCAAGGACATTGGGTTCATATTCTTCACCAAGATGACCTGGTGTTACCCGGATTTTATCAACAACTGCAAAGCACTCTTAACAGCCCACCCACCCTAGGAGCCCTATTCTGTCGCCATGCATTTATCGATGAAGACGGACATTGGCAAGGGCTCTCTAAAATTGAACAAAAGACACCCGGAATCTTACCAAACTGGCTAGAACGCATTGCTGTAGTGCAACTCATTCAGTTTCCCTCGATCGTGGTCAAGCGGAGTGCCTATGAGCAACTAGGCGGATTCTGCGCCGATGTGCATTACGCTGCCGACTGGGAAATGTGGAAGCGTATTTCTGCTCACTATCCTGTCTGGTATGAACCTCGCATCCTTGCCTGTTACCGAATTCATTCAGCCTCCGAAACTTCCCGAATGATTCAATCTGGGGCTGACATTATGGACATTCGCAAAGCCATTGAAATGTCCAAGGCTTACTTACCCGAAGCCAGTGCCGAACAGCTCTCTCAACAAGCCAAAGAACACTACGCTCTTTATGCCCTGAACACTGCGAGACGCTTGGTGATTAGTCATAACGTTCAGGCTGCTATGAGCCAGACGCGGGAGGCACTTCGGTGTAGCTTGGCAATTTCAGTCTGGCGATCGCTCTTCTCGCTATTACGACTGATGGGCAAACAATGGATCGGACAAAAAATATT
Source organism: Leptolyngbyaceae cyanobacterium CSU_1_4 (assembly GCA_012034615.1). Taxonomy (GTDB): domain Bacteria; phylum Cyanobacteriota; class Cyanobacteriia; order Elainellales; family Elainellaceae; genus Timaviella. The sequence continues at coordinate 2,917 of JAAUPA010000205.1, read as the reverse complement.
AAGAGTGAACGATTATGAAGCCTAAGCTCAGCGTGATTCTTTGCACCCACAATCCTCGTCCCGACTATTTAGCCAGAACCTTGTCAGCGCTCCAAATCCAAACCTTGGCGCTAGAACAGTGGGAGCTTTTACTCGTAGATAATGCCAGCGAACAGATTCTGGCTTCAACCATCGACCTAAGTTGGCATCCCCAATCGCGGCATATTCGAGAAAATCAACTGGGCTTAACGCCTGCTCGGTTAAGAGGCATCCAAGAAGCAACATCTGAAACCCTAGTGTTTGTAGATGACGACAATGTGCTAAACGCTGATTACCTAGAAATTGCCCTTAGCATTAGTCAAACTTCTCCTATCATTGGCGCTTGGGGCGGTCAGATTCGAGCCGAGTTTGAGGTTCCTCCACCGGTTTGGGCAGAGCCTTATCATTTGGGGTTTTTAGCCATTAGAGAATTCAATCGGGATAAATGGTCAAACTTACTCCATCAACACGACACGACCCCCTGTGGCGCAGGCCTCTGTGTCCGTAAGGGTGTCGCTGATCAATATGCAGAAGTAGTTCGCCATGACCCGAAGCGCCTGCAACTCGATCGCAAAGGTCAGTCACTTTCCAGTTGTGGAGATACCGACTTAGCCTTTACCGCCTGCGACATGGGTTTAGGAACGGGACAGTTTACGGCACTTCAACTGACCCATCTCATTTCGGCGAACCGTCTCACTCCAGAATATTTATCGCGGCTGATACAGGGCGTTACTTATTCTCAAGTGGTCTTGGATTCATTACGAGGAAAGTTTCCAACCAGGCAACCTGCGTCTCTAGCAAAACGTTGGTTACGCCGACTATATCACTTCTGGACATTGCCACCCTTCGAGCGACGAATGAGACAGGCAAGGATCCGAGGAGAAGAATTAGCCATTCGAGCGATCGGCTGGGAACCGACAGAAACCCCTGAGAATTTGCCCCTTAAACCCGAGTATGCCGACCAGACGGCAGCCTGCAAAATACCCACTCAGATCACTTCACCTATCTGCGTTTCAGCATCACGCCTTAATTCATGATCATTATTTCTAGCAAGTTTGGACAACTAGCCAATCGATTATTTCTCTTTGCCCATTTTATTGCCTTCGCAATTGAACACAATCTCACAATCATTAATCCTGCTTTTGAAGAATACGCGCAGTTTTTTGAGCCAACTTGCAACGATTTACTCTGCCGTTATCCCCTGGCTCCTTCCAAGTTTCCGATTCATCACTCAATTCAGCGACAGATGCGAAGGACGGTCTACGAATTAGTCCGTGCCTTGGGATTTGGAGTGAATAAAGCTCAGCTTTCAAATCCTATTTTTGGGGTGCTTCGGCTGCCAGAAAACCAAGAATGCAACTTGAGCAGCCCCGAGTTTTTAAGCTTAGCGACCCAAAAGAAAGTTGTGCTGATCAAGGGCTGGATGTTTCGGGACAAGCGCAACTTTGTCAAACATGCAGATAAAATTCGAGAGTATTTCACGCCAATTGAAGTGCATCGATCGCCTGTACATTCTTTAATTCTTGCCGTTCGACAGACTTGTCAGATTCTTGTTGGGGTGCATATTCGTCAAGGCGATTATGCGGAGTTCATGGAGGGGCAATATTTTTACACAGTAGCTCAATATATTCAGGTGATGGAAAAGGTGGAAGCCTTATTTCCCAATCAGAAAGTAGGATTTTTAATTTGCTCCAACGTGCGGCAGAACAAAGAAGATTTTTTGTCTTTCAACGTGAGTTTTGCCACTCATCATTTAGTTGAGGACTTATATTCTTTGGCTCGCTGTGATTACATCATAGGCACCGTTAGCACCTACACGCTCTGGGCTTCTTTCTATGGAAAAGTGCCGCTTTACATGATTCAAGACCCTGAGCGATCGCCCTCTAAAGCAGACTTTTTAGTTTACGGCGCTGAGCCTTAGCCCTCACCGTTCTGCATCTTGACCCGTATCCAGTCGCCCTCAACCTGAGCGATCGCCCCTCCCGGCAACGGATCACCCTGGCTCCGATTGGGTGCGCCAATTAGCCCGACTAGCCTTTCAACCTGATCAAAATTAGGGGCGATCGGCAAAATTTGCTGTAAAAATTGTCGAATGACTCGTCGCTGCAACGCTAATGGGATGGATTGAAGAACGACACGATTGAGCCCCGATCGAGAATAGGCTTTTTGCAGCAGATCAGCCGCAGTCTGTTCTAAGTAAGCCACATCGACAGTCAGCAACTCTGCGGTTTGTGCCAAAGCTTGTTCGACCTGCGGATTAAAGTGAGTTTGTAGATACGGAATCAGTTCTTGACGAATGCGGTTGCGGGCATAGTACAAATCTTGATTAGTAGAATCTTCCCAAACTTTGAGATCAAAGAGTTGGCAGAACTCAGCCGTCTCCCTCCGGGTCATTTCTAACAAAGGACGCACTAGCCGGATACCTGAAACCAGTTCGCGTTGCCAACTCAATGCCCGTAGCCCATCGGCACCACTGCCCCGCAGCAAATTGTAAAGCGTGGTTTCAGCGCGATCGCTCTGAGTGTGCCCCGTGACCACAGCGCCATAGCCTTCTGCGATCGCCAGTTCTGCCAAAGCCCCATACCGCCATGCCCGAGCCGCCGCCTCGCTAGCCGGAATCTCAACCGCCGTTTTGCAGAAGGACGGAACCTGCCATGCCCGCGCCATTGCTTCGACATGAAGCGCATTTTCAACCGCATCCGCTCGCCAACGATGATTGCAATGGGCGATCGCCAACTCCCAACCCCACTTCGGCTGTAAGCCCAACAGCAACTGCATCAGGCAAAGCGAATCTTGCCCGCCCGACACCGCCACAAGCAACCGCTCGTTCTTGAACAAAAGCTGCCGCGATCGCAGACCATGCGCAGCGAGCATGAGGCAATGTCCGAAGCTACGCATA
>JAAUPA010000204.1 GCA_012034615.1 Leptolyngbyaceae cyanobacterium CSU_1_4 | reverse complement strand
GAGTTTCTCTCAGCCTTCGCCCCTTGCCCGCCCGACTTCTCTCTAGAGAGCATCAAAAGGTATCAGAGAGTATAGGGTTCTGAAAAACTAGTGGCGCGACGAAGATTAACTTTCGCAGCCCCTTAGGGAACCCTGTACTCAACCCCGAACTCTTCTCTTGCCATGTCTCCTTGCTCTAAGCGATCGCTTCTGATGGGTGCATTCTGTCTTAGCCTGGCGTTGCCCTCTCCCGTTTTCGCAGCTAAAACTTCGGCTCCTCCCGCTCCCCAAAACTGGACAGGAATGATTATGACGGCATTGGTCGTGACCAGCACTGTGGGAGGAGTTGCCTACACTTGGGGGTATGGGCAGGGGCGCAATCAATCTTCAACTGGGGCTTCAGACCAGGAGGTAGATCTGAGCCTGGAGCCGCGATCGCTCTCTTCCATGCCCCTTGTGCCTGTTCTGGGCGATCGGGTTGAACTTGATCCACAAAAGCAATCTGATCTTTGTCGGCTCAACTCTACAACTACTGTAGACCCCACTCAGTTAGAGGCAACTGCCATAGAGACACCTGTTTCAGAGACAACTCGTCTGGCAAAGATAGATGGGGTGGCAGAACTGATTCAAGATTTGCAAAACCCAGACCCTAGCAAACGTCGTAAAGCGATTTGGGACTTGGGGCAGCATGGCGACTCACGGGCAGTGCTGCCCTTGGTGGATTTAATGAGGGACTCGGATTCTAGTCAGCGCAGCTTGATTTTGGCGGCAGTGTCGGAAATTGGCATGAAGACTTTGAAGCCGATGAATCGGGCGCTGATGTTGTCATTGCAAGATAGAAGTTCGGATGTGCGAAAAAACGGAATTCGGGACGTGACTCGGATTTATGAGTTGTTGGGGCAGGTGAGCCAACTTTTGCAACATGCGGCTAGTGATCCAGACTCAGAGGTGCAAGAAACTGCGACGTGGGCGTTGACACAACTGAACCAGATTCATCCGTCGTTTTTAAGGGTGGATGATTTGCATCAGCTATCGGGTGGAAGCCTTAAAGAGTTGGGATCTGGGAAAAACTTGTAGGATAGAACCGATCTGTAGAGGGGTTTCAGCGGGTTAATTGGTCAAGTTGAAAAAATGAGCTGTCAACCCGGATGAAAATAGCTCATTTTAGCGACCAATCCGTTAGAGGCTAGGGGGTTTGGGTCACACTAGAACAGTCAAAAATTACGTTTAGGTAGCCCTTGGGGGTTCAGAATGTTTAAAGTTCTGGTGATTGAAGATACATTGATGCTTCGTCGGCTGTTGAAGACTTCTTTGCAAGCTCAAGGATTTGAAGCTATTGAAGCAGAAGATGGTGAGTCGGGGCTGAGGCAGGCTGAGCGGGTTCGTCCGACTTTGATTATTTCAGATTTGCATTTGCCAGGGATCAATGGCATTGAGGTTTGTCGGCAAGTGAAAACGAACCCGGCGATCGCCTCTACTTTTTCATTTTATTATCGGCTGACAACTCGCCCGAAAAACAAGACTTAGCGCGGGATGCAGGGGCAGATGCGTTTCTTTCAAAGCCGCTCAAGATTGAAGAACTGGGGGCGCGGTTAAAGGCTTACATGAGATTACATGGGCTAAAAGGCTGGATGCAGTCACGCCAAAATTTTCAAGAAGAGCGCAAGATGGCGCAGGCATTGCGGTTTCAACAGCGAATTTTGGAGGGAGAGCTACAGGAGGCAGCAACCTACGTGCGATCGCTTCTGCCCAAGCCTTGTAGCACACCGATTGCTGTAGATTTCCAGTTTCTGCCCAGCAAATATTTAGGAGGCGATTGCTTTGATTATTACTGGCTGAATGGGGATCAATTTGTGATTTACCTATTGGACGTGTCGGGGCATGGGTTGGGGGCAGCGCTGTTTTCTGTGTCTGTGCAAAGTGTGTTGCGATCGCAGTCTTTACCCCAAGTTTGTTTTGACCAGCCGGAGCAAGTGTTGAGTGCGCTGAATAGCCGATTTCAGTCCAATGATCAGAACATTCGCTATTTCACAATCTGGTACGGTGTTTATCGATTGTCTACCCAAGAATTAGTGTATGCCAGCGCCGGACATCCGCCAGCCTTACTGCGATCGCTTAATTCTGAAAAGCCTGTGCAGTATTTAAAGGCGCGCGGAAAACCCATTGGGTTACTGCCCGAAACTCAGTTTAAGAATTCTTATCACACCGTGAGTGAAGCCAGTATTCTTTACCTGTTTAGCGACGGCGTTTATGAATTTTCTTTGAAAAGCGGTAAGACCTGGAAAATCGAAGAATTTATTCAGTTAATTACAAATAGCCCTGCCCTTTTCGCTTGGTCAACGGAGCAAATTATTCAAGAAATTAGAGCAAAAATAAGCACTGGAGAATTTGAGGATGATTGCTCATTAATTAGGGCGCAATTGGGCTAACACGCGCCACTATTTTTGGTCAAGACGACGAGAATTGTTTTGATAATCAGCTTTAGGTCATAAACTAGGCTCCAACGTTTTTGATAGCGCAAATCCAACGCAATTACATCTTCAAATTTAGAAACTTGCGATCGCCCATACACTTGCCATTCTCCAGTCATTCCAGGTTTTACATCTAACCGTTGCCAGCTAGGAATATCGTAACGTTCAATTTCATCAGGTGTGGGTGGCCGGGTTCCGACTAAACTCATATCGCCTAGAAGGACATTGAGAAATTGTGGCAATTCATCTAGGCTTGTTTTACGAAGAAATCGACCCACACGAGTGACGCGCGGATCTTGCGCATTTTTGAACATGGGTCCTTCAACTTGGTTAACGATGGTGCTTTTAAGCGCTTCAGCATTGGTTACCATGGAACGGAACTTCCAGAGTCGAAATCGTTTGCCCATTAACCCACAGCGGGTTTGCCGAAAAAATACGGACCCGGATTGTCGAGTTGAATGGCAATAATATGGGTAATAGAAGGGTGGCAGTAATCCCTAAGCCCACCAGTGCTCCCACAATATCGATTATTCTCTTAGGGCGCGATCGCACGGAGGGATGGGTTTTACAGGTTTGATGGCTTATTTCTGGACTCAAAGGCTCTGACCTCAACTCAATCGTGAACACATCATCCAGATCCAGCAGTGAAAATAGTTCTGTAATTTCAGAACAAATTCCCCACAGAATCAGTTCGATATGATGAATCTGGACATTTCGCAAAATGTACATGAGGACACCAATGCCACTGCTATCTATAAAAGTAGTTTGGCTAAAATCTAAAATCACCTTCTTAGGAATTGACTCATTTTGTAAGACTAACTGGAATGTTTCACGCAAAGTTGCTGACTCGGAAGCCACCGTTAGACGTTTAGACAAATGAATCATGACCGTATCATCAACCAGTGTAACAGGATAGGGAGTGGGCTTATTCTGACTGAGCATAGGTTAAGTCTGGGGTAGGATGAATAGAGGAAAATCGAGTATCGAGCTTTTGGCAAAGGATTTGGGTTGCAAGGGCTGAACGGGTTTTCAAGAGAGTGGGTTGGGAAGAGTATAATCGCTGCACCAGATCTCCGGCTGACCAGGCAATAGAGCCGCCTACTTGGGAAAGGGCGATCGCCAGTTCAATTTGATGGTCATCTACATGCTCTTTAAACTTGTGGCTGCGGGGCACTAAAACATAGGACTTTTCCATTTCTTCTAATAATAGAAGGCTGCCTTCCCCACAATGACTAATGACAAAGTTTGCCTGGTGTACCAAGTCAATGAACTGTTCAGTTTTCAAATTTTGGTAAACTTTAACCCCGCTCGGAAGAACGGTACAAGAGCCATATTGCACCACAACTTCCTCTTGAATTAACCGATACTGCAACAGCAGATCAACCCAGTGCATTAATCGATTAAAGGAATATCGTTCTGTTCCAACAGTTACTAAAATCATAATGGATCTGGATTGGGGGATGAATCGCACAAGGGCATGATTAATTCAGCTTTTGGATAGCGAATTTGTAATTGTTCCCAATGAACATAAATCACCTGAAGGAACGGCAACGCTAACTTGGCAGAGAGGCTAAGATCGGTTACGCGGGTAATGGATTCGACAAAGATGGTTTGGCTGCCTAATACCCAAGCCAGGAATAAAAAAGGAACGCTGACCCCCGCACCCGTTGAAATGACTACATCTGGTTTTTCCCGCCGCAATACTTTCCAAGATAGGAAGAAATTACGAACTAAGTTGGGAAGGTTACGGTTGGTTGGGCTCCATGCCCAATAGACTTTTTCGTCTTTTAGGCTGGTTTCTGTGGTGGGAGTGCGAAAGGTGACCCAAACAGGATCATGGTTTTGCCAAAAGGGACGCAGTTGGTAGCAGGTGCTAAAATGTCCGCCAGCAGAACATACCAATAGAACTTTCATAACTAAGACAATCCTTCTTGCAAAATTTGACGCTTTTGGCTAGCACCTGTGACTTTAAGAGCGATCGCTTCACTCCAGCTATAAATGGGCTTGGGTAACAGGAATAGTAGATAAGCGGCGACAATAGAGATCAAGGTGCGCTGGGGTTCTTCCCACAAAATTTGCCAGTTGGTGCGCAAAGCTCGGTGAATTAACTTTACTGCCATGGTGCCATCTTTAAGCCGGACAGCACGACGGGCTAAGTAGCGCAATTGATAGGCCCTGGCTCGTTGTTCCCATTGATCAACAATTTCTGGAGCATAGGTGCGAGTCTTGGCAATGACCTGTTCCCATGACTCTAATTGCTTGAGAATATTGGCGGATAGTCCGCCTGCGTTGACACGGTAAAGAGTCATTGCTTCAGAAATTCCTTCAATTTTCCAGCCTGTTTGAATGACAATGCGAATCCAGCATTCAATGTCTTCCGATTGGCGAAAGCTATCATCAAAGTAAAACTGTTCGATCACGCCATAGCGATCGCCAGTGTAGGCGATCGCCTCAAACACCTCGCGTCGAATCATCGGTGCAGAGCCGTTCCCAATGGGATTTCGACACATGAGATAGGGGGCAGTAATATTTCTCAAACGAGGCATTTGATAGGTTCCTAAAGGCTTACCTAAATCATCAATAAATGCAGAGCGACAAAAGCTAACCCCAATCTGAGGCGATGCTTCTAGGTGTTCTACTTGGCGTTGCAGTTTGTGGGGTAACCAAAGATCGTCGCTATCCAATAAAGCGATATAGTCTCCTGTAGCATGACGGATTCCAGTGTTCCTTGCACCTGCTAAACCTCGGTTTTTTTGTTGAATAATTTGAATGCGCGGATCTGAGTAGCGGCGGCAAATATCGATGCTTCGATCGGGGGTTTCATCATCAATAATAATGATCTCTAAATTGGTATAAGTTTGTGCCAAGACCGATTCTAATGTTTGAGCGATGTATGGTTCAACGTTGTAAACTGGAATAATAACGGATACTTTTTTCATGGTTTTCACTGACCTACAAGAGCTTTAGAACGCGATCGACGAATAGATAAATAATTCACCAAGGTCAAGAGCCGGAATAGAGCATAGGGCGAATTGTTGTGGGCTTGTCCGGATCGATTTAAGGTCGGTTTGTGCGACCATTCCTCCAAGGGAATACTCCAAGGATTGCTGCCCCAGAGTTGGCTGATGAGATGGCGATCGCTCTCCTCGACCCCATTCCACATCTCGCGCAGCGTTTCACTATGGGTGGCATACCAGCCCAAGTTTGACCAAGATCCCTGAGTCGCAACGCCCTGATGTTCGCGAGAAGATTTCAATTTTCGTTGGAGCCAATCGCGGGCAAAGACAAAAAACTTTTCAGAATTGCTGGCTCCCGGTCGCCAGTTTCGCGTTGAGTCAACAATCTCTCGACCGCAAATTTCGGCAACGACGCGGCTCCAAAGTGTGGCGTTAATTTTCCACTGGGGACGAATTCTGCTGTAGCAATCTGCGATCGCCCGATCGCCCAGAAAAATATCGTAAGGCACCACCCGAAACATCATGTTATCGGACACGCCCGGTTGATAGCAGCAGGGACGATTGCGTAAATCTTCGACTTGTAGGCGATCGCGTTCCGTCTTGAGAACTGTCGGCAGTTCACCCCACCAGTCCTGCAAACGAACTTGCATTGCGGCAGCAAATTCTGGAGGAGGCATTCGCGCAGGAGATTCCATCATAAATCCGGGCGATCGGTGATGAGTAAATTGAAAAAAGGGCAAGTTGCGCCCTAAAAACTGGATGTATTGTTGTTCTAGGCAAACGCCTTTGAATAATACATCGACTGGAAATGCTGCGAGAACGGTTTGAATTTTGCGCTGTTGCAGCGTATCTAGCGTACCCATAAAATGATTATCTTCAACTGACCACATGGCACCCGAAATTTCAATGCCACGTCGCATCCATTTAGGATAATAGTCGGCTTCTCTGGCATGACCGACATATTCAATGCCTGCTGCTTGGCAAATTTGACGAGCGATCGCCACCTCTCGGTTAGGCACATCATAAAGGTTAAGTCCGATCATGTCGTTCGGGTCATGAGCCGCGTAGGCAATCACTCGTGAATCCATGCCACCACTAATGTAGGTTGCAACGGGGGAAAGTCGAGGAAGGGTACGAATTTGAATAGCATGATGAACGGCTGGAGTTAGGTGCGCAACAGCCGTATTGAGATCAGGGAAAAACTCGGTTTGGAACGGTCGCCAGTACGTGCGCGATTGACAAGTTTGATCTACCAAGTTCCAAGTCCAATGATTTGCGGCTCCAGCATATTTAATTTCTTGGTAATAGGTGTGGGGCGGTGTTGTTTTCCATTCGCAAAGAAACTCTGCCATTGATACAGGATCTAGTGTAGTCTTCAATTCTGAATCATCGGCGATCGCATCTGGAAAAGAGGAAATAACGCATTGTTTAACTTGATGCGAACGGTATAGAAACGCCGGATAGAAACCAAATTGATCGGTTAAAAGATGGACAAGGCGATCGCGCGGTCATAAATCAAGACGATCGCGGCACCATTATGTCGTTCAATTCCGGCAATTCCTTTTGCTAAGTATCGATCGAGCAAAAGACGATTGCTTAATCCGCCTGTATAACTCGTCAACTGCTCTGCCTGCCTCCATTCTGCTTCCTCCCAAGCCACACGCCCAGCAGTCATGATCCAAACACCCGTGGCTGAATGATGGGCGGGCGCAAACAGAGCACTCGGATCTTGACTGACCCAGGCGATCGCGCAGTCTAGTTCAACAATTGTTTCAATGGCATCCTGAGGCGAACAAACCAGACGTTGAGCCGCTGCTTGAATGCGATGGGTAGAAGGGCGACCGAAGGTGACGTAGAATCCTGACATGGCTTTGAAGAATAAAGAGTTTTGAAGAATAAAGACTGTGAAGAATAAAGACTGTGAAGAATAAAGAGAAGGAAAGCAGCGTAATGTTAAGGGTGCGAGACTTTAGACGAGGGAAAAACGTATTGGGTTGTCCAAATTGTGAATAAAGATTGAAAGACAGCGTGGCTGATTAAGACAGAGATCGCGATTCCAAGCACGCCCCAGTTTGCACCAATGAAGAGACCTACCGAAAAAATTAGGGTGAACAGACCACTTGCTGCCAAGTCAAGATTTGGCTTGTCTATGGCTAGAAGGAGATTGGAAGCAGAGCCAGCAAAGGGGCGAGGAATTGCAGAGAGACAAATGAGAATTAAAATAGGAACGGCAACGACCCACTTTTGTCCAAAGATGATGGGAACATAAAAGGGAGCCAAAAAAGACTGGAGCAGAACGATAGGAACAATGACCAAGGTAATGATATTGAAGCTGCTAAAGTAACGCTGTTTGAATTGTTCCCAATTAAGCCGTGCGGCGCAAAGATGGGGATAGAGAGACAGGTTAATTGCGTTGATAAAACTCAGACTAATTCCTAATCCGGCATTAAAAGCGAAATAATAAATTCCTAGTTCTTTGATTCCAATTAACGCACCAACTAGCAAATAGTCTAAATTATTGCGCAGCGTTTTTAACAACTCAATACCCAAGACGCTGCGCCCAAACTGATACAGTTCTTGCCAATGTTTCGTCGAGAATCTACCAGGTCGCCAAGGATGGGAACGACAAATCATAATGGCCCAAATTGGTGCCACCAAAACTTTTGGCAATACGATCGCCCACATTCCAAAGCCCAATAATGCCAAGATTGCTGTCAAGATATTATCGACTGAAACTTGGACACTACTAACAATTGCCGCCGTCTTCATGCGATTTTCTCGATGAATTAAGGTCTCTTGAATGTAGGCGATGGGAATGATGCAGTAGACCCCTGCGATCGTGCAGATCGGCAGCGCAATTTTGGGATCATGATATAGCCAAGCGATTGGGAAGGAGATGAGACATTGAATGATGAATAAGCTGCCACAAATTAGCCAATTTAGCCAATACGCCGACGTTGTCAAAGATTCTAATCTTTCCTCATCGACTTGAATTAACTTCGCCCCAATGCCAGAGCGAGTGAAGACTTGGACAAACTCATTGGTGCTTAACACCACTGCCGCTAGCCCATAATCATAGGGTGACAGAAAGCGGGCAAGCAGAACTGTTGTGACTAATCGAGAGACGCGAATAACCATCTCTGCGATGCTAAGCCATCCTAAATTACGAATAAACTGGCTGGAGAGT
>JAAUPA010000203.1 GCA_012034615.1 Leptolyngbyaceae cyanobacterium CSU_1_4 | reverse complement strand
AGTCAACGAAGCAGGAAGAAAGGTGGAGAAGCACGGCTTCAGCCTGCTTCGTAACAGCCTTTTAGAATCCCTGTGCATTTATGCCGGGGAGCAGTCAAGAATCTCTTCTACAATCTCATCTTGAAACATAATTAACCTCCAAGAAGTTCATAAGGTGTACAAAGAATCGGTAGCTCGTAGCCAAAATCAAAACTGATCTCCGCTAATTTTCTCTGAATTTGAGCATTAGCAATGTGTTTGCAGTTCCATGTCAGCAGATAGTTCATGCCGTGAACCGTTGCGGCTGCGATATGAACCGAATCAACATCAGCTTTTGCGGGAAGGTTACTGCGCTCCAAGAATTGTTCTGCTAAATCAAGCACAGATTGATTCAAGTCAAGTAAGGCAGAATTACGAATGATTTTGAGGCGTTGAGATGCGATCGCAGCATCTCCCTGGGAAGTTTCTTTGATGACTGCTTGGGAAAAGTAGAGTTGGAAGTCATTACGGCGCGTATCCCACCACTCCCTTGTAATCTCATCACTATTGGCAGCCACAATAAGATCCCGACTAGGGCGAGCAGTCAGATAGCCTAAGATGCTGGTTTCAATGTAGACGGTTTCAATCATACACAGCCAATTGCAAGGCTCTTGCTTTTAACTTACTTCAAACGTTATGACAAGCAGCCTAACAAGGAGCTTACGCCCCTTGTCCTGACCAAAAAAATTACCCGATTAAGGCAAATCCGTACTCCCCATTAAATAGCGATCGCACTCCCTTGCCACACCGCGACCCTCATTAAACGCCCACACCACCAGGCTCTGCCCCCGCCGACAATCGCCCGCCGCAAACACCCCCGGAATGCTAGTCGTATAGTTGCCATGCTCTGCCTTCACATTGCTGCGTGCGTCTCGTTCAACGCCGATCGCATCCAACAACGGCTGCTCCGGCCCCAAAAAGCCCATCGCCAACAGCACCAATTGTGCGGGTAACACCTGCTCAGATCCCGGTACGTGCGCTGGAATAAACTGTCCTTTGTCATTCTTCTGCCAATCGACTTGCACCGTATGCACCGCCTTAACGTGCCCGTTCTCATCGCCTTCAAAGCGAGTCGCAGTCGTCAAATAACCCCGTGGATCATCGCCAAACGTAGCCGCCGCCTCTTCTTGCCCGTAGTCTACGCGGTATACCTTTGGCCATTCGGGCCAAGGATTATTGGCATCGCGGGTCATGGGCGGCTTGGGTAAAATTTCGAGTTGAACCAGGCTCTTACAGTTGTGGCGAATGGAAGTACCCGCGCAGTCTGTGCCCGTATCACCGCCGCCAATAATCACGACATCTTTACCTTTAGCTGAGATAAAATTAGCGTGATCATCAGGGTTCATCACAGCCTTCGTATTCGCGGTCAGAAAATCCATCGCAAAATGAATTCCCTTCAGATCCCGACCTTCCAAAGGCAAATCCCTCGGCTTAGTCGCTCCCGTACACAGAACGATCGCATCGTATTCTTTTAGCAACGTTTCGGTCGGTAAATCTTTACCCACTTCTGTGTTGCACTGAAAAGTCACGCCTTCGTCTTCTAAAAGTTTAATTCGACGCAATACGACGCTTTCTTTTTCAAGTTTCATATTGGGAATGCCGTACATCAGCAACCCACCCGGGCGATCGCTCCGTTCAAACACCGTTACCCAATGCCCCGCCTGATTAAGCTGTGCCGCCGCACTCAAACCTGCCGGACCAGAGCCAATAATAGCGACTTTCTTTCCTGTGCGACGAGTCGGCAGAATAGGCTTAATCCAGCCCTCATCCCAACCTTTATCGACAATAGAGCATTCAATATTTTTAATGGTGACAGGCGGATTATTAATGCCCAACACACAGGAACCTTCGCAAGGCGCAGGACAAACCCGCCCCGTAAACTCAGGAAAATTATTCGTTTTGTGAAGGCGATCGAGTGCATCTTCCCATAGCCCCCGATAAACCAAATCATTCCACTCAGGAATCAGGTTATTAATCGGGCAACCGCTTGCCATGCCACTGATCAGGGTGCCGCTATGACAAAAAGGAATGCCACAATCCATGCAGCGCGCCCCTTGAGTCCGCAGCTTATCTTCGGGTAAATGCTCGTGAATCTCATCCCAATCGTGAATGCGCTCTAGAGGAGGGCGATCGGAAGGCAGTTCGCGGAGATATTCAATAAAGCCAGTTGGTTTTCCCATAATCCTGTTGTAGATTCTCAGATTTAAGTTTTTTCTTGTGCCCAAGCTCTGCGTTTTAAAGCAACATTTAGCTACCACCGATGCGGGAGACATCTTGGACGTTCGCTTCAAATGCCGCCGTCAAAGCTTCATCGCCACTCAATCCATCCGCCATTGCTTTTGCCACAGCCTGCAAAACACGCTTGTAATCTCTGGGCATCACTTTGACAAATTTAGGCAGCATCGTGTCCCATTGGACGAGAACTTTTTGGGCTTTTTGGCTTTGGGTTAAATCAGCATGGCGCTGAATCAGTTGATAGAGATCATCAATTTCTTCAGGATCTCCGACTTTCTCTAAATCTGCCATTTGGGTGTTGCAGCGGGTTGCAAAGTCGCCCGTTTCATCCAGAACATACGCCACGCCGCCACTCATACCCGCCGCAAAATTTCGTCCGGTCATGCCCAAAACGATGACTTTTCCTCCAGTCATGTATTCGCAGCCGTGATCGCCCACCCCTTCCACGATCGCACTAACGCCAGAGTTGCGTACACAGAACCGCTCTCCGGCAGTGCCTCGAATGTACACCTCGCCTTCGGTTGCGCCATAGAGGGCAACGTTACCCGCAATGACGTTTTCTTCGGCAGCGAAGGTGGAGGCAGCAGGTGGATAGACAATGATTTTGCCGCCGCTAAGTCCTTTGCCCAAATAATCGTTGGTGTCGCCTTCGAGTTCGAGAGTTACGCCTTTCGGCACAAATGCCCCAAAGCTTTGCCCCGCGCTGCCCTGGAAGTGAAGATGCACCGTGTTTTCGGGCAGTCCTTCCCAGTGGCGCTTGGTGATTTCGTTACCCAAGATAGTGCCAACAGCACGATTGACGTTTTGGATCGGCAGAGTCGCTTTAACAGGTTTTTTGTGGGCGATCGCTCCCTCACACAGATCCAGCAGCTTCGTCATATCCAACGATTTCTCTAATCCATGATCTTGAGGAATTTGGCAGTAACGCCCCACATCCTCGCCCACCTGCGGCTGATAGAGAATCTTCGAGAAATCCAAGCCCTTCGCCTTCCAATGCTCAACGGCTTGTTTTGCCTCCAGCACGTCCGTTCGCCCCACCATTTCATTCAGGGTGCGGAAGCCCAACTGCGCCATCCATTCCCGCACTTCTTGGGCAATGAATCGCATGAAGTTCACAGTGTGTGCCGGATCGCCTGTAAAGTTTTTGCGGAGATGCGGATCTTGGGTGGCAACGCCGACGGGGCAAGTGTTGAGATGGCAAACGCGCATCATGATGCAACCCAAAGTGACCAGAGGCGCAGTGGCAAAGCCAAACTCTTCAGCACCCAACAGCGCCGCAATCACCACATCTCGCCCCGTTTTCATTTGCCCGTCTGCCTCCACTACAATCCGGCTACGCAGGTTGTTGAGCACCAGGGTTTGATGGGTTTCTGCCAGCCCCAGCTCCCAAGGTAATCCGGCGTGTTTGATAGAGGTTTGGGGAGAGGCACCCGTGCCGCCATCGTAGCCAGAAATTAGCACCACATCTGCATGGGCTTTAGAAACGCCAGCGGCGATCGTCCCTACTCCGACTTCAGACACCAATTTGACGCTGATCCGGGCTTCGCGGTTAGCATTTTTAAGATCATGGATTAACTCAGCGAGGTCTTCGATCGAGTAGATATCGTGGTGGGGTGGTGGGGAAATTAGCCCGACTCCAGGGGTAGAGTGGCGCACTTTGGCAATCCAGGGATAAACTTTTTTGCCAGGAAGCTGTCCGCCTTCGCCCGGTTTTGCACCCTGCGCCATTTTGATTTGCAGTTCTTGAGCTTTGGACAAGTACAGACTGGTCACGCCAAACCGACCCGAAGCAACTTGTTTAATGGCGCTGTTTTTAGAGTCGCCTTGCTCGTTCGTCCAAGTGTAGCGATCGGGATCTTCGCCGCCTTCGCCCGTGTTAGATTTGCCGCCAATGCGGTTCATGGCGATCGCCAATGATTCATGCGCCTCCTGCGAGATCGAGCCATAGCTCATTGCGCCTGTCTTAAACCGTTGCACAATAGATTCCACCGACTCTACTTCTTCAATCGGCACGGCTTCCCGTTGCTTAAACTCCAGCAATCCTCGCAGTGTGTAATGAGTTTGGTTTTGCTCGTTCACCAGCGCGGCATACTGTTTGTACACTGCGTAGTCATCCGTGCGTACCGCTTTTTGCAGCGTGTGGATGGTTTGAGGACTAAATAAATGCGCCTCGCCTTCCCTCCGCCATTGATATTCGCCGCCCACATCTAGGGTATGCCCGTTGACTTGGCGATCGGGGAAAGCGTGGCTGTGGCGAAGCAGCGCTTCTTGGGTAATCACCGCCAAATCGACCCCTTCAATCCGCGAGGCTGTCCAGGTGAAGTAGCGATCGATCACGGCTGCATTCAAACCAACCGCCTCAAAAATCTGTGCGCCTCGGTAGCTTTGAATCGTTGAGATACCAATTTTAGAAGCCACTTTTGTCACGCCTTTCGTTGCCGCTTTGATGTAGTTTTTACAAGCCGTTTTGTAATCCACATTCACCAGCAAACCCTGCTGAATCATATCGTCTAGCGTTTCAAAAGCGAGATAGGGATTAATCGCGCCGCAGCCGTAGCCAATTAAAAGGGCATAGTGATGAACTTCGCGGGGTTCGCCAGATTCTAAAACTAGCCCCACGCGGGTACGGTTGCCTGTGCGAATCAAGTGATGATGAAGACCCGAAACTGCAAGCAGAGCGGGAATTGGAGCATTTGTGGCATTAACCGCGCGATCGCTCAAAATCAGAATATTGGTGCCATCTTCAATCTGCCGATCGGCTTGGATGCAAATCTCAGCGATCGCCGCTTCTAACCCTTGCACACCCGTTTGAGGATCAAACACCATCGGCAGCGTCACCGACTTAAATCCGTTTTCCGAAACGTATTTTAACTTCGCCAGTTCAGCATTGCTTAAAATTGGCGTTTTTAGCTCAATTAAGTGACAGCTTTCGGGTTCCGGCTTCAGCAAATTGCGTTCAGACCCGATCGTTGTTTCCGCCGAGGTAATAATCTCTTCCCGAATCGAATCGATCGGCGGATTAGTGACCTGCGCAAAAAGCTGTTGAAAGTAGTCGTACAAAAGCTTGGGGCGATCGGACAACACGGATAACGGCGTATCTGCTCCCATTGCCCCGATCGCCTCTACGCCATCCCGCGCCATGGGAGTCAGCAGCAAGCGCAGATCCTCAAACGTATAGCCAAACGTCATCTGACGCTGAATGAGCGTGGTTAAATCTGCCGACGAAATTTCTTCGATCGCGGCGGGCGCATCCGGCAACTGGGCAATCTCAACCATGTGTTGATTGATCCACTCTCGGTAAGGATGCTCCTTGACAATCTGATTCTTAATTTCATCATCGGCAATAATTCGCCCCTGACTGGTATCCACCAAGAACATCCGCCCCGGCTCCAGGCGACCCTTTGCCGCCACCCGCTCTGGCTCAATGGGCAAAACGCCCGCCTCCGATGCCAGAATCACGAGATCATCTTTAGTAATGTAGTAGCGCGAAGGACGTAGACCATTCCGATCAAGCACTGCCCCAATCATCGAGCCATCGGTAAAGGCGATCGAGGCAGGACCATCCCACGGTTCCATCAAGCACGAGTGATACTCATAAAACGCTTTTTTCTCATCGCTCATCGACTCGTGAGCCGTCCACGGTTCGGGGATCATCATCATCATGGCATGGGGAAGCGATCGCCCCGACAGCACCAATAGCTCCAGAGCGTTATCAAAAATGGTAGAGTCACTACCCTCAACGTTGATGACGGGCTGGATTTTCTTCATATCCTCGCCAAACAATTCCGATTCAAACATCGACTGCCGCGCCATCATCCAATTAATATTGCCGCGCATCGTGTTGATTTCGCCATTGTGGGCAATGTAGCGATAAGGGTGCGATCGCTCCCAGCTCGGAAACGTGTTGGTACTAAACCGCGAATGCACCAGCGCCAAAGCACTTTCCATATCAGGATCATGCAATTCTGGGTAATACTGCCCCACCTGCACAGGCATCAACATTCCCTTATAAACCATCGTCCGACAAGACAAGCTTGAGGGATACCAGCAAGAATTCTCTCCCGATGCCCGCAGCGCCTTAAACGCTAGCTTCCGAATGACGTACAGCTTCCGCTCAAACGCCACCTCATCCATCTCGGCAAGCCGCTGGATAAACACCTGCTCCATAAACGGCTCACTCAACTTTGCCGTATTCCCCAGGGAAGAATGATCGGTAGGCACATTGCGCCAGCCCAGCACCTTCAAGCCTTCTGTCGTTACAATTTGCTCAAAAATCTGACGGCTTTTAGCGCGAATATTAGCATCAGGCGAAGAATAAATCATGCCTACACCATATTCCCCAGCTTCGGGGAGCATTACGCCTTCTGCTGCCGCCACTTTTTTCAGAAACTTGTGGGGCACACCCATCAAAATACCCGCACCATCGCCCGTGTTCGTTTCACACCCACACGCCCCGCGATGGTCTAGGTTCAACAAAATTGTCAAGGCTTGCTCAATGATGTCGTGTGACTTCTGCCCTTTCATCTGGACAATAAACCCCACACCACAGGCATCGTGCTCGAACTGGGGGTCGTATAGACCCTGTTTGGGTGGCAGGTTATTGCTGTGCATTTTTTTAGATATCCTAATCTAGTTTCTAACTTAGGTCTTTACCTCAACATAGAATTCTCTAACGAGGAAGGCAGCTAAAGGGCAGTCCTTAATAAAGGTTTTAGCTGATACCGATCGCTTCAAATCGTCCCACGTAAGATCACTCATCTCCGATCCATCATTATCAAGGATTCTGAGGGGATAAAGCGGTTCTCTATCGGGTTAGGGAAGTAACATTTTGTTGCTAAGTTGATGAACTGATGCTTGAAGCGGCGATCGCTCTAGAGGAGTTGCCCAATTCGTGGATGCCTCTATAATAGAACATTAGTTCTAGTGCCTGGAATTAAAAATTTTCCTACCTCGTATTTTTTCGATATCACTCTATTCTTGAGAATACGCCCCTGTCTGTCCTTTTCTAGAGAACTGCCCCATGGTTAAGTACACGCTCAAAGAAGATCCGGAAGTTGTGATTGATGTCCCAGGCAAAGATTCGGCGAAGTCCCGCGATAAAGCCATGGACAAACTGATGAAGCTGCTGAACGAAGAGAAGCTCAGCACCAATTTGGAAGATGGGTTTGGACCTGATGATTTTATTGAAGTCCGAGAAAGTGGTGTCAGTTCGCCCGAAGACGACGAAATTGTAGAAGCAGTCCAGACCTTAAATAACTTCGCTACCCTTAAACTCAAAACTCAAGAGTCGAAGCAAGAGGCGCTAGAAATTCGGGCATTGGTCGATCTGTTGTTTTCTGACGATCTGATTTCTGAAGCAGAAGTGACCAAGCTCAAAGAGGGCTTTAAGGTGCTGAAGACTTTTGCCCAAGCCAATATTAGATACCGCGAAGCTAAATCTCAGGCAGAAACTGCTAGAAGCACGCTCGATCGCGCTCTTAAACCTGATCCCAACGCTCGCCCTAAAGGAGGCACATAAAGATTTATGACAGCCGGGAACTTTGAGGAACCTTCCCGATCGCCAGCGGTCTAAGGAACAGTCCACCTGTCTTGTATCCGCAGCGACTTATGAACGTACTTTTACCTCTCCTGGCAGTCCTTTCCCTCGAAACGGCTTCGGCTTCTAGTCCTGTATTGACAGCAAACACAAGTTTAAGATTCCAGCCAGCATTACAAATCGCTCAGTCGAGTCGGGCTGAGTCAATCTGTACTTCGGAAGTGCGCGATCGCGGGTTGCGGGTAGTCGATATTTTGGAAACCAATGATCACTCTGGCGGCACTGAAGTGATTATGCGGGTGACTCGCAGCGGCGATGACTACACGGTGGGATGCGATTACAGTGATTCTTCTCGCAATGTGGAACTGTATCGAATTGAAGAGGATCGCGGCGATCGCAATGATCGTTTTGAAAATGATCGCTTTGAAAGTAATGACGACTCGGACGATCGCTTTTATCGGGGCGAGCGCAATGGCGGCGATCGGGTGGGCGATCGGCAAGATGCCGAAGACATTGCCAGAGATGCAGTAGGGGATCAGTTGGGCATTGACGATCCTTACTCAGAGATCGTTGAAATTACAGGAATTGAGCGCAATAATCAAAATTGGGTGGTGGAGGGTGAAGCCAATGGTGCGCCCTTCCGAGTCCGAATTCGCTCTAATGATGGTTCTGTAGAGGATTTTCAACTGTATTAAAAAGTCTTTTTAGCTTTTCATAAAATTTTCTAGAATGACACATTGCCCACAGGAAAAGGGCTTCTGAAATCATGGTGGAAACCGTAGGGCAGGCATTTTTGTCTGCACTAG
>JAAUPA010000202.1 GCA_012034615.1 Leptolyngbyaceae cyanobacterium CSU_1_4 | reverse complement strand
GTACAATCATTGGCTCTGTAGCGGGGGCTTTGCTGTGGCTCATCGTGGCAGAACTTTATACGCTGATTCCGGGGGGCTTAAGAAGTGGGAGTGGGGGCTTGGGGTTGAGCGTAGGTATTGCGGTGATGGTTTGTATCTATGGGGTTGCTAGGCGATCGCCCACCCAAGGCTAAACTCTTCTGTAAAATAGAGCCAATAACTCCAGAGTCCCCTCTCCGATGACTGCACCTTCAGAATTAGACTCAGCTCCTCAACCCAATGGGATCACCGCCACCCCTCCAAACGACAACTCGATCGCGCCGCCTGATCCAGCGCGAGATCACGATTTGCCCGATAATGATTTGCCCGATGAAGTCGAAATGTCGTTGTTTGATCACCTGGAAGAATTGCGACAAAGGATTTTTTATGCGCTGATTGCGGTCGTGGTGGGTGTGATTGGCTGTTTTGCCTTTGTCAATCCGATCGTTCATTTACTAGAGGTTCCGGCACAGGGAGTCAAGTTTTTGCAATTGGCTCCGGGCGAATATTTCTTTGTGTCGCTTAAGGTGGCAGGCTATAGCGGAATTTTGGTGGCTAGTCCCTTTATCCTTTATCAAATTGTGCAATTTGTTTTGCCAGGGCTGACTCGCAAAGAGCGACAGTTTATTGCCCCCATTGTGTTTGGCTCGACGTTTTTGTTTGCTGGGGGTTTGGCATTTGCCTATTTTCTATTGATCCCGGCAGCGCTTAACTTTTTTATTAATTATGGGGAAGGGGTTGTAGAACAACTCTGGTCGATCGAGCGTTACTTTGAGTTTGTGTTGCTGTTGCTGTTCAGCACGGGGCTAGCGTTTCAAATTCCGGTCATTCAGCTTTTGTTGGGCTTAATTGGCATTGTTTCATCCAAGCAAATGCTGTCGGGCTGGCGTTATGTAATTTTGGGGGCTGCTATTTTGGGGGCGGTGCTCACGCCTTCGACTGATCCGGTGACTCAAAGCTTGCTGGGTGGAGCGGTGCTGGGGTTGTACTTTGGCGGCATTGGCATGGTGAAAATGATTGGGCGTTAAATTGGGCGTTAAAACTCTTCTAGCAGCCATTCTGAAGCTCTTGCGCCTAGATCTATGGGAATGCTGACGGCTTTGCCCAGACGCGGGCGATCGCGGGTTTGGGCAATAAAGCGCTGCACTTGAAGATCTCCACCCCAAGCGCTAACGTAGCTTGCCACCGTATCTAAATGAGCCAAATACTCTGCTTCAGTCATGGGAAAAGAGGCTTGCTCCAAGTATTTCCACATAATCTGAACCAGCATTTTCTGCTGCACACGCCGAATTTGGACATCATAAGAATGTCCCCATTTAGTTAAAAAGAGCTGCTGTAATTCTTCTCCAGTCATAGGTTTGGTGATTGTGTCTAGAGCATCATGATTTGAGTCGGCAATATTCTTAAGATTTTCAAGAAAAAGTTTAAGATTAAATTTATAAACCAGTCTTGAAATGTTAGATACTTTGATTGCGAATGAGTCTGCTGATCTTGTAAATATTTTTTGTAAATATTCTTTTAGGTAGCTTTGTTCTGTAATCTTTCAAGGGAGTTAATGTAAGCATTAGTCATTTGGCTTAGGCTCCTATCCTCTCACAGAATGTTGAACTGAGGTTTCAATGGAAATCTGGGAACAGTTAAGCCGACAGCGGGTCAAGCATATTGTTAGCAGCTATCACTTAGGCGGCGACGAAGCGGTGCGCTTTGATGGCTATTTAGAAGAGCTCTTGCAACGATATCCTCGTCCTCTGATTGAGTTAGCGCTGATTGAAACTTTGGTGGATGCTTGGTTGGCGATCCCGTTGGTTCGCGGGGTGAGTTTTTTGATAAAAGTCCATGACAAGTTAAGAGTCTGGGAAAATCAGCCTATCGTCAGCACCCTGACTCCAACTCAGTTTCAGCAAATCGCCGGACTTGATCCGGCGCCTGTTTTTGGTTCGACTGAACTTCCTCCTGCGTGCTCAATTGTTGGTCCGCCGTAATTCGTTGATTTGGTAATTATTGATTTGGTAATTATTGATCTATTTTGTGGTCAATAGTTCGCCAACTTGCAGGCGCGTTCCGTTGACAAAGTCCCAGCCCGATTGCGATCGCTTGCCCGCCATTTGCACTTCTCTCAGCAATAATCTCCCGGCTCCGGTTTGCACGATCGCCCCCTGGTTTTTGAGTAGCTCTACCACGGTTCCCGGCGCATCCAGGCTATCTGTTCCCTCATATTGCCGAAGTTCGGGCGGCAATGCAGCGCGATCGCCGTTTAGCGGCACTGTGGCGGTTACTTTCAGAGGCTGATCCCGAAAGGTTGTCACACAGTTAGGATAAAAGCCTCGCACCTGGTTATGCAGCGCGATCGCCCCTCTTGTCCAATCTAACCCATAGTTTTCCTTCCGAATTAGGGGTGCATAGGTGGCTTGCTCATGATCTTGAGGAATCGGCTGAATGCTGCCCTGTTCCAGTCCTAGTAGTGTCTCTACCATCAGATCGGCAGTGAGGATAGACAGGGTTTTGGCGAGATCTTGGGCATTGTCGAAAAGGGCGAGCGGTGTAATTCCTTTCAGCAGCATTGCTCCCGTATCCATGCCCGCATCCATCAGCATGGTCGTAATCCCGGTCTCCGCTTCGCCCTGATACAAACACCACTGAATAGGCGCGGCTCCCCGATATTGCGGCAATAAAGAACCGTGCCCATTAATGCATCCCAGGCGCGGCATCTCTAAAATTTTTGGAGAGAGAATTTGTCCATATGCCACCACCACGAAGGCATCTGCCTCTGCTGACTGCAACAGCTCCAAAACTTCTACATCTTTTTTAATGCGCTGCGGTTGCCACACCGGAATTTGATGTGCCACAGCCACACTTTTGACCGGGGAGGGCATCAGGTCGTTGCCGCGCCCCCGTCGCTTGTCGGGTTGGGTCACCACTGCCGCTACTTCAAAAGTTTTGCTGTTCAGCAGGCGTTCTAGGGTGGGCACTGCAAATTGAGGCGTTCCTAAAAAGACAATTTTCATTCAGAAGTTTTTAAAGAAGTTTTAAAAAGGTAGGGTCAAAACCAAGATGAACCTGTGCCAAGCTTCTTCTCAATTCAAAGCCCTTTCTCAAAGCCCTTGCTTTTAGCAGAGGGTTTTGGGCAGAGGTTTTTCTAGTCGATTCCCTCAGCAAGCCTAAGGTTATTGAGGCTCGATCGCAATTTCAATCCGGCGGTTGCGTTGGCGATCGCCTTGAGATCCTGGCAAGGGATTGCCTTGAGCGCTATTTGCTGCCAAAGGACGGCTATGACCATAGCCGATCGCCACCCATTGATACGTGTCGTCCAACTTGCTACTTAAATATTGCTTAACAACTTTTGCTTGTTCAAAAGAACGGGAACGATCGGCTTCCACGGCACCTTGCTCGTCTACATGAGCCGATACCCGCACCGTAGCACCGGGATAGCGCTGGAGATCGCTAATCAAGCTATCCAGAATGGGGAGGCTCTCGGGGCGCAGACTGGCTTGGGTGGCATCAAACAGAGTGTCGCTTGGCAAGGTCACCATTAAGGCTTTCTCTGGGGGGGCTGGGGCAGCAGCGCCAAGCTGAGTTTCGATGGTGGCAGCGCGATCGCCTAAGCCTCTGAGCTGCGCCCGAAGTTGTGCCAGTTCTGCCTGAAGTTTATCGCGCTCAGCCTGAGAGAGGGGTGTAGAGGACGGGGGCAACTGACGAATTGAAGGCGCGATCGGGCTGGCGGGAGACGGCACAACGGCAGGCTGGGGCGCGGGGAACAAGGCTTGTTTTTGTTGATTCACCCAGTTTTGAGCCTGACGCACCGCCTTTTCCACGATAGGCGGCTCTTGAGATGGGTCTGGATAGAACTGGGCGATCGCCACTCCCAGTAATGCCGCCAGGCTACCGCTTACCCCCAGAAGGAGGAGCCGAAAAATTGATACCAGCAAAAATCCTCCCCTAGATTCAGATTTACGGGAATGGGTTTCGACTCTTTCAGAAGGCTGAGTAACTGGATTCGCCATGAACTGGACCCTCGTTGATCCTCAAAAGTGAGATTAAGACTCATCAGACGTTATCTCATTTCAAGGTTGTTCTTAGAAAAATGTTATTTTTAGAAAAAATACAGCGAATTGTAAGGTTCTGCAAGTTTAGACATCAGCCCGACCCCATTAACCTTAGCAGCCTAGATTGAGGCAGAATACAGCGATTAAGCAGCGCTCATCCTCGACAAACCTTCTCGACAAACCTTGCTCCTATCAACCTAATCGTGACTTGGCTTTTGAACGGATGCGGATCAGACGGTTCACGATTCTTAATCCTCAGGTTAGCTCAATGTCTGATTGATTACGTACCATAGTTTCTTCCTTACTGACCCTGACCTCTTCACGCTGGGTACTTTTGTGGAATGAATATACAGTCTGTACAGCTCGATCCGCTCAATAGCCCCCATCCTATTCCTTGGAACTGGGTCACTTCCGTGGCGCTGAGTGGGGGCGCTGCGCCGGGTCACTATGGCTATTATCGCAGCCAATCCTTAGTTTCGCCCAATGGTCAGTACGCGGCATATAGCCGAATTCAGGTGCAGCCCGCTGTACACTTTACGCAAAGCCGAGTGGTCAGTGCTTTGTTTCTTGAAAACTTGCGCACGGGCACCTTGCAAACCCTGATGGCATCTTCACCGTTTGCCAATTCTCCCTTCACAGCCAAGGAGTCTGACCAGGCAGGAACGATCGCCGTCTTGATTCCAATTGCCTGGTCAGAAACAGGCGATCGCCTCCTCGCCAGAGAGTTTGAATCCATCTTTGGCAGCAGCATTGCCTCCGACTTTGCCGTGATTTGGGATAGCCACACCAACCAAACTCAAACGCTCGCTCCTTCGCCCATTAACTACAGCAATGCAATTCTGATGGGCTGGAGCCAGACCTATCCTGATCAAGTCCTTTTTCAAGCTGGAATGATGGGTGAGCCTCACTGGAACTTTTATACGGTTAAAATCAATGGTCAAACGAATCTAGTCAGAGGCGATCGCCCCATTACCTACGGACAAGTCACCACCAATATTTGGGCAGGTCCCCAGGCATATAGTTACCGCTAGCACAGCCACCGCTGGCTCAGACGGCACTCTCTAAAGGCTACTAGCGTGTCAGCTTTGATTTGATGAGTAGATGGGTAGTGATGAGTAGATAAGTGCTCACCCATCCACCCATCCACTCATCAAATCATCCACCCATCCACCCATCCACCCATCTTCGCAATGTCATCCTCGACAAACTACTAGGGCGATGGCTTCTCAACGGTGCTGTGCCACGGACTAATTTCTAAAATGCCATCGGGTCTAAAAATCACTAGAAGCTGAGCGACGGGCACGGGGCTGGGGGTTGCGCCGGTTGGGTTATAGCGCAAATCAAGCAAAGGCGTTTCCTTGACGTAGGTTAGCGCGGCATCGTTGGCAAACTTAAAGCCCAAAATGTCGCCATTTTCCGCCACACCCACCCGATATTCTAGGTTGGTGGTAAAGCTTTGGGGTGGCTTGGTGTTCCAGCCTTTATATAGCTTGGATTGCAGCGCCACAATGATCGAGTCTAGTTGAGTGGGATCTGTAATTTCAGGAGCAGTGTTGAGAATTCTATCTATTTCTGGAGAACTGCTGGGGCTGGCGATCGCGCTGCTACCCGCCGAGGGGCTAACCAAGGGACTGGCTGCCACAACACTGGCTGGACTGACCAAGGGGCTTGCCGATGGATTGATAGACGGACTCACAGCGATCGATGGGCTAGGAGTGGCTGAGGCAAGGGGATTTGTTAAAGCCGGATTGGCTGCCACAGGCTGGGGACGACGGTTGGGCGGGTTGGGGACATAGAACAACGCGATCGCCGCCACCGTTAAGCCCGATAGCCCCAACGCCGCAGGTAATGCCCGCTGGGCGATCGGTTCTTGTGCCGCCGCATAGCGTTTAGAAAGGGGCGTTAAATTTAATGAAAGTTCAGGCAACGTCTGGGCATCAGCAAAAAACTGGTCAACTGCCTCGACCATATCAAAGAGCTGCACTGTGGTCAGGTCAAGCTGCGTTGCAGGCGTAGTAGGCATTTGATGCAGCCTCGCCTTATCCTTGCCAATCGGATTATCAATTTGGGGCTGCACCATCAGGCGATGCAAGTTGCTATCTACTCTTTGCAACTGCACTAACTCAGGAGTGCCGCGATGCTTCAAATGGGCTGCTGGATGGGGAATCCCGCTCAAATATTCTTGGGCATAGGCACTGACTGCCTTAACCAGGCTCTCTAGAAGCTCTTTCCCGCCAATGAGAGGGCGATCGTGTCCTGCAACTCGGCATTCCATGTGCGTCACGACCGAGATGGGAGGACGACCACTCACATCAGCCGTATCTTGGCTAAGCCCCTCAATGATCAGTTGGCAGTTGGGTAGGCTGTACTGCCGTTGAATCGTCATGAGGCTTCTCCATCAAACAAACTGCTCCAGAAACGCTGTGCGCCAGCCGCACCCGTACAAAATAAAAGTTGACCAAGTAAACTCATTGCCAGTTGATTGAGCTTTTCGTCGGAGTTGTAGGCGATTACAGCAGTGCGTTTCGGATTCATGCGAGAGCGAAAATGGGCGCGAAACCGCTCTAAGTAGCTGCCTAGGCGAATGTGTTGATCCAAAGGAAGCTGCTTTTCTAAAAGTTGGTCGTATACCAAGAGCATCTGCCGAATTAAAACAGTCATGCGTCGAGCTAGGTGGCAAGTCATAAAAACGAGCGCTTTTGCCTCATTCAACGTCAGCGGGCGACGTTGGCTATAGCGGCGCAGGGGGTTGGTTGCCCGCAGTCGCCAGAAGGAAACGCGATTTTTGATGACGCTTTGCAAATCTAGTTCTTGGGCAGCGGTGAGCATGGCTTCTGCGCCCCCTAAATCTAAAGCTTCGATCGCCAGCAACATGAGGTCAAGCTGTTGCCGCGTGCGTCGAGGGCAAACCGCTTCCGGCAGTGGAGGGTTGGGTAACGCATCCAAAATTGCGGGGGCTATGGGTTGAATGGGCGGACGACTTAGTTGCATTACCCTCACAGAGTTAATCAGGAGAAATTGTATATTAAACGTTGACCCGCAATCCGATAAAGGCTCTAGGGTAGACCCCTTTCAGTTCTGATGGTCTATGCTACCACTTCATCGTTAATTGACGAATGAGTGTTAACTGACGAATAATCCTGCCCAGGGTGCCCAGTTTTCTAAACATTGTGTCGCTCTGACCCGATAGTATGCCTTTATTCGGATTCGATGCATCTCTGGAGAGCGCTTGAGAAGGTCAATTTTTGTATCGTGTGACAGCATCTTGTGACACGGTTGGGGTTTTGTGACAGTTCCAAGGTTCGCGAATCTTGAAGCCTCGATCGCCTACGCTGCCACTTTTACGCCGCGCCAAAAAGCAATGTAGCCCTCAATATTTTTGGCTGCATCTTTGGCTTGAGGATAGTACCAGGCTGCATCTGCATTGGTTTTCCATCAACCTCAATGCTGTAGTAGCTAGCAGTGCCTTTCCAAGGGCAGGTCGTATGAGTGTCGCTGCTTTTAAAGTATTCCGTTTTAATGGCATCTGGTGGAAAGTAGTAATTTCCCTCCACCACTTCACAGCGATCGCTCTCGGCTAAGACGGCTCCATTCCAAGTTGCTTTTGGCATTCTTTTGACTCCAGTGAGGTACGTTTTAATCAATCCAGTGATCAATGAGAGGATGTTTGAAAAGTATCAGAGTGTCTTACACTCGCCCGTTAGATCCCCCAGAATGAGGGGTTAACGGGCGATCGGATAGCAATTTTGACTTTTCAGACAGCTTCTGAACCGAAAACTAATCAACCGAAAACCGAAATGAACTGACAATTTCATTGACTGTCTATCTCAATTGCTTATTTTAGTGCGTCAAGCCCTAGGCTAGGGGTAGTTCTGGTCAGGATTCATCTAGATATCTTAGATGTCTACACAATGTTTTAATACTGCTTTCCACGTTAGGAGATTAAACATCATGGCTGCTGAGGGTTCTGTTTCGAGAGGTTTCGGATCAACTGCCGCAGGGGACTATCAACAGGTTCAGTCTTTGCCCCAGCTTTGGGCGATCGCTGCCCAAAAGTTTGCCCTTATCCCCGCCGTTCATGATCCACACTCCAATCCTGTTGTTAAGCTGACCTATGCCGAACTTTACCAGCAAATCCGGCAATTCGCCGCTGGATTGCAAGCCTTAGGGATTCCTGCCAGTGATGCATCGGGCGATCGATCCGGTGTGCCGCCTCGAATCGCGCTGATTTCAGACAACTGCCCGCGATGGCTCGTGGCAGATCAAGGCGTGATGCTGGCGGGTGCGGTCAATGTGGTTCGGAGTTCTCAGGCGGAGGCAGAGGAGTTACGCTTTATTTTAAACGACAGTGGGGCGATCGCGCTGATTGTTGAAAACCTTGCGACCTTCAATAGGCTTCGGTCTAGCCTGTCCGATTTGCCGCTTCAGTTTGTCATCTTGCTGTCTGACGAAGCTTTTCCTGAAGCACCCCTGAAGCTGCTGAAGTTTTCGGAAGTCTTGGCGCTAGGAGCCACGACTCCGCTACAACCCGTCACCCAGACCCGCAATACGTTGGCAACCTTGATGTA
>JAAUPA010000201.1 GCA_012034615.1 Leptolyngbyaceae cyanobacterium CSU_1_4 | reverse complement strand
GAGTTTGGGCGCGATCGCCGCACGACTCGTTCTAAAGAAGCCGTCGATTTGCGCAGCAGCAGTTGTCATGGTCAAATTGGCTGGAACGTTCTCCCCACAGAGATTCATAACGAGTTAGAAGAACAAATTTCGCCCATTGTGGTGCACCTGACCGAGCGCGAAAAGCTAGCGCAAGAAGCCGAATCTGACCTGGAAGGTTTGAAAAAAGCCGACTTCATGCAGCAGCACACGGGCAATACCTTCCACGGATTAATTACTGGCGTTCAATCCTACGGCTTTTTTGTCGAAATTGAAGAGCTGTTGGTAGAAGGGCTAGTGCATGTCAGCTCGCTGAAAGATGACTGGTATGAATATCGATCGCGGCAGCAAAAGCTAGTTGGGCGAAAGAACCGAAAACAGTACAAACTGGGCGATCGCGTCGAAGTTCAGGTCAAGAGCGTCGATTACTACCGCCAGCAAATTGACTTGGTGGCAGTGGGCGGCGGCAGTGAAGCCTTAGATGACGATGAACCCTACGAACCCAGTACCCCCGAAGAAGCCCTGGCAGATCCCAACGGTCGAGATGGAGAACCGTATGATTAAGAAGTAATCTTTCTTAATCTCTTCGTGTCTTCTGCACCTTCAACTCCGTCTCGTCCTCTCATTCTCGGCATTACCGGAGCCTCTGGCTTAATCTATGCCGTTCGTGCCCTCAAGTTTTTGCTAGCTGCTGATCAGGCGATCGAACTTGTGGCTTCCAAGTCCACCTACCTGGTTTGGCAAGCCGAGAGCGATATCCGAATGCCTGTGGAGGCGGCACAGCAAGAACAATTTTGGCGGCAGCAAGCCGGAGTTGAGACGGGCGGTAAATTGCGCTGCCACCCGTGGGGAGACGTGGGCGCAACCATTGCCAGTGGTTCTTTTCGCACCCTGGGTATGGTCATCATGCCCTGTAGCATGAGTACGGTCGGCAAACTAGCCGCAGGTCTAAGTTCTGACCTGCTAGAACGGGCAGCCGATGTTCAACTGAAAGAAGGACGAAAGCTGGTCATTGTCCCTCGCGAAACGCCATTTAGCCTCATTCATCTGCGAAATCTCACCACTTTGGCAGAAGCCGGTGCCCGGATCGTTCCGGCGATCCCAGCCTGGTATCATAATCCTCAGACGATCGAAGACTTGGTTGATTTTGTCGTGGCGCGGGCGCTCGACCAAGTAGACCTGGATTGTGTGCCGTTGAAGCGCTGGGAAGGACATTTGTAGAATAGGGTCGTATCGCATTGTATTCCAGGCGTTGTATTCCAAGGGAGGTTTGCTAATGGCGATCGCACGGTTATTTTTGCCGCTCCTGATTGTGGTTGGTTTAGCGCTTTTTGCCTTACAAAATTGGTCGCCCGTATTACCCCTCGTCGTGGCAGGGCTCAATACTCAGGCGTTGCCCTTGGCTCTCTGGATGCTCACCGCGATCGCGGCTGGAGCCGCCACCACTCTGGCTGTTTCTAGTCTATTTAGCCTATCTCGGTTTACTGCCGTTCGCCGTTCCAACAAACAGCGTCCTCCCGCGTCTGCCAGCCGTCCGGCCACTGAAAGCCGCCCCTGGGTTGCAGCTTGGACAAAGCGAAATGAAGCCCGTGCCAATCCTCCTAGCGCAGCAAAAACTCGCATCCAAGACGACTGGGAGCATCGACAGACTCTGGAAGAATGGGACGATTGGGAGGAAGACTCGCCTGCACCTGCATCTGGCTCATCGTTCAATTCCGCCCACCCGGCTTCCGCCCCCCCCCGATCGCTCAGACGAAGACTGGGATAACTGGGACGGCTACACCGAAGCCGATCGCGTTAGCGGCACTCCTCGCCCCCCCGTCCGAACAGAATTTGAAGTGAGGCAAGCCCCGGTTACCCAAAAACAATCTGGTTCTCTCTATTCGGTGAGCTATGAAAAGGCGGAGGCTGATCCCCAGCGATCCAATCCCCAGCGATCCAATGAGGTTTATGATGC
Organism: Leptolyngbyaceae cyanobacterium CSU_1_4; assembly: GCA_012034615.1. GTDB lineage: Bacteria > Cyanobacteriota > Cyanobacteriia > Elainellales > Elainellaceae > Timaviella. The sequence continues at coordinate 6,665 of JAAUPA010000201.1, read as the reverse complement.
TGATTATCGAGTCATCGTGCCCCCTTTTTCGCCTGAGTCCGCTCCAGCGCCTCAACCCGAGGAGGAAGACTGGGGCTTTGACGAAGACGATATTCCCGAAGAACCGCGCGACCCTCGCGGAGACAGCCAAGCCGATCGCCCCAGAAACCTATAAACCATGGAAACCAGCAGCTTTCTGATTTGGATTATTGCCATTGGCATGGTCGCGGTTATTGGCTTAGGCAGCATGATTCAAGCCTATTCTGGCTCCGGTAGCCTCGCTGTCTTGTTCGCCGACCCAATCGCGCCTAATCCTCTGCCCACCCTCAATGCCACTGCCGCCGCTCAGTTTCAGCAAGGCTGCGAGGCTTACCGACAAGGGAAATATCGACCAGCAAGCGATCGCTTTACCCAAGCTGCCCAGCTCGACCCCACCTTTGCCGAAGCCTTTCACAACTTGGGTTTAGTCACTGCCAACCTTCGCCAAGACAACAATGCCGCCCAGCATCTGCTGCTGGCAGCGATCGCTATTTAGAACAGGGCAACACAGCCGGATACGAACAAGTCAAGCAAGCGCTAGAACAGTTAAAAGCAAGAAAACTAGCGAAGGAAGCCACCCCATAATCTTTAGCTCAAAATAACCTGTAGCCCCAGACTTTGTCCTTTGCCGGGTACATCCTACTTTGCCCACCAATCGTGCCTCCCTAGCGATGCCCCGTCACAATATAGGCAACCCGCTTACCAATATTGGTGGCATGGTCTGCCATTCGCTCTAAATGGCGAATGACCAGCACCAGCAACACGATCGGTTCAATGGTGCCCTTCACATCAGTTTGTCCTGCCAAATGGTTATAGAGCGTCTCATAATCCGAATCGACGGCATCATCTTTAATTTTCAAATCCAGACCAGACTCTGCATCTAGGTTGGAAAGAGACACCAACCCCATTGCCAACATTGCCCGACAGCGATCGAGCATTGTTTGCACCTGCTCCATACAGGCAGGAACGGGATACGGGAAAAGCTTAATGGCTATTTCTCCCAGATCTTCGGCATAATCGCCAATGCGCTCTAAATCTCGAATGAGTTGCATGAGCGCACTTAAAAGCCGCAAATCTTGAGTCACCGGAGACTGGAGCGCTAACAGATTAATACAGTCCAGCTCGATTTGACGATACATGCGATCGATCTGCTTATCTTGCAGATAAATCTGTTGTGCTGCTGCCAAATCCCGTTCAAACAATGCCTTGCGAGACAACCAGCAAGAATTTTCTACCAGCGCACCCATCCGGAGTACATCTTTTTGCACCCGTCTTAGCTGACGTTCAAACTGAACACGAGTGGGTCTAGCACTGTCCAAGGGTTGAAGCTCCCACATAATCAAGAAAAAGAGGCAATAAATAGCCCTTAAGAAAAGAAATGAATCGAGTGACTAGGTTTGACTAAACAATGCCATTCCCTAAAAAATTTCAGCAACGACCTTTCGACAGATTTGGTAACTTATTATCATTTTTATACAATTCACTATACATAGGAGGGGTAAAGGTAACGTTAAAGCCACAAACGTCAGCTAATACCTTATCGACCTGAACCCGTTTTGGAAGTATTCAATGTAACGAATCCCTGACTTTCTCTGTTACATCATGTGACAAACGATTCCAGGCTGCACCAATTTAGCCGACATTAAGGAAAACTATTGCCAATTTTTCCTCTTGCAGGGCAATTGGGCATATTATTGTCTACGAAATCAGGAGTTTTTCGACAATGACTTTATCAGACACTCAAATCTATGTTGCGTTAGTGGTTGCTCTTATTCCTGCTGTTTTAGCCTTCCGGTTATCAACCGAGCTTTATAAGTAGGATTCAGTAGGATGACTTTTAAACCTTACCTCTCTGTCAAAAGATCTAGAGGTAAGGTTAAAGTCGTCAGTTTTTTGTCTCAGGGACACACTATCTAAGTTAATGAGTATGCTTAAGGTTCGGTGATGTCAGGGTGTTGAGTTAGTTAAGTATTTTCACGGATTTCGCAGTCGGCTCGGTCAGCCAAAATCTTCACCATCATGAATGCACTTCAACCCCCTAGCCGTCCTACTCCGCCCACCCCATTGCCTCGCCGTCGAGTCTCTAAGCGCATCCGTCATCAAAAATCTCAAGCCCCCCACCGGGCGATCGCCACTGAAGTCACTACAAAGCTGGGCGTTAATCTCTTACTTTCTTTAATTGCGGTGACTGCCTTAGTTAAGCTTCTGCCTTACAACCTGTCGCAACAAAGCAGTTTCAAAGAGCTTCAGGCAAAAGTGGCTGAGACAGAAAGCCGAGTCGATCGCCTCCAAACAGACTTCAATCATCACTTTGATCCGAAACAAGCGCGATCGGTCATGCAAGAAGAAAGCACCCGCATTGAGCCAGGACAACGCCAAATTGTTTGGACAACGCCCCAACGCGCCATCGCTCAGCAGCCCATCGAAAAAGCTGAAGGAACTTCGCCGCTGGCACAAGCGCAGCCCCCAGAGACAAATATCCCTAACGCAGAAGCAGCTTACCGAGACCCCTCTGCCTGGCGATAGTGCCTCTTAGCCCGATCGCCATAGAAATTTACTGTTTTAAGTTTTGCTGAAGTTTGGGCGATCGCGCCCTGAGTTTTTGTTTTTAGCCAAAGACGCGGCAATGGGATGAAGCAATGCGCGGTAGCTGCAATCGGGTAAAGGATTATTCCTTAATGCGGTTAGTCCGAAAAGTCACGTTCGTTCCTTCGTTAGATTGCTCTAAAACCAGGAGCGGCGTTGGCTTAGCCTTTTGATCCCAGTGCATAGAGGCAATTCGTCCTTGAATGGTGGGCTGCCAGTTTGCATCAGCATTTTGGCTCATGTACTTTTCCATGCACTCTAAAATCTGGCTAATGGTGGCAGAAGTGGGTTGCGTTGGGATTTTGGTCAGCTTGATTTGAATGCGGAACAGCACTCGTTTAGAGCCTTTGGGCGAATTAGGCGGCTCATAGACAACATCAAAAATTTCATCAACGGGGCGAGGAGCACTACTCACTCCGACTAATCCCTGTTCAGCCTGGGAAGGTCGTAGCGCCACCGAGATTTTTTCTTTAATCCGAATCTTGATTTGGTTCACCATGGCAAAGTGAAACTGTTCTTCTTCCATTCGCATTCGCAAGTAGTCTAGGTTGAAATCCCGGGAGTGAATCAGGTCAGGATTTTTTCCATCTTGCTGATGGTGTCGAGCGCTAGCTTCAGCTTCTTCTGAAACTCTTGGTTTTTGAATTCTTCAAACCGTTTTTGCTTTTTGAGCTGGCTAATTTTGACCTTGGTAAACAGGGCGAGACCCACGATCGCCACAGCCAAAGCCCCGGAAGTAAACATCCAAATTGGAGGATTAGCCGCTGGAGGGGAAGGTGCGGTTTGAGCTAACTTGATTTCGGTTAGAAAGAGCGGGGCTGACATATGCATCTCATGCCAAGAATTCGACGACTGAATGGGTCTGATTTCTGATTGTTGAATTAGCTTTAAGATGCCCAGCAATGCTCAAATCCCACCATGTCTTTACGAGTCGAACTTTGCCCCGATCTACCGCGTCCACCGAGCTCGATATCCTCTAGCATCAATGTGGCAAAGTTCAGGATATTCCACATAGCGCCCCAAACCGCCTGTCCACCACGGGTCTAAGGCTCGATAAAGCTGGTCGCCCGACAGCCCATCGCAGTAAAAGTCGATCGCATCTCCGGCAATATGGCGACTGAGAGATGCGCCCCCTGCCTCGCGGTTGATGTCGGGCGGACGATACCAACTGGTGACCCGAAACGGACGATTAATGCGATCGCGCCCTTGCTGCGCCAGTTTTGCAATCCGCACGATCGCATCGACTGTTGCCAAATTGGGAGGAAGACGTGTGCCGCCGTGGGTTGCTTCCGCCCAAGTAAAACTGCCGTTGGGAATGATGGCAGCGTGCATTTGCAAATTGTCGGGGGTCCAGCGGCTGGGGCGAGGTGGCAAAGACAAAGGTTCGGGGCGAGGCGAAGCATCGGGAGAATCGCGGCGGGCGCTTTCCATGCGGCGCAAATCATCAAGGAGAGACTGGATGCACTTGTCGCGCGTTTCTAGACCGCGCCAAAGCTGAACTAAGCGAATCAGTGCCTCGCGTTGCGGTTCGGTTTCGCGGTACTGGGTGGGCACCCGCTTGAGAAAATTGAGCAATTCTCGATCGAGTTGGGCAGCAGCGTTTGCCAGTGATCCAGGCTTAGGGTTGCTTGAAGAAAGCACTTGCGGATCAATGCCCAATTCCTTTAAAGCAGTGCTGCGAGAGTCGAAGCCTCGCCACAGCCGGAATCCTTCGGTGATGGCATTGCGCTGGTCGCCTTTGCCTTGAAAGTACTGAGGAATCCTTTGGATAAAAGCAATGAGCGCAGAGTCGATGATTTTGATGTTGGTTTCGGCGGACGTATTGTCACCAAGAGAAGCGATCGCCTCTGCCCGAGAGTCGAGCCGCCGCCAAAGCTGGGTCAGTCGTAGCAAAGCTTCTCGCTGATGCGGATAGCCTGCGTAGAAAGGCGAAATTTGCATCATGAACTGAACTAAAGATCGATCGAGCGCTGATTCATCCAGGCTGATCAGGCTAGGATCGGTCTCGCTCAACTGTAAGATAGAAGCGATCGCCGCTGTCCGAGTATCCAATTTGCGCCACAGCCGCACTGCTTCTAAAAGGGCATCTCGTTGATAGGCAAGATTGACAAAATATTGAGGAATTCGCTCCCCAAATTTAATTAATGCCTTATCCAGAAACGCCAAATTTTGAGGCAACTGGTCTGCCCTAAAATCGGCAAAAATATCAGTCAGGTACGCTTGCAATAACATCTGACCCTCTACTGCCTCAAGCTGCGCAGAGGCAGGATCGCCCGCAGAAGGATTGAACCCCTTGGCAATGGTTTGAATGAAGCGATCGGTATAGCGTCCCTGTTCAGGGCTCCACAAATCCTCACCCTTCCAGCCCTGCGCCGTCAGCTTGTCGGTTAGGCTACGAACCGTGTTAGCTGCAAATTGAACTTGTCCGGGGAAAGTGTTCACCTGGTCAGGCGTAATACGATTAGCAGGCGCAATTCCCAAACCCACCTCACCATCGCTGAGCAAAGGATGGCGATGAACCGTATAAAGTGCCGCCAGAACCGACTTATGGATGCCTGCCCGCTCTGATTCACCGAGGTAGAAATAATTGCGTTGGTCTGCATTTAATCCCGTCATGGCTGAATCTTGCTAAATTTCTAAGATGCTGATAAATGGTAAGTGAATTTATCAGTTTGGCGGTCAAGTTTGTGAAAATTATCAACAAATTCTCCTTCCTATGCTCCTTCCTCTGCCCCTAACCTTTCCTAAAGTCCGTCTGATTGCTACCGATGTAGATGGGACGCTGACTCAAAATGGCAAGTTTTCTCCTGCATTACTCCTTGCGCTTGATGCTTTGGCAGCCGCAGGGATACCTGTGTTGCTCACCACGGGGCGATCGGCAGGATGGGTCAATGGCTTAGCGGAGTATTTGCCGGTTGTGGGGGCGATCGCCGAAAACGGAGCCTTGTTCTACAAAGGGCACCATAGCGATCTGCTAGTCCCCATTCCTGACATTGTTGCTCATCGGCAAGCCCTTGCCAAAGTCTTTGCAAGGTTGCAAGCTGCCTTTCCTCAAATTCATGAATCTTCAGATAATCGCTTTCGGATCACCGACTGGACATTTGATGTTAAAGGGTTAAGCGTAGAAGATTTGCAGGAACTTAGCGATCGCGCTCATGATCAGGGCTGGGGCTTCACCTACAGCACCGTACAATGTCACATTCGGTTAATGCAACAGGACAAAGCCCATGGATTAGAACAGGTTTTGCAGCGATATTTCCCGGAGTGGTCAAAAGAAGACGTAGTGACCATTGGCGATAGCCCGAACGATGAGAGCTTGTTTAATGGCGATCGCTTTCCCGTTTCAGTCGGAGTAGCAAATATTAGACACTATGTTGATCAAATCCAATACAAACCCAAATTTGTGACTGAAGCAGCAGAGGCAGAAGGATTTTGTGAATTGGCTCAATTACTGCTCAAGTCGCCCTAACGCAGCCTAGCCAAACCCTGTAGAAAATCCTGCAAGTTTGGTGTATTTGGCTTTACCTCAGACACCCAACAGATTTTTACCCCCGACAGGTTCCCATTATTGAGGCTTGCTATAGTACCGCGATCGAGCAGTACCGCATCTAATAGACCTCGAGCTAGGGGCACCCCACCCTGTTGACCTCAGAAACACCTCGAATGATCGGCAGGGAATGAGACCTTCTCCTTATCCCGGATGACGCAAGGTAGAGGAACATCTGAGACTCATTCCAGCCTGTTTATTGATTGGGAGCCCCCTCATGAGTCACCTTCTCCATTCCATATGTTTGAGCTTAGATGGGTATCTACCCGTACTCAACGGAAGAGTAAGGCTCAGAGGTATTTTCCTTCTTTCAGTGGATCAGCCCTGCCCCAACATGGGGGCTTTAGGGGGCGAGTGTAAGAATCTTTGATACTCTTCAAACATGCTCTAAGCTCGACTTTATCCATTTTAGATGGAAGCTATTTTCGGCAGTGGCTGGATCGTAGACAGGCTCTCAAACTTTTTCGGATGTCTAGGGTTTACGTCGATATCAAGAAAAGTCTAGAGGCTATCC
>JAAUPA010000200.1 GCA_012034615.1 Leptolyngbyaceae cyanobacterium CSU_1_4 | reverse complement strand
ATTTTGATTACAAATTGGCGTTGCTGAATCACGTATTGAATTTGCCCCCTAAATCCCCCATTTTGGGGGACTTCCGAACCTTTCAAAGTCCCCCATTTTGGGGGACTTGGGGGGCGGTCAGAGCCATAGCGTCTCAAGGATTCATACTTCTATTCAGCAATGCCTACAAATTAATCCTTGGTAAAAGTTGGCGATCGCACCCGTAAGGCAAGGCTATCTGGCTCTGCCCCTTACTTTATTCTTTTTAAGAAAATGAAGAGTACCATAATGCTACTAAAGCGAGTAATTTGAAGGATTGTAGTCAGTCTTCAATAATCATATCTTTCAGCGGTAATTAGCTTTTAATCTTAAAGAAGAGAAATACTATGTCCAGTAGGGATGGATATAAGCGTCAGGCTAAGAGGATTGGCTTATCCCAATCATCCTAATGTGTCTCATAAGGGGTTGGTTGATCAACCGATGCTAGTTAAAACTTTTTTGTTAAGTCAATAGATATTTTCTAAGAACAGGAGAAGATTCAATGCTTTTGCATAATAAGAAAAAAGATGCCTTGGTAGAAGTTCTAGATTTAGTCGCCTTGATTGACCCTAATCAACGTGAAATTTCAGGTCAGGTGCAGTCTGGGCAGGAAGAACAAGATCCGGAACCAACTTTAAAGGCAGATTTGATTTTTCCCTCTGGGGAAAACTTGCCTCGATGCTGGGTGGATGCAGACTATCGCACTTCTTAAGTAACACGATGGGCAACTTTCCCAAACTGCCCTCATCCTAAATCTCTCTCCCAGAGCAGCTACCGTGTACACATAAGGGATCGAATCTAGCATTGAGCTTAGACTTCTTTGTACACGGTGGTTCAGAGCAGGGGAGGAACCCCTACTCTTGCTCTCTTTTCTCAAGGTGGAAAAAGGATCTGGGGGGTTAAGGGTTGAGGTTAGGGGTCTGCGTTGAAATAAAGTCCCAGTGGGATGCTCTAGCTTAACCCCCTAAATCCCCCATTCTGGGGGACTTTGAAAGGCTCGGCAGTCCCCTAGAATGGGGATTTGGGGGGCAGTTCGGGACGTTATTTTATTGCAACTCCCTTAGTAGCATATCGAGTAAAGTAAGAAATCTTAAGTAAGACAAAAGTCAGACAAAAAATAAGATAGAAGAGAAAGGTAAGATAGGAGAGAGGTTGCATTAAATTTCGGTTGGCGATCGCGCAATACTTCCTGATTACAACACAACCTCGTTGAATGGAAGTATGAATCTTTGAGATGCTATTTCTTTAATTGCCCAGAACGGGGCATTTAGGGGACAAATTCATCTTCATCGCTAATTCGGTAACGCCATTACAACACTTTCTGCTTAAAGGTGCGGTTAAAGATTCAATGCGCTGGGCTTTTCAGTCCGATTGAAGAGCCTAATTGATTGAGATTAAGATTTTGCAAGATTTAATTTGTAAACTTTACCGGATCGATCGCCGGATCTTGGCACTCATCCAATCTACGGCAAAGGTCAGCAGCAGAAAGCAGCTAAGGGTTAGCACCATTCCTCGATAGTCAAAGCTGCTCAATTGCTCCATCAGCAAGCGACCTAATCCTCCAGCCCCAACTAGCCCCACAATCACGGTTTCTCGCATACAAACTTCCCAACGATACAGGGCATAAGCAAGAAAGCGGGGCAGGCTGAGGGGCAACACACCATAGAAAAATATCAATGATGCTGGAGCGCCTTGGGCTTTCAAGGCTTCTAGAGGGCGCTGATCTAGATTTTCAATGACCTCTGCCATCAACCGTCCGAGAATGCCTAGATTGTGCAGCCCTAGAGCGATCGCCCCTGGTAAAATGCCCGGAAAGAAGACAAAGACTACCATGAGTGCCCAAATGGGAGCAGGAATAGCTCGGGTGAGCAGCAGGACTGCTCGTGATAGCAACAACCCTAGCCAAGGCAAGGAGTTGATCTGAAATGGCTGATGAGGATTGAGAATCCCTCCTGGCATAAACAGGGTGTGAGCAGCAGGAAAAGCTAGGATTAGCCCGCCTACAGCCGCTAGGGCGATCGCCAAAATCGACATCACGACGGTTTCTAGAGAGAGATGGAGCAGTTGCGGCATGATACTCCAATCGGGCGGCTGGCTAGCTCGATAAATTTCTCTCAACCGTTCTGCGGTAGTAGCAGTCCAGAGGCGGCTAAAGTCTGGATGAATGTACCAAAAACAGAAGGGAATCAGCAAAGCTATTCCAAGAAACAGCGCAGATCCCATGCCTTGCCGTTGCCGTGAATTAGACCGTAGAGCGCTAGTTCGCTTCAGGTTAAGATCCATGCGGCTGGCACATCCTAACTGACGACGTAACCAGGCGCTACTGAAATCTATTAGCCCGTTCAACACGAACAGAGCATAGAAAAAAGTCCAGAGCTGCTCGTAGCGCAGGGACTGGAGGCTCAGGAGAATCTGGTAACCTAACCCACCTGCGCCAATTATACCTAAGACTGCTGCTGAGCGAATTGAACACTCGAAGCGATAAAAGGCATAGGACAGCAGATTGAGAAAAGCTTGAGGGAACAGGCTGTAGCAGAAGGCACTCAGAGGCAGAACCCCACTATTCAGAAGCACTTGGAGGGTTTCGCGGGGAGTGTCATCTAAAATTTCTGAGAATACTTTGGCAACGATCGCGCTAAACGGAATGGCGATCGCCAATATTGCGGTTAAAGGATCTAGCCCCCACAGGTTTACAAAAAACAATCCCCAAATTAATTCGTGGATGGCGCGGGGAAATGCCAGCAACGCCCGGATGCTTAACCAAAATATAGGCAATTGGAAAGAGGCGCGGACAGGATTGCTATGCCTTGAGCGATCGCCCAAGACAGAAAGCCACCAGACTTCGGAAGCCAGTAGTCCTCCTATCGAGCCTAAAATCAAGCTTAGAACTGTGCCACAGACCGCGTAAGATAAAGTAATAAGGCTAGAGTTCCAGGTAAGTTGCAGAAGATCTGGGCTTAGGTCGGGGTGGAGGCTAGCGTTAAAAAACCGCAGCAATAGTGGTAAGCCATCTGAGTTCACTAAATCTTGCTGAAATAGTCCGGCAGCCAGCAGCGAAAAGGCGATCGACCCCAGACTGAGCAGCCCCCAAACCTGAGTAGGAGTCAACCTGGTTGTCCCACGACTGCTCATCCTTGTGCTCCATCTGGTGCTCCATCTGGTGCTCCATAAAGATCTTCTAGCATCGTTTCGGAAACCTCATGGCTAGGACAATCAAACCTGATCGAGCCTTGCTGCAACCCAATGATGCGATCGCAGTGACTTTGAGCAAAAGCCACATCGTGTAAGCTAACGACCAGTGTTCGACCTGCCTGTTGACCCAAAGATCGCAACAAATCCATGACCTCACGGCTCAGGGTTGGATCGAGGCTGGCGATCGGTTCGTCTGCCAAAATCGCCAAAGGATTTTGCACTAACACCCGTGCCAGAGCCACTCGTTGCTGCTGTCCACCCGATAGATCGCGCGTGATGGCATAGAGTTTTTCTGGAATGCCCACCTGGGCTAGGGCTTGTGTAGCAGTTTCCACTTCTAGGGGCACTAGCAGCGACACCAGCGCTTTGAACAGCGACCAACGCCCTAAGTGTCCGGCATTAACGTTATGAATAACCTGCAAATTATCAACCAAATGGAACTGTTGATAGACAGTGCCGATTTGCTGCTGCACCTGACGTAGCCGAGCCGGTTTAAGCTGATTGACGTTGCGACCTAGTGCCCAAACTTCTCCTTGCGTGGGACGCAGCGTCCCATTGAGCAGACGAATCAGTGTGCTCTTTCCAGCGCCACTCGCCCCCACCAGCGCCACCCGATCGCCAGAAAAGATTTGCAGACTAACATCTTTTAATACTGGCAAATTGCCAAACTGGTGCGACACCTGTTTCAGTTCAAATAAGGGAGCCGCATTCATTTAGTTGTTCTTTGAGTTATTCATTTACTTAATCTTGCCAATCTGTCGTCCCACAGCTTCGATCTGAGCATAATTGCTGTTTTGAGTGGCAATAAACCTCTCGGCTCCAAACAAGTCTAAAATTTCCTTGTGCTCAGGAACATTGGGATCGAGTTTAATCAGAGCTGCCTGAACTTTTTCAGGGAAATCTGCTCCATAGCGCTGCTGTACGGCTGGGTTAATCACCCAATGATAATCGTAGTAAGCAGGCGATCGCCAAATGACCTGTACTTTACTTTGATCGACTTCTCCAGCCTTCAGCCGCTTTTGCCAAACCTGTTCATTCATCGCGCCAACTTCATAGGTACCAGCCGTCACCAATTGCAGCGTGGCATCATGGTTTTGCGAAAACCCCACCTGTCCTTTGAAATCGTCAAGATTTACTCCAGCCTGCTGCAAAAAATACTGAGGCATCAGCCGCCCCGATGTAGAGGACTCACTGCCAAAAGTCATCGTCCGCCCTTTAAGCTGGGTCAACTCTTGAGCCTCTTGCATGGGCTGGATGCCGCTCTTTTTGTGGCAATGAAAACCGTATGGAAGTTGGCATCAATATCGCGCTGGGCGATCGCGCTGGCACCCGGAACCTGCAAACGAGCCTGCACTCCTGTCAATCCGCCAAACCACACCATGTCCAAGTCATTTACCTTAAAAGCGGTCACTGCTGCGGTGTAGTCAGTGACTGGTTTGTAGACGACAGGCACCCCCAGTTCGGCTTGCAGATATTCGGCTAGCTTACTATAGAGCCGCTGGAGTTTCTCTGGATCTTGGTCGGGAATGGCTCCAGTGGTGAAAGGCTGGGTATTTCCTGGCTGAGTTGAGGCTGGGGCAGAGGAAGGTTCCGGAGCTGGGGTGCAGGCAGACAGTAGCAGTAAAAAACCTGCTAATAAAAACTGTTTCATTAATTTCTCTCTTCCATCACTGATTAAATTAAAGTGGCAATCAAAATTTCAACGCAAACCCCTGAGCTTTAATATTCAGTTCTTCACTTTAGCAGCGATCCGACTGAATCGGGACGCGAAATCAATTTTCATCTGCATTTCGGGTTCACTAACCCTCAGACAGTAGATATGTTACAAAAAGCGAAGAGACGGCGATCGCCCTAACTCTTTTCCCCCCTAAAAAGCCACATCACCCCATTGTCATGAAGCAAAACATCATTGATCTGTTTGACGAATACACCCATACTGCTTTGCCCAGACGTATTTTCTTTAAACGGCTTGTTGCTTTAGCCGGAGGCACGGCTGCTGCAACAGCGTTACTTCCTCTGTTGGAAAATAGTTATGCAAAAGCGGCAATAGTAGACGAAAAAGATCCCCAACTGAGTACCGAATTCTTATCTTACTCGGGTGCGGGTGCAGCCATGAAAGGCTACTTGGCTAAACCTAAAGCCATGTCAGGCGAACTTCCGGCAGTCATTGTTATTCACGAAAACCGAGGGCTGAATGCTCATATTCAAGATGTTGCTCGGCGAGCCGCTTTGGCAGGCTATGTGGCTTTAGCGCCAGATTTTCTTGCTCCTGTGGGAGGTACGCCTGAGAATGAAGACCAAGCTCGAGAAATGATTGGTGCTTTGGATAGCCAACAGACTTTAAGTCATTTAAAGGCAACTCTGGCATTTTTGCAAAATCGACCTGACACCAATAGCAAGGTCGGCTGCGTGGGTTTTTGCTGGGGCGGAACCCTGACCAACCAACTGGCTGTGAGTGCTCCTAATCTGGGAGCCGCGATCGCCTTTTACGGTTCTGTGCCGTTAGCCGAGGCAGTTCCTAATATCCAATCGCCGCTACTGCTCCACTATGCCGGATTGGATGAACGAATCAACCAACAGATTCCGGCTTATGAGGCAGCCCTCAGAACCGCTGGGAAAGACTACACAATCTGTATGTATGGCGGTGTCAACCATGCTTTTCATAATGATACTAACGAGGCTCGCTATGACGCAGCCGCAGCCCAGCTAGCTTGGGAAAGAACAATGGCATTTCTTGACCACTATTTGAAAGCGTAATTCGGCATTCCCCAACGTTTGGATTAATTCACCCAAAGTCCTTTTCTATCCGGAGAGGGGCTGGGGTGACCTACTCCCGTTGCGTTAAGAAGAGAGCAAAGTCGCAATTATCTCAATGAGTTGATCCGGTTCGACAGGTTTGGCAATGTGTTGTTGAAAGCCCGCAGAAAGAGCTTGTTGATGATTAATTTCTCCGGCAAATGCAGTCAGCGCGATCGCCGGAATTTGTCCGTTTTGATCAGGAGGCAGCTTTCTAATTTGCTGCATTAACCTATAGCCGTCGATGTCTGGCATCCCAATGTCGCTGAGTAATAGGTCAGGTTTAAACTCGGCTAGAGCCAGCAGAGCCTCTGAGGCAGAGGCGACAGCAGTTACCTTTGCCCCAGCTTGTTCTAGCAAAAAGGCAACAAATTCTCGGGTATCTGTTTCATCATCGACCACTAAAATACTGATATTAGCCAAGTCGCAATCTTGTTCAGACGAGCGTTCACGATTTAAGTTTGTCGGTTGAGTCGGTATGAGCGGTAGCCGGACTATAAAGGTTGCTCCTAACCCTTCACCCGAACTCTCTGCCCTAACGGTTCCACCGTGCAGCTCTACTAGATGATGGACGATCGCCAACCCTAAACCCAGTCCACCAAATTGTCGGGTTGTCGCCCCATCTGCTTGGCGAAAGTAGTCAAAGACATGGGGCAGAAAGTCAGGATGAATTCCTCTGCCTGTGTCGCTAATGGTGACTTGAGCTTGTTGATTAAACCGCTCTAGGCAAAGCCTTACTTTTCCGCCCGGTGAGCTAAATTTCACTGCATTAGAAAGGAGATTCCAAATCACTTGCTGCAATCGATTTGAGTCTCCTGATACAAGCCCCACCTGAGGATCAAGCCTGACCTCCACTTGAATCGTTTTCGCTTCAGCGGCTAACCTGACCGTTTCCATTGCCGCTTGAATCGTGTCTGCCAAATCAACAGGATAAGCATTAAGGCTGAGCTTTCCTTGCAAAATCCGGGAGACATCTAACAAGTCTTCAATCAATTCCGATTGTAGTTTAGCATTGCGTTCAATAGTTGCTAAAGCTTGAGTCGTTTTGGATGGATCTAACTTGCCTCTTCGCAATAGCTTTGCCCATCCCAAAATCGGGTTAAGGGGCGTTCGCAGTTCGTGGGAAAGCACGGCTAAAAACTCATCTTTAATGCGGTTGGCGGCTTCAGCCTGGCTGCGCGCAGTTTGTTCTGCTTCGTAGAGGTGAGCCCGTGCGATCGCCTGAGCACACTGCTGTGCCAGCGACAAAATAAAAGCCTGATCCTCTGCTTCCAGCAATTGAGGTTCACTGAATCCAAAGGAGATACCCCCCATTGCCCGGTTCTCTACTCTTAAAGGAATCGAGATCCAAGAGCCCAGATTGTGCTGCTCGTAGCTTTCCCTGAGATGGGGATACCGAATGATTCGTTCTTCTGAAGACTCTGCCCAAATGGGCTGCCCGGTTCGCACTGCCTCTGCTAGGGGCACTGGGGCATCTAGGGAAAACCGATGCCAGCCGTTGAGTTGCTCTAATTCATATCCAAATGTTCGGACAATCTCTAATTCGTGACTAGCTTCATTGACAAGCGCCACTAGGGCAAAGCTTGCCCCCAGCGCGGCAATGCCTTGATCCACAATGACATCGGCTACTTGAGTGGGGGTGAGCGATTCAGACAAAGCTGCGGTTACTCGCTGAAGGCGAGCAAGTCGGGCGGCGGACTGCTCGGCAGCCCGTTGAGCGCGCTGCGCTTCTTGATAAAGTCGGGCGTTGTCGATCGCGATCGCCGCACGATGGGCAATGCGTTCTGCCAAAATTAGGTCAGCTTTGGTGTAGTGCCGATTTGACTCTGCTGTAACAAACGAAATTGCCCCTAGAATTTGTCCACGGGCGATCAGGGGTGAGATGATACAAGACTTTAAGCCCAACTCGCTAATAATCTTGCAATGGTCAGCATCTTGAGCCACTAGGGCGATCGCTTCATCTAGAATTTCAGGGGCAAATTCGGCTTGCCCCGTTCGCAAAACCTTTGCGATTCCTTCCGCATCATTGAATTGCTTAGGATAGCGTTGAGCCAGTTCCCAAGCCAACTTCACTTTCTCTGGATCTCGGTGTGCAACTCCGACTCGATGAATTTCGCAATTGGCTTCCAACAAATCAACAGCGCACCAATCTGCAAAAAACGGCACCACCAAATTGGCAACGCTGGCTAAAGTTTGTTCATAGTTAAGGGATGAGGCTAGTACGGTTGTGACTTTGACTAAAAATGCCGATCGCTGCTGATCGGTTTCGGCTTCTGAGCGGGCAGTTTGTTCACGGATGAGTTGAGCTCGTTCTAATTCTGCCTGTTTGCGTTCAGTAATATCTTTGTTGATCCCAATGAAAAAGATCGGATTTCCATCTTTATCATGAACCATTTTTGCAGTCGTTTCGATGGGTACTTCTGATCCATCTTTTCGTTGACAAGGCACTTCACCACAAAAAGCTCCAGTGTCTTCAATAGACTGAATCATTTCAGCCGTCATAATGGGTTCAATACTGGCATGGTGAAGAAAGCTAACCGATTTGCCGATCGCTTCGGCTGCTGTATAGCCAAAGATTTGTTCGGCGTTGCCTAACCAACGTTGAATCTTTCCTTCCAAATCTGTTAACAAAATTGCATCGGGCATTTGCTGTAACGCAACATCTGAAATGAGTAGCTCGGCTTCGTTCTGTTTGCGTTCGGTAACTGTCGTGCATTACCACAACT
>JAAUPA010000199.1 GCA_012034615.1 Leptolyngbyaceae cyanobacterium CSU_1_4 | reverse complement strand
TCCTAAATAAACCCGGCTCTAAATCACCATGAACTTTAAAGCAGACTTTGCGCAAAATCCGTCTTGCGCCAATGCCCAACACCCAACGCCTGCCGCCATGCCCAAAACTGGGTCACATCCGGAAAGGTACGACAGAGATATTCATCGTTTGCACCCAAAATTTGGGCTGCACCACCGCTATATCTGCCGCCGCCCTCTCGACTGCCGCCCGGATCTTCAATAGAGTACATGAAGGCGAAGGTCTGCGGATTGCCAGAACCGCGATCGGGCAACGTCACGCGATAATACCAACCCTCAAAAAAGCGGCGGTCGCTGCCGTCCCAGTGATAGCCGCTATGGGGCGTTTGCAGTCTGCGAACCCGGTCGTTTAGATTTACCATTAATTAAGGATGACGGTTTTTAGAGTGGTTTTTGAACAGGACTTTGGAAAACTTATGGAACTTCCCAATTTAGAGGCTGAAACGATCGATCGCATTGTGGAAATGGCGTGGGAAGATCGAACGACCTTTGAGGCGATCGAACTACAATTTGGGTTGCCAGAAAAACAGGTGATTGACTTAATGCGCCGCGAAATGAAAGCTTCGAGTTTTAGAATGTGGCGATCGCGGGTCACAGGTCGGCAGACCAAGCACGCGCTTAAAAGAGATTTTGTTGCCGGACGTTTCAAATCGGACAATCAAAAGACCTAAAACGTTAGACATAAAATCTTAACCAGCATGTTCCAGACGACTCGCCGCCGCCTTGCCCTGTGGTACACAACCGTGACAGCGGTACTGTTGCTGCTGTTCGCCATTGGGTTTTATGCCTATGTTCGCACCACATTAGTCGAACGCATTGATGATACCTTAAGCCATGTGGTGGAAGTGGTGGAGCGATCGCTGGTGATTCAAGCTGCCCCCGACGATTCCCTGCGCGTTAACCTAGACGCTAGTTTTCGCAGCAATGCCGAAGCCGTAGAAGACGATCATATTGATTTGGAATGGTTTAGCGCTGAGGGCGAGTTGCAATGGTCTACCTTTTTCATTTCACCGGGCATTCCGCTGCGCCCTGAAAATATTGAAGAAACCGTGTCCGTCACCAGCGATCAGTTATTGCGACAGGCAACGCGACAAATGGTCAGCGCTGGGCAAGTTTTAGGATATTTGCGAGTCAGCCATCCTTGGTTTGAAGTGACCAAACCCACTCGGCAATTAATTCGAGATTTGGGGCTGGGGCTGGGTTTAATGACGGTAGCGGTGGGGGCGATCGGTTGGTTTTTGTCGGGGTTGGCAATGGCTCCGGTTCACGATTCCTATCAACGGCTGCGACAGTTTACAGCCGACGCTTCCCACGAATTACGAAACCCGATCGCCGTCATTCAAACCAATGTGCAGGTGGCATTGGCTGATCCAGATCCCCATTTGCAACAAGATCAGCTACGGGTAATTGAACGGCTCACAAGACGGTTGGGGCGACTGGTCGATGACCTGTTATTTCTGGCGCGGCAAGACAGCGGTATCACGTCGCTGCAACTCGATGAGGTTCGTTTAGATGAATTGCTTAAGGACGTGATCGAAGAACAAGAATCGATCGCCACTGAGAAAGGTTTGGCTCTGTCGCTGCAATTACCTGAGCCTTCTGGAGAACTGGTGCAGGGCGATCGCAATCAGTTAAGCCGTCTGCTGACCAATCTCATCAGCAACGCCGTGCAATATACGCCGCTGGGAGGAACGGTGGAGGTAACGCTTCAGCGGAAAATTCAGAACGTTCCCCACTGGCAAATCCAAGTTAAAGACACAGGCATTGGCATTCCGGCAGAGGCATTGCCCCAAGTGTTCGATCGCTTTTATCGAGTCGATCCTGCTCGCTCGGGCGGCAAAGGGCGATCGGAAACGGGGCTGGGGCTGGCGATCGCCAAGGTCATTGTCGAAAATCACCAAGGACACATTCAGGTAGACAGCGTGGTTCAGCAAGGCACAACTTTTACCGTCCTTTTACCCTGTTATCGTCCGGACGCAGTTTAAAGGGATAATTCAATATAATGAGGCAATTAAAAAAACGAAAGTAACCCTCGATCGGGCACCTTACCCGCGTAGGCTAGAAGACGACCCAGCAGTTTCCACCGCAATTCCAGGAGAACTTTAATTTCTAATTTTGGTAATTTCTAATTTCTGCTTTGAGCGCGACTTTGAGCATACTAGATTCCCGACCCATCCAGACCCCCTTAGATTTCAAACCCACCTAGATTTCAAACCCAATAAACGTGAGGAGACTGCCCCATGGAAACCTTTGCTTACCTTCATGCCGCTCAAGAGTACGAATATCCTGAAGAGAAAGAAATGAGTTTGAACTGGGTCAACCCCGCTGCCCTGACGCTGATCAGCATTGCCTGCTCAATGGGGGGGAATTTTGCGGGAGCGGCACACGCCTTAACCATCTTCAGAGGAGACAGCGGTGCAGAGGTAATTCGTCTGCAAGATCTGCTGCGAAATGCTGGATATTTTCCCAGCGCCTCCACCGGGTTCTTTGGCGAGTTTACTGAAGCCGCAGTGCATGACTTTCAGCGATCGAAAGGATTAGAGGTAGACGGCGTGGCGGGCTACCACACCCTCAAAGCCCTAGCATCTTCTGTGAAACCTGTTGCTCCGGTGACCCTGTCACGCCTATTGCAATCGTCAGACCTGTTGTACCCGTTGCTCCGGTGACCCCAGTAACTCCAGTGCCCCCAGTGGCTCCAGTGGCTCCTCCTAATCCTGGGGTTGGCAGTGCCGTTCTAGGGTTCGGTGACAGTGGCACAAGGGTAACCCGGCTGCAAGACTTATTGCGGCGGGCAGGATATTTGACAGGTCCCTCTACCGGATTTGGTGGCAGTAACGCGGGAATCGTTACGGCGTTTCCAACAGGCAAATCGGCTGCCTGCTGATGGCTTTGCGGGGCAAGCCACCCTCGCCGCCTTAGAAAGTGCCCCTGCTGCCAACCCGGCTCCGGCTGCTGGCAGCCCAACGCTGCGTCCGGCTGCTATAACTCGGCTATTGCAACCGGGCGACAGCGGTGAAGAGGTCAGGGCACTGCAACAAAGGTTGATTGAGCGGAAATATTATGCGGGTCCTATAACCGGACTTTATGCCGAACTCACCGAAGCCGCAGTCCGAGATTTGCAGAGAGCCAATAACTTGCCTGTCGATGGAATTTTTGGGGCTCAGTCGGCTGCGGTGTTGCGTTAGCGATCGCCGGGACAGACGGTTTTTGATAAATTTTTTACCCTGATGTGGGGCAAATGATCTAAGCTAGCTGTCAGCCCTTGTACTTTGCAAAACATAAACTGTGTCCAAACGTTTTTCCCTGTTGTCTGTCGTGGCGATCGCCAGTCTTTGGAGTGTCGCTCAACCCGTCAATGCCCAAGCGCTCATTCCCCACGTTTTACAGCTCGACCCAGATCAGCTAGAGGAACAGGGTTTGGGTTTGGCACAGGAAGCACTGCAACTAGCCCAATTTCAACAATTTGATTTGGCACTTGCCCGGGCAGAACTTGCGTCTCAACTAGTTCCAGGCAATGCCCAAGTCTGGGCGCTGTTGGGTGGGCTTTATCTTCAGCTTAAACAGGTTGATCTAGGCATTCAAGCTTTGCTGAAGGCAGATTCGCTAGAAAAAAACAATGCCGAAATTATGTTTAACCTAGGTTCGGCATACTTCCGCAAGCAAGACTATGAAACTGCCATTCGCTATATTCAGGCAGGTTTGAAACTGGAGCCTGAGACCTCGGGGGCACTGTTTGACTTAGGCAATGCTTACTACCAACTGGCTCGCTACAACGATGCGATCGCCCAGTACGAAAAAGCGGTCAAAATCGATGCCAAGTTCTGGCCTGCCATCAATAACATTGGCTTGGTGCTGTTTGAGCAAGGCAAAATTGATGACGCGGTGAAAAAATGGAAAGAAGCGATCGTCATTGATGATACGCAGCCAGAATCTAAACTGGCGATCGCGGTTGCCCTCAATGCCAAAGGCAACACTACCCAGGCTTTAAGCTTTGGAGAGTCGGCGCTAAGAATTGACTACCGCTACGGCGATATTGAGTATCTGCAAGAAAATTTGTGGGGCGATCGCATGATTGCCCAAGCCAGAACGTTCTTGGCTCTTCCCCAAATCCGTAACCTCATCTCTCAGCTCAGAGCCGCCCCGCCGCAAATCCAGCCAGAACCCGAAGCGCCCCTCACTCCAGCACCCATTATGCCAACACCCATTACGCCAACACCCCGCTAATCTACCATTCCACTCGTCCGCCCTGGGTTTCAATGTAGTCTTGCAAATCGAGCATTCGCTTGCGCGGGGCGATCGTCGCGGGCATCAAATCGGGCTCTCGGGTCACCAGCCAGCCAGCCGTGGCACCCGCCGCCGAGCCAATCACCCACTCGCCATAGTGAACCCGAGTGGCAGCATTAACAATGTGGCTTGCCGCAATGCCCTTACCGCCAATCAACAAATTATCCACGCCCTGCGGCACCAAGCTTTCAAGGGGAATAAAAATAGGCTTAATCTTGGAGTCGTCTCCCACCGGGGCACTGCTCGCTTCCCAAGACGAATCAGAGTTGCGATATCGGCAGCCATGCATGTCAATAGGATAATGGGTGACTCCTACTGCCGTTGCACTGAAGTCACGACTGCCCCGCATATCTTTTCGCAGGTCAGGTTCGCGCATCATAAACTGGTCTTGCCCATAGGCTGCCCGTCCTAAAATCCGCCGTCCTTCCCGAATGTAGGGCATAATACTTAGCCCCGAAACGGTTCCCATGGGTTCATTGGCTCCATACAAGTAAGCCAGCGGCAATCCAGGCTGGGAATGGTTTTCCATTAGCCATTCCGCAAATAAGAAAGATTGGTTTTCGGCATGACCCAGCGACTCCATAGACAGTCCCCCCATCCAGTTTTGGTGCTGCCCCGTTTTAGAAATTTTTGTTCGTTTAAAATTAAGGGTGGATCCATCCAAATCCAGTCGTTGCCCTGGTTCCAGTTCACCAACGTCATATCGCCCAACGTCGGGAGGCGATCGCCCCAACGATGGTGCTGGGTGCTAACAATTTGGCGATAGCGAAAAAAGCTCCCCCCCTCAAACATCGGAAATCTGCCCAAGTTAAACTCGCGGCGATGATCTTCCTTTGGAAAGTCGGGCTGAATCTTAGAGAGGGCTTTTTGACTCACCTTCTGGTCATCTTTAATGGCCAAAACAAAGGGCAATGTGTACGCCTGAGTGCAATCAGGATTATCTTGCCGCGATGCAAACGACTCGCTGGTGGTCGTTCGTGCCTCCGAACCCAGGCGATAGGGAATACCCGCCCAGCCCACGAGCTCGCCTGTGTCGGTGGCATCAATCACCATCATTTTTTGCCCGCAGGGGCTTGCAGCTTAATCGGCACTTTGTTAAAGGTTTCGTCAGAATCCCAGCTATACCAGCGAGGCAGCTCTACAGAAGGGCGACCTTCGGGCACGTAGTTGGGATTGAGCGGTGCGCGGTGAACACCATAGATGGCGGTGATTTGCTTGCCTGTTTTGTCAAATTCTGCGCCCTTAAATGCGGTTGAGGTTTGCCAACGGCTACCCGGTGCGGCTTCGGCGGCTGTTTCTAGAAGCTGGGCAGAGGCTTGGGCTCCGGCTTTGGGCGGAAAGCAAAGGCTGCCCACCCAGCAGCGATTAATCTCTGAGACTCTTAAGCGTTCAGAGATATTCGTCCAGGCTGGCAGCCTAATTTCTTGGTCTTGGATGAGCGCCTTAAAGTCCATCCAACTCTCTGAGGCGTTTCTCTGTCGCTGCATGGTGATCGACTCATCGATCGCGGATACGCCTTGGGAGCTAATTTGTCCGCCTAGCCAGGGAGACAGCTCAATGAGGCAGGTTTTTGCCCCAGCTTGCATGGCTTGAGATGCTGCCGCGATGCCGCCTAATGACCCACCCACGATCGCTACTTCACACTCCCAGGTTTCCTGGGCAGTCGGCAAGGGCGAGAGTTGGGGTCTACCGTTCAGCTTGTTTGCCAGATAATCGACTTGGGGCGAAACTTCTGGGGTCGCAACAGGCGTAGTGTCAGCCTGGGCTGGGGCGATCGCGCCCGGTGTTGATCCTGTGCCGCCGACCCAAGCCTGAATGATACCAACCAGAGCAGCGGCTCCAACGGGCAATAGGAAGGCAATGGAAGCTAACTGAGTCAGTTGAAGCTTAGAGAGGGGTTGATTCACAACTTTATAGTATTGATTTCGGCTAACGAAATTCTAAGTTCTAAATACTACAGTAACTTCTACAAATCAATCACTTTGGATCAAAAATCAATCAGCTTAGCGATCGCCCTCCAAAAAACGACTCACCGATTCCCGCCACTCCGCCCCATCATCGACCGCTAAAGCCCCGTGTCCGGTAAAGGGAAACACTCGCCATTGCTTTTTCCCCAGTAAGTTTTCAAAAATGCGGGTCGCATCTGCCACCGTGACTCGTTGATCTAATTCACCGTGTAGCAGCAATACGGGGGCAGTCAATAGAGCGGGCGTAGTCTACTGGGTTGTGATTGAAACCATCAATGCCTAGCTGCACGCCGCCCCAAAATACAATCAGTTCAGCGCTAGGAAAAGACGGAATCCCCATGACTTCAAAGCGGTGGCGAACGGTGTTCAGCAGGCGATCGAACGGACTTTCTAAAATTAGGGCGACAGGTTCAATTTTTTCGATCGCCACGGCTCGCATCACTGCCACCGCACCCATGGAAGCTCCATAGAGAATCATCGGTTGTTCAGCCCACTGCTTTTGACTATAAGTAAAGGCGATCGCACATCTTTTGCCTCACGCACTCCAAAGTTGTATTGTTGCCTGTAGACCCGCCCGCCCCCCGAAAATCAACCAGCAGCGCATCATAGCCCAAATCATGAAAGATTTTCGTAGGAGCTAAAAGCGCGGCTTTGCTGCTGCCGTAAGGTGGAAAAAACAACACTAAACCACGAGATTTTTGAGCTGATTTTTGAGCTGGAATGTACCAAGCCTCTAAATTTTCTTCGCTGGCTTTGCTAATGGCGATGCGATGGGTTTCGTAAACAAGCTGGATTTCCTGCGGCGTGATCTGGTTCTCAGGGCGAGGGATTTCCACACCTGTGAGAATGACGCGAATTTTGTCTGTGAGGGAGAGTTTCTCAGGCTTTGCCGTCCGTTGCCCGACGCTAACGAAGTGGGTCATGGAACGAGCTTGCATGAAAGCAACACCATTCAGCACTATAAACGGCAGGGCAACCAGGAGCAGGAGAGGGCAGAGGGGCGATCGCCCCAAGATATCCGCAGAGAGTCGCACCATTTTTTAGAAATCATGCCGCCCATCGTAGCCTAGAACTCTACCTCTCCCGTCCCTTACCCAAGTAATATTTTATTGAGCGTCCCACCGTCCTTTCTCTAGAGATCTTCATGAACATCACCACCCGTCCTACGACTCCTTACACCGACCAAAAACCCGGCACCTCTGGACTCCGCAAAAAAGTAACGGCATTTCAACAGCCCAATTATCTAGAAAACTTCGTCCAAGCGCTCTTCGACAGCCTCGAAGGATACGCAGGTCAAACCCTGGTGGTGGGCGGCGATGGACGTTACTACAACCGCCAAGCCACCCAAATTATTCTTAAAATGGCGGCGGCAAATGGGTTTGGACGGGTTTTAGTAGGGCAAGGCGGCATTCTCTCCACGCCAGCCGCTTCCTGTGTGATTCGCAAAAATCAGGCATTTGGCGGCATTGTCCTCTCAGCCAGCCACAATCCGGGCGGTCCGACCGAAGATTTTGGCATTAAGTACAACATTGGCAATGGTGGTCCGGCACCCGAAAAAGTAACCGAGGCAATTTATGCCGGAACGTTGGCGATCGCCCAATACAAAATTCTAGAAGCCCCAGATGTTAACCTCGACCTGATTGGCACTGCCCAACTGGGCGACATGACCGTGCAGGTGATCGACTCGGTTGTAGACTACGCCGAACTCATGGAATCGCTCTTCGATTTCAACAAAATTCGGCAACTCCTCGCCGGAGACTTCCGCATGAAAATGGACTCGATGCACGCGGTCACAGGTGCCTACGCGACTGCCTTGTTCGAGGGGCGGCTGGGTGCGCCTGCGGGCACTGTCATGAACGGGACACCCTTGGAAGACTTTGGCGGCGGACATCCTGACCCTAACTTGGTCTATGCCCACGAGTTGGTAGAAGTGTTATTTGGAGAGAATGCGCCAGATTTTGGGGCAGCTTCTGATGGCGACGCGATCGCAATATGATTCTTGGTCGCAATTTTTTCGTCACCCCCAGCGACAGCCTCGCCATCCTTGCCGCCAATGCCCACCTGGTTCCGGGCTACAGTTCCGGGTTAGCTGGCATTGCTCGCTCCATGCCCACCAGCCAAGCCGCTGATTTGGTGGCAAAACGGCTCGGCATTGAGTGCTACGAAACGCCGACGGGCTGGAAGTTCTTTGGCAATTTATTAGACGCAGACAAAGCCACCCTCTGCGGCGAAGAAAGCTTTGGCACTGGCTCAAATCATATCCGCGAAAAAGACGGGCTGTGGGCGGTGCTGTTCTGGCTCAACATTTTGGCGGTACGTCAAGAGTCGGTGGAACAAATTGCCCAGAGCCACTGGCAAAGCTACGGGCGCAACTACTACTCGCGGCATGACTACGAAGGCGTGGACAGCGATCGCGCTCAGCAATTAGTCGATCGACTCCGCCAGCTCGATCTCAAGGGCAAGCAATACGGGCGATACGAAGTAGAATTTGCCGATGACTTTAGCTACACCGACCCGATCGACGGCAGCATCAGCCAGA
>JAAUPA010000198.1 GCA_012034615.1 Leptolyngbyaceae cyanobacterium CSU_1_4 | reverse complement strand
CCTCCACTCCTCCACTCCTCCACCCCTCCACCTCCTCCACCCCTCCACTCCTCCACCCCTTTCATCCTTGGCAGACTAATAGGCTTGCTGCGTTAAGTAAACAGTTTGCATTCCCCAAAAATTAAATTTGGATCAACCGTAATTTGGGCAGCTAGGGCTGGAAATTGGGTTTGCAAATGTTGAAGCAATATCTCTCGATCGCCGCCCGTTAGGGCGATCGCTCCCCTGGGAAACCGTGCTAGCCAGGCTTCGCCATAATCCCGAATGCTTGCCAATAGGGTGTAGATCGTTCCGCTCTGAATCGAATCTGGTGTGTTCATCGCCCACCGCCACGGCAAAGTGGCGATCGGGGCATCAACCGATGGGAGAGCCGCAGTATTTTGTGTCAGCGATCGCAATTGCGTTTGCAACCCGGCAACAATTGCGCCGCCAAAAAAATGTTTTTGCTCATCCATGGCTGTAAACGTTAGAGCTGTCCCGGCATCAATTACCAAAACCGGAAATCCTAGGGTTTTGGAAGCTCCTAACAAAGCCAGCGCGCGATCGATTCCCAGCGAAGGATATAGCCCTGGAATCGGCACTTGCCCTAACTCCAGAATTTGCCCTTGGGAATAACTCTGCCACAGGGCAGTTTGGGACGGCACGACTGAGGCAATCCGCAGGGGCGCTTCGGATCGGAGCAACGGTAAAAGGTCGTGGACTGCGGTGGGAATTGGCTCGTCAAAAGCGTCGGGAATAAATAGAGACCCGATCGCTTGGGGCGATAAATGAGCAGTATCCCAGGTTTGACGAAGGGTGGAATGGAGAAATTCAGCCCAGTGTAGGCGAGAGTTACCAATCATTAGGGCTAACCAGGATGGAGTAGCCGTCTTCATGGATTAACTTTCCACGCCCGCGTCGATGCTAGCGATCGGTAGGGATTCTCGCCCGCTAAAAGCGATCGCCAGTATTGCGCCGCATCTTTGGGAGCGCTCATTACCACCCACATATCCAGCCAAGACCGAGCCGCCTCATAGTTTTTTGCGCGACTAAAAGCTCCAATTGAATATCGCAGAATGCATTAAATTCGCTGTAGTGGAAGCGATCGCGGGTCACTAAAGGCTGCAACAGGGCTTCGGCTTCGGCAAGTTCGCCCTGTTTAATCTGAGCACGGGCGATCGCAATTCGGGCAAAGGCATAATCTGGATCTTGCTGATGTAAGGAGCGAACGATCGCCAATGCTTCTGCGGGGTTGCCTTGGCGCTCGTAGGCGGTTGCGAGGTTGTAGCCCAAATCTAGGGCAGTTGGCTCTAGCTTCAGCGCTTGTTTGAGCGGATACTCGGCTTTTGCCCAGTTCCCTTCTTTCAGCGCGGCGATCGCCTGTCGAGTCAGCTTGTCTACCTCTGGCGAGTGATTATGCCCCACCTCGTCATGCAGCTCATAGCCCCTCAGCCTCACCTCCCGCCATTCCCCCGCCATCCAGAGCCGCATTGTCGAGTCACCCAAAGTACGGGCAACCACCTGGGCTGCCTGTTGCCGCATACTGTCTGAGCCAGATTGACTAAGGGCAAAATCTCTCAAGATTTGATGCATTTTTGGAGTATCGGTCATGAGTGCTAAGTTCAGGGCAAGCTGACGACCCGCGCCATCGCCTTGATCCAATAACATCGGAATCAGCGTTTCGACTTCGGGATGGTTTTGAAGATATTGTTGCGTCGCCGCTCGCAAGTCATCTTCGGAGTCTGACTGAGCCGCCTCTTGCAGTAAAAATACGTCATCTGTTGCTTTGGGGCTAATCCAGTAGTTGAGGGGAAACGCCCAAGGGCTTTGGCGCTGGGTGATAGATTGTTGTAAATCGGCAAGGTTGTCTGCGGCTAAGTCAAAGTCTGGTGAAACTTCTAATGCTTTTTGCCAATATTCCCGCGCCTGTCTTTCGCGCCCCAAGCGCAGCGTTGCCACTGCCGCCAAGTGATAAAGCAAGGGCGGCAACGCTGCCTCACTCATGGCTTCTGCCTGATGAAAAATTTCTAAAATGCCCGGATAATCACCCAGAAAACTCAGTGCCTCTGCCTGCTTTTGCCAAACGTCGGGTTTATCGGAGGAGATAGCTTTAAGGCGGGTGACGGTCTGGAGCGCTAAATCCACATGTCCGCCTAAGTACTGATAACGAGCTAGGTTGGAAAGCGCATGAGCATTGTTGGAATCAGCTTCTAGCACAGAATGGGCAGTGGCGATCGCTGCTTCCCAGTTGCCTTTCAGCGCCATGATCAGACTTAAGTTATTGCGAGCTGGCAAATAGTTTGGATGGATCTGCAAAAGTTGCTCTGAAACCTCTTGCCCCGCCTCCAGATCTCCAGCCGCCATGTGGAGTTGCGCCAGCTCGTGCAACGCCGCCACCTCTAGCCCCTGGGCTGGGGTTAACGATTCTCCCAAATCTAATTCGGCAATCACTCGGTCGGTGACTGCTTCCAACTGGGTGACCGCATCCCGAATTTCTGCCGCTTTGGGGTGGTGGGGCGATCGCTCCAAAAACTTTTGAAAAGCTTGCAGTGCCAAAGTTGTCCGAGTGCCCGCCATATACGCACCCCCCTAAGGCTAGCGCCAACCCCCGCATCCTCGGGCTTAAGTTGGCTCAATTGCCGACAGATGATTTGATACTTTGTAAAATCTTGAATTTGGTAGGTGAGTGCTGCTAGCAGTCTCAGCACTTCTTCTTGGTTAGGGTGCTGCTCATCCAGCGCCTCTAAGATCTCTCTTGCCTGTGCCCACTGCCCCTTCCGCATCAAGGCTTCGGCTTTGTTAACATGACTAGTCAGGGTCGCTGTGCCAAAGCCGCGCAGTTGCGTATCGCGGTTGATTTTTTTTGCCATGTTGGAGTCCTCAGCAATGATTGGAGACAGGGTGCAGCGCTGCCGGGGTCGCTGTCACTGCATATCATTGGGAATACTAACATTCCCGATCGCCCTCTTGCCCACCATTCGCCATAAGATAGAGGCTTGTTGCGCTTAGGCAAATCCACTTGTGAAAATTTCCGTATTCCACACTCCCGAACTCACCCCCACTGGTTCCCTGCCAGATTGTGCGATCGCCATCGACGTTCTCCGCGCCACCACAACCATGGCAACCGCATTACAATCGGGCGCTGAGGCGGTGCAAGTGTTTAGCGACATGGATCAGTTGATGGAGGTTAGCGAACAATGGTCGCCCAACCAGCGCCTCCGAGCCGGAGAACGGGGTGGCGGAACGGTGGCAGGCTGCGATTTGGGCAATTCGCCATTAGCCTGCACGCCTGAATTAATGGCGGGTAAACGCTTGTTCATCAGCACCACCAATGGCACTCGTTGTTTAGAGCGCATTCAAGGAGCCAAGACAGTTTTGGCAGCCGCCTTAATTAACCGCTCTGCTGTGGTTGATTATTTATTAAAACATCAGCCAGAAACCGTTTGGATCGTTGGCTCGGGCTGGGAAGGGGCTTATTCCTTAGAAGATACGGTCTGTGCCGGGGCGATCGCCCACAGCCTCAAAGCCCAACACGCTGAAGTGGTAGAAGGCAATGATGAAGTAGTAGCGGCGATCGCGCTTTATACCCAATGGCACGATAAATTGCTAGAGCTCATCCACCACGCTAGCCATGGTCAACGCCTCCTACGATTAGATTGCCTCGAAGATTTGAAATATTGCACCCAACTCGACATTTTAGAAGCGCTGCCGATTCAGAAAGAACCTGGAGTCTTGATCAAATATTGAGAATAAAAGTCACAAAAATTGGCTTAGCTCATTTCCTCACTGAGCCTGTTGATCCAAAAAACTCAGAACCACAAGGCTCGGTCTGATCAAGCTAGGGCTGGGCGTTGGCATCAGGCAAGCAGCCACCTTAAGTCTCTTTCTGGAAATAGCGCTATGAGGGGTGGAGGAGTGGAGGAGTGGAGGGGTGGAGGGGTGGCTTTGATTCCTGCACCCACAAGTCACAACGCCGATCTTTTAGAACAGGCTTTGATAGTTTGTCGATAAGATTAGAGAATGTTTATAAATGAGCGTATCACCTCGCTTTACACTTGTCCCCCAATCCGCATTCTGGAGAACTTTGATCCGATAAGTGGCTTCAAAGTCCCCCAGAATGGTAGGGACGATTCTCTAATAAGAGAAAAGCTGCTTGAATTCTGTAATCTCGTTAGCCATCAAAATAGGAGCAATGTCACAATACGAGATTTAAGTTTTTTCTCCAACTAACGAATCAGCCCTACCATTCTGGGAGACTTTTAAGCCAATTCTTGTTCAAAGTCCCCCAATTTGGGGGATTTAGGGGGCTGAAAAGTCAATGCATCTCACTAGGGTTTTATTTTCACGCAATTCTCTAAGGAGATTCGTCTACAGCTAGCGGAGCAGGCATAGGGGCGATCGCATCAGGCAGTGTTTCTTCAGATAAAGAACTAACTGGCTCATCGGGTAATTCGATCGGTAACCGTTCTGGCTCGCTGACTGTTTCGAGTATTGGCTCTGGTAGAGAAATAGTAAGCTGAGGAGTAGGGGCGATCGGGGGTTCATCAGAGGTAACATTGGGTTCAACAACTGGCTCAGTCGGTTCAATAATTGGCTTTACAATTGACTCAACGATTGGCTCAATAATTGGCTCAACAGTTGGCTCAACAGTTGGCTGAGGTGCGGATAGAGACGGTTCAGATCTAGAAGTTGTGGGTGTATCAGGAGCCACAGGCGGAGCCGCAAAGCCAGAGGACGGAATCTCAACAACCGTGCGATCGCCCCAATTTTGTGCCCGACGATTCAACTCCGATTCATCCAGAGTCATATAAACCTCAACGGGAATATTATTCGCCCCACTCTGCATCTCCTCAAACCGCCAACGCTCGCGAACCGTCTCTAAAACAGCGCGATCGATATCAGAATTACCGCTCGAATTTGCCAGCCGCACTTTAATAATGCGTCCCCGATCATCCACATCCACCGCCATTTGGACTCGCCCCTCCACGCCTGCTTGCAACGCTGTTCGGGGATAATCGGGCGAAGGACAGCGGCGACAAATTGCTTGGCGCGTGTTGGTCAGTTCAGGCAAAGGTTCAGACTGTTCCT
This sequence comes from Leptolyngbyaceae cyanobacterium CSU_1_4, assembly GCA_012034615.1. Taxonomy (GTDB): domain Bacteria; phylum Cyanobacteriota; class Cyanobacteriia; order Elainellales; family Elainellaceae; genus Timaviella. The sequence goes on along the minus strand of JAAUPA010000198.1, from coordinate 3,742 downwards.
CGATCGCTGGGGGCAACGGTGCAGTGACAATGGGCGGCGCAATGATTCCGCCCGGTACGCCTCCCTCCACCCCACGACGCGCCCCGCCTCCCCGATCCTCGAACCGAACTTGTCGAACGATTTAACCCAATTCCTTCTGCAAAACCTCCTTCCCCCTCCACCAATCCCGAACCCACGAGCGGCGATTCCATCCTGCAACGTATTGCGATCGCGTTCTGGCATGACTCCAGGCGGCAAAATTTGGCTTTCTGCTACCGTTGTACTCAATGTTTGCGAAGGCTGTTCTGGCTCTAGCTGTGGGTTTAACTTCGGCTCTATCTCTGGCTCAGGTGCCGGGATAGGCTTCAGCTTCTGAGGTGCTGGAGGCACCTGACGCGGCACGATCGTGATCTCAGTGGGTCGAGTGCTAGCTTTCCGAGAATCGCGGATGACCAACGGCAAAGATAAGCCATGCATCAAAAATGAGCTTGCCAGCCCCCATCCCACCCATCGCCGCAGAAGTTTAACCTCGCTGGCTCGCTGTTGCTCTACGTCGTCTGAAAATCCCATGCCTAATCAGTACCTAGTTGTAGCTATTGCAAAAAATCTGTGCTTGTTGCTCATGCTAAGGTGCAAACTTTGCACTTGTCAATGTAACTATGGTAATGCCAGGTTAAGCAGTACACTGATATTTGGGAAAGGTTTATCTTCTATATTAATGAATTTTGTTAATAGGATATTTTCCTTAAAAGCTTGATAGGATTGGAAAAAGTTTCCAGCGGTTTATTTAGGTTGAATATGCGTATCGTTGAAATTTTTACAGCAGGCGGAATCGTCATGTATCCTCTGCTCGCTTTTTCGGTAGTGGCGATCGCCCTCATTGCCGAACGGATAGCTTTCTGGCTCCGAATTAACCGCCGTCAGCGACAGGTGGCAAGTGAGGTGCTAAAAATCTATCTGCACGATCCTGAGATGGCTTTGGCAAAGCTGCGATCAAATCTTGATCTGCCGATCGCCCGCATTTTTTTAGAAGCCCTCACGCTCGACCAAATATCACCGAATGGATTCCGACTAGTACTAGAAAGTGCAACACAAGCCGAAATACCCAATCTCAAACGATTTAATACCTTCTTTGACATTATTATTACCGCCTCTCCCTTGCTAGGATTACTGGGTACTGTTTTAGGTTTAATTCAATCTTTTGCCTCAATCACCCTAGACAATGTAGGAGCGCAAAATATTGGAGGTGCAACGGCGGGAATTAGCGAAGCCCTTGTTTCAACTGCCACTGGTATTATCGTTGCGGTTTTTACCTTAGTATTTGCCAGAGCCTTTCGCGGTCTGTATCAGCGGCAGCTTAGCCTCATCCGTGAGTACGGCACTCAACTAGAATTTTACTACCTCCGGCAATACGAAAATCAACTTGAAAATAAAGGATTTGTACAGCCCTATGCACGTTCCTGAAGATGAATCTGATGAAACTCCTGAGATTAATATCATACCGATGATTGATGTAGTGTTTGCACTGCTAACCTTCTTTATTATGGCGAGCTTATCCTTGACCCGCGCTCAAGGGCTGGATGTAAATTTACCAGAATCTTCAACAGCCGGAACGCAGACTGAAAGCGAAATTAATGTCACCGTTGATCCAAAGGGCAACATTTCCCTCAATCAAAAGCAAATTAAGGTTGAAGACATTCCCGCAGCGGTTCAAGCGATCAAGGGAGATCGCCCCACTGCTTTTGTCGTCATTAGTGGAGATGTGGAGGTGAACTATGGGCGTGTCATTGCAGTGATGGATAAATTAAAGTCAGTTGAAGGGATAAAAATAGGTGTGGCAACTCAATAAGAAGCGAAATGGAACAAACTAGATATATCAGCCCTAAATTCATCCCTACCCGATCGCCACTTCCACAGAGACATGGGATCGCCTACAATGTTTCCAACTCGGTCACTTACTTCCAACCTGTTTCCAACTGTCACCCCTTTAGGAGCTCATAAATGGCGGAGGTTAGCACTCGCCTCTACTGGTTGTTCCAGTCTCTCATTGACTTCACACCTTACCTACTAGCTGGGCTGCTGGCTGGTGCAGTCGTGCTATCAGTCTGTGTTTTTCTGGCTCGCTTTTGGTTGTGGAAGTGGCTATTGCCTTTTGAAGAGTCTTGTTTATTGGCTCTTAAAGCCCAGGCTAACCCCACCCTAGATCGATATATGACAGCCGTGACTTGGCTAGCTCAAGGTGAGATTACCATTCCTCTGCTAGTGATGATCGGAGGAATTTTGGTGTATCGCAACGGATGCGGTTGCAGCCTTGGTCTTGGCGATCGGGCTGGCTGGTTCATGGCTGCTGAATGGCATCTTCAAGTCTTTCTTTCGGCGCAAACGCCCCGACCTCTGGGCTTCCCCCGATCGTCCAATGGATTATAGTTATCCCAGCGGTCATGCCATGAGCGCAATTTCCTTCTATGGGCTGGTGGCAGCCGACATCACCTATGCCCTCAGCATTCCCTTAAGTATTACAGTCACCTTGGCAACAATCTTAACCTTGGCAGTAGGCTTTAGTCGGCTATATCTGGGTGTGCATTGGCCAACCGATGTTTTAAGTGGATGGATTGCCGGGGGCATCTGGCTAGGGGCGTGCCTACAAGGATTGGTTCAGATTGGGGGAATGTGAAATGAGAGGACGACCTCCAGCCAAAAATATTCCTTAAGCTATTCCTTAAGCTAGAAATCCTGATTCTTTTAATAAACTGGTCTGTTGTTCCCGGTTGGGCACACAAATCCAAAGGGCTTGAGGAATCACTTCAACAGTAACCGGAGTTGTGCCTAAGCATTCTCCATCGGCATGAACTTCTAAGGGTGGATAGCTTCTCACTTCAATCTTAGAAGCACGATGGGTTTTGAGGCGTTTGTGGGGCAGGCGGTTGCCTCGCATGGCAGTCAAGAAATGGCGCAGGTGCTCCCATTTAGATGGATTATTGAGATAAATAACGTCTAGCTTGCCATCGTTCATGGTGGCTTCCGGGGCTAAGGAAAATTCCATTCCGTAGCGAGGGCTATTGCAAATATTAACTTGTAAGGTGCGTAGACGGCGTATTCGTCTGCCATCGAGACGCAAAACTAAACGATGGGTTCTGAATTGTAAAAAAGTTTTGATTCCTTCAAAAATACTTTTGAAGACAGCCCAATCATTTTTCTTCATGCCTTCTTTAACCTCATCCCCACAAGGAAAAAGGGAAGCTTCTAGCCCTACGCCTACGACTTCCATCAAAATAATAGTGATTTGCCTTGCCCATATCAAACTGATCGCGATCGCCCCTTGCCACAATCTGGATGGCTTGAGCCCAATCACTAGGAATATTCAAGCTAGCCGCAATATTATTGCGCGTTCCTAAAGGAATAATGCCTAACACCGTTTGAGTATGCATTAATCCCCGAGCGACGGCTTCAATGGCAAGACCTTCTCCATCTTCGTCTGGTGTAGTCGTGTGGATGTCAGCTTGAATGCCTTGCCTGTTCAGGGTTTCTGTAAGGTCGGTGATTAGCTGAGGATTCTCGGCAGACCCGGAGGTAGGATTAACGATGAGTAGGGTGTTCATCTCTAGCTTTTTCCTATCGGTTTGCACTTGAGACAGAGGAGTGCAGAGGGAGGACAAAGTTTGATCTTGCCTCTACCTGTCTGTTTTTCAAAAGGATTACTGTCTCTAGCTCCTATCTATGAGCTACTAGAATATCACTATTGCATCAAAACCTGTTGAGGCTG
>JAAUPA010000197.1 GCA_012034615.1 Leptolyngbyaceae cyanobacterium CSU_1_4 | reverse complement strand
GAGGCTCGGAAGTTCCCCAGAATGGGGGATTAGGGGGCGGTCAGGGCAATAGCATCTCAAGGATTTATATGTTCCTTCAGCAATGCCGTTTATCGTTACTGGAAGGGGTTAATAGAGGGTTAATACAAATTTTGTCTCTCTCCCTAGTCATTTCATAGAGGGGGTAAAAAACTGTAAAATGTATTCCGTTTTGCTTCATGCGCTGCCACCGAAGTTTAGTGTATTCTGTGCATCCTACAGGTTTTTACCAACGACTTGGGACTGCTGTATTGACCCTTCTGTCAATGCTCTATGATAGTGCTAAGATACTCTAACTCATTCCCCAAGCCATAATGAAACTGAGGATTAATCATTCCTTCGACTTTAAACTGGTGTCTGATCCAGCGATCGCAGATAAAGTTCATAAAATGGCAGAGCGAGTACGGTGGCATGATCCAATCCTGGTTGAACGCAAAATTGACCAAACTTCTGTAGTGCTCGACGATGGTCAAGCAGAAGATTCTCAGTTTTCCTTCTTAGTAGTGGGGGATAGTGGCTCAGGCTCCCATCGAGGTCATTATCCTCAGCGAAAAGTTGCCGAGTTAATGCTACCTCATCATGCCGATTGTCGGTTTATGCTACATACCGGAGATGTAATCTACCTAGTGGGTTCAAGCGAATATTATAACGAAAACTTTATAGAACCTTATCGAGAGTTTTTAGTGGGAGGCGATCGCCCAAAAGACATCTCTTATGATCAGATGATTTTCTCTTTGCCAATTTTGCCCGTTTTGGGCAATCACGATTACTATGATTTGCCCCTTTTCTCTGGCTTAATCTCTCTTCTTACCACGCCAGCTCGATTTTTGCTGCGCTCTAGACTAGAGTTGGACGTAGGCTGGCAAGGCTCCAAGCAAGGCGATGCTTATGCCCATGCTTTTCTAGATTATCTTAAAGCTCTATCACCCGAAAAATTAGTTCATCACCTCGATCAACATTACACTGCATCTGCTAACAACGCGCGTTGTTTACGCTATCAGCCTAGCCATTTTACCCGATTGCCCAATCGATACTACACTTTTCGTTACAGCAATATTGACTTTTTTGCGCTTGACTCTAACACCTTTAATGCCCCCTCTCCTTTACCCACAACTTCACAGGGGAAAGCATACCGGAAGCAACTAGAGGAGCGCTGTGAGTTACTCAAGCATGAAAAGGTTCAGATACTAGAAAAAACTGCTAACCTTAACGCCAATAATCCAGAAGAATCAGACCAGCTAGACGACTTACGGGTAAAGTTGTCACAAATTGATGAAGTTCAGGTGGATATTATTAAGCAATTAGTTTCCAACGAAAACGTCATGGTAGATTGGGAACAATTAGACTGGCTGAAGGAACGATTAATTGCCTCGTGGCAGACAGCCGATGTGCGCGGAAGAGTTCTTTATTTTCATCACCCCCCTTACGTAACCGAGGCGACTAAGTGGCAACAGGCTCAAACATTAGCAGTCCGTCACCGTTTGCGATATGTGTTAGATGAAGTTGCTAAGGAAATGGGTGATTTCGCTCAAGGTCGTCCTTTAGTGAACCTCGTTTTGACGGGGCACGCTCATTGTCTTGAGCATTTGAAAACGTTAGATACAGGACACGCTGACTCAAATATTAATTGGATTATTTGTGGTGGAAGTGGCTATAGTTTACGTCGTCAGAGACCTGAAGGCTCAGAGTTAAGAGAATCATTTAATCAGTCATTTAATCGGGAGATGAGTAGAGATAATCAGTTGCTCGAAGGGATTGATTCTGATCAGGACGATCGCCTTGTCGCGAGTTCTCAGTTGTTCATTGGTCGGAGTGGACATGGTACTCAAAAGCGGCGACCTTATTCTTCCCTTCGTATTGACGTTAAAGCGGGTAACCCTCCTAAGTTTGTGGTTCATCCTCTGGTAGCAGAGTGGCATCAGCATCAATGGCAAGAGCATGAGGTTAAGCCGTTCATCATTGAATAATGATTGGATCATTAGAGTATTTCTGTAGCGTATACACGCCCTAACTTTCCTCCTAAACCTTTATAGCTGACAAAGAAGCTAATTTTAAGAACAAAATGAAATAAGATGACTGCTGAGGTATCGAAAGGTAGTGAGGGTATGGCGATCGAGACAATCGGTGAGTTAGCAGTTGAAACAAACCTGAAGCAGTTTCTTCTAGTACTTTCAGTTTCTTTGACAGTCGCAACCCTTCCTCAAGTTTTTAGCTGGTTTCGACAAATTCCTTACACGCTGCTCCTAGTAATTTTTGGTACCGGGTTGGCGCTGGTTGATGTTCGCTTAGTCGATCTTTCACCCCCATTAATTTTATCTATATTCCTGCCACCGCTCTTGTTTGAGGCAGCCTGGAACTTAAAGTGGTCAGATCTAAAGCGGGATTTGCTGCCTGTCACATTATTTGCGATCGCGGGTGTAGGCATTGCTATTGCAGGCGTTGCCGTCGGATTAAATCAATTTGCCAGAATCTCTCTAACCACCGCTTTGATCATTGGTGCTAGCTTATCGGCAACTGACCCCGTCTCAGTCACTGCACTCTTTAAAGAATTAGGAGTTGCAAAGCGCCTTTCGGTTTTGATGGAAGGCGAAAGCTTGTTTAATGACGGGATGGCAGTAGTGGCGTTTAGCTTTTTGGTCGCGTTGCCTTTCGGAACAGAGAACTTAGGGCTACAGGCAGCGCTCGTTCAGTTTCTCAGCGTTGTTGGCACTGGCATAGCAGTGGGCGGCATTATTGGCTTTGGTATTTCCTACGTTACGCAACGGTTTGATCTGCCCCTAGTCGAGCAGTCGATGACGCTGGTTTCTGCCTATGGAACCTATCTGATTACTGAAGACCTTGGCGGATCAGGAGTGATTGCTGTTGTGACTGTGGGTTTAATCTTGGGGAACTTTGGTTCTCGCATTGGCATGAATCCTCGCACTCGGATCATCGTGTCAGAGTTTTGGGACTTTTTAGCATTTTTTGTCAATTCAATCGTTTTTCTATTAATTGGCGATCAGATTCGATTTGGGACGCTAATGGATAATTTAAATATTATTGCGATTACTTTAGTGGGTATGATTGCAGCCCGGGCGATCGCCACATTTGCTCTGAGTAGCTTTTGCAATCATTTCACTCAAACTGATAAAATCTCTTTCTCACAGCAGACTTTATTATGGTGGGGCGGGTTACGAGGAGCCGTCTCGATCGCCCTGGCATTGAGTGTTCCAGTCGCCCTCCCTGAACGAGATACAGTTGTTTCAGTGGTGTTTGGAGTGGTGTTATTTACGCTGTTGGTGCAGGGTTTAACCATCAAACCTTTGCTGAAAGTGCTCCACTTATTAGGCGATCAACCCCAGCGAGAACAATATTTAAAGCTTACTGCCCGCCAAGTTGCCCTTGATCGGGTGTTACAACATTTACAAGCCAACACTCGACCTGGCATTGATCCTGAATTTTATCGTTATCAGGAGACATTGATTCAAGGGGAAATAGCTAGCTTAAAAACAGAAGTCGAAACCTTGCAGAACGAATACCCTAACCTGCAAGATTTTATGATTGAACAATTGCAGGGAGAACTTTTGGCGATCGAAGCCGACACCTATGCAGAGTTTGTGCGATCGGGGCGTTTGAATCAAGAGCTGGCTCCCTTGTTGCAAGAAGTATTACAGAACGAGTTGGAATGAGTCCTGACGGAGCTAGCCTTCGGTTGCCTCCAATCGTCCAGACCGCCCTGTGTAGTTGGAGTGGTCTGCGGCACTTTGAGGCAGAAGTGGCTCAAAACTCCTAGAATTAGGGGGTTGAAGGGCGAGTATAAAGCGCTTTTATCCTTCAAGGCATCCTCTGTTTTTTTCTTTTTAGAGTTCCAATATCTGTCTTAAGGTAGATGAATTTAAAGAGCATCACCCTTAAGACTTATATAGTGCCTTATAACTTGTGATTACTATTTCGTAAAACTATGCAAACACCGCAGCCACCTTTGAGAGCCAAGCAACCTGAAATTGGTCGGCTCATTCGCCATCTTCGCCAGGAAATGGAGTTGACTCAGGAAAAACTTGCGGCAAGGCTAGGAGTGACATTTCCCACCCTCAATCGTTGGGAAAATGGACGAGCTACTCCTTCACCTCTAGCAATGGAGAAAATCGAGGGACTCTTGCATCAAACTGGCGATCGCGGTCAATTGCTGCTCAGTCAGTGCTTTCCTGAAACAGAGTAAGCCCTTAATAGAACAGCAAACTGAGAGAGTCTAAAAAAGGAGCTAAACGGGTGAGCAATCGAGTGCAAGCATCTAGGTTCAGATGGATAGGGAATAGACCCAACAAAATCATAGCTCAATTATTGCCCTACGCCGTGACACTGCTGTCGGTTGCCTTGGCGCTTGGTTTCACCCTAATGCTAAGTTCGCTGCTCGCTCCAAATCCATCCTCCTTGTTCCTTCTGGCGGTTATGGTCAGCGCTTGGTCGGGCGGCTTGCGGCAGGGCTTATTAGCAACTATTTTATCAATATTGATCATTAGCTACTTTTTACTCAGCCTTATGAATCCCTCAAGGGGGCAAATTTAGAGTCTGTGGTGCGGCTCGGTACATTCGTTGGAGTGGCAGCAATTATCAGTGGGCTGAATCAATCCCGAAAGACTGCCTTACGGAAAGCTGAAGCCGCTTTGCAAGCTCTTCGTAAAAGTGAAGCCAGATTTGGAGGTTTAGCGGAATCTAACATCATTGGTATGGCTGTTTTCGGCTTAGAGGGTTTGGTTTTAGAAGCGAATGATGCCTTCTTAAAGCTACTCGGCTACACGCAGGAAGAGCTGCGATCGGGGCGATTGCGCTGGCGTGATCTGACCCCACCCGAATATCAACAGAGAAGCGAACAGACAGTGCAAGACCTTAGCTTAACAGGAGCTTGTTCTCCTTTCGAGCAAGAATACATTTGCAAGGATGGTTCGCGTACACCAGTTCTTATTGTGGCTATGATGCTAGAAGAGAACATAGCAACTAGCTTTGTATTTGATTTAAGGGAACGCAAAGAGTCTGAAGCAGCCCATCTAGAGGCAGCCCAACGAGAACAAGCTCTGCGCGTTGAAGTGCAAACTGCGAAAGAACAGTTGGAAGATGTTTTAGCAAGTATTAATGACCAATTTTTAGTACTAGATCAGGAATGGCGTTATACCTACGTTAATGATCGTGTTGTCGAAGTAATAGGAATTCCGAGAGCAGACTTACTAGGTCAGTGTATTTGGGAATTATTCCCAGATATAGTCCACACTCCACTCTATACAGCAAGCCATCGGGCACTAGCAGAGCAAACTCAAATTCAGCTTGAGTCCTCCTATCCGCCTTGGCAGCGTTGGTTTGAAAATCACATTTATCCTTCGGGCAATGGTGTTGCCATGCTGGCGATCGATATTACCGAGCGCAAGCAAATTGAAGACGATCGCAAACAAGCTGAAGCCATCCTTCGAGAAAGTGAAGCCCGCTTTCGGCAAATGGCAGACACGGCTCCAGTACTGATCTGGATGTCGGGAACCGATCAACGCTGCAATTATTTCAATCAGCCCTGGCTAAACTTCACCGGACGAACGATGGAGCAAGAAATAGGCAATCAGTGGGTAGAAGGAGTCCATCCTGATAATGTTCAATCTTGCTTAGACACCTACGCGACTGCTTTTGATGCCCGACAGCCGTTTCAAATAGAGTATCGTCTCAGGCGCTTTGACGGCGTGTACCGTTGGATGGTTAATGCAGCCGTTCCTCGGTTTACTTCAGAAAATGAATTTTTGGGCTATATCGGTTCTTGTATTGACATTGAAGATCGGAAACAGGTGGAAGAAGCGCGGCGGGAAAGTGAGGAGCGATTCCGCACGCTGGCAGATAATATTTCTCAGTTGGTCTGGATGACAGATGCCAACGGTTGGATTTATTGGTATAACCGTCGTTGGTTTGATTATACCGGCACAACTTTAGAGGAAATGCAAGGCTGGGGTTGGCAACAGGTGCATCATCCCGATCATGTCGATCGCGTTACTGAGCATTTTCGTCACTCCTTAGAACTGGGAGAACCGTGGGAAGATACCTTCCCAATTCGAGGCAAAGATGGCGTTTATCGTTGGTTTTTGTCTCGGGCTTTGCCCATTCGAGATGAGACTGGATACATCATGAGCTGGTTTGGCACCAATACAGATATTACCGATCGCCAGCAAGCAGAAGAAGCCCTACGGGATAGCGAATCGCGGTTCCGACTCATGGTGGAAAGCGCCAAGGAATATGCCATTTTCACAATGGATATGACAGGTCGAGTCATCAATTGGAATGCGGGGGCAAAGCGTCTTTTGGGATATTGTGAAGCAGAAATTGTGGGACAAAATTATCAAATGCTTTTCACCCCCGAAGACATTGCCCAAGGCTCAGAAAAGCAAGAGATGCAAAATGCCTTGCAAAAAGGCGGAGCAAATGAGGCGCGTTGGCATCAGCGCAAAGACGGCAGCCGCTTTTGGGCAAATGGGCTGTCTATGCCGCTGTTAGATGAATCTGGGCAAGTGCAGGGGTTTATGAAAATTTTGCGAGATATGACCGAAGAAAAGCAGGCGAATGAAAGGCTGCAACTGCTCTATGAAACCGCCAGCAATTTGCTAACTGCCGAACAGCCTTTAGTCCTCATGAACAGCCTGCTGAGCAAACTCTCGGTGCAAATGGGGCTACAATTTTATGTGCAATATTTTATTCAGGAAGAGAACCACCGTCCAGTCCTGCAATTGATTTCCTTTAATGGGTTGACTGAGGAAGCCGTCCATCCGCTCAGGCGGCTTGAGCTAGAGGAAGGAATTTGTGGATGGGTGGCGCAACATCATCATCAAATGGTGCTCAATGAAGTTCAACATTCGACGCTGCCCAATGCCCAAATTTTACGTTCGCTGGGAGTCACGGCTTATGCCAGCCAGCCTTTAGTGGTTCAAGGGCGGCTTTTAGGAACATTAGCCTTCGGCAGTTTTACTCGAACCGAATTTACATCAGAAGAAGCTGCTCTCCTACAAGCTATTTCGGATCAGGTTGCTGTGGCGATCGATCGCGCTAACTTAACAGCTTCGTTGCGGCAACAGACCGAGCAACTTTCTCAGGCAAACCGCATCAAAGATGAATTTTTGGCAGTCCTATCCCATGAGTTGCGCACTCCATTAAACCCGATTTTAGGTTGGTCAAAACTCTTGCGAACTCGAAAATATGATGATGCCACCGTGAACCGTGCCTTAGAAACTATCCAGCGCAATGCCCAACTGCAAACTCAACTCATTGAAGATTTGCTAGATGTTTCCCGGATTCTGCAAGGCAAACTCAGCTTAAAGGTTAGCCCTGTTGCTTTGAACTTTATTATTCAAGCGGCGCTGGAAACCGTGCGGTTGGCAGCAGATGCTAAAGGGATTCAAATCCGAACGACGATCGAACCAGAGGTGGAAAAAGTTTTAGGAGATGCCGGTCGGTTACAGCAAGTCGTCTGGAATCTCTTATCCAACGCCGTTAAGTTCACGCCCCAAGGAGGACAAGTCAGTATTAAATTAGAGCAAATTGGGAATCAGGGGCAAATTACGGTTAGCGACACGGGAAAGGGAATTTCTCCTGAGTTTTTGCCCTATGTTTTTGACTATTTTCGTCAAGCCGACAGTGCGACTACTCGTAAGTTTGGGGGCTTGGGGCTTGGGCTGGCGATCGTGCGGCAAATTGTTGAACTGCATGGGGGCACCGTGTGGGTAGAAAGTTTAGGAGAAGATCAAGGGGCAACATTCATCGTTAGGCTGCCGTTGCTCAATCCAAAGCCAAACCAGAATCCGGATGAAAACCAATCCTTAAACCTCGTCTCTGAGGGTTCATCTTTGGCAGGGTTAAAAATCTTAGTGGTCGATGATGAAGTAGATTCACGCAACTTTACTGCCTTTGTTCTAGAACAAGAGCAAGCCGAAGTGCTCACTTTGTCTTCTGCCGTGGAAGCGTTGCAAGAGCTAGAACAGTACAATCCAGACGTGCTGCTGACCGACATTGGAATGCCCGATATGGACGGTTATATGCTGATTCGGCAACTCAGAAGCCGCCCACCCGAACAAGGAGGACAGGTTGTGGCGATCGCCCTAACTGGCTTCTTGATTCACTGGAATCCGCCTGCTGCGATTGTCACCCAACCGACTGCCATCCTGCCCCAATAACGCGAGACCATCTATTTTTTTCTGCCACTTTTTAAGCGACCTCGGCATGTCTTGAAACTGCCGCCCCTACACACTTACCCAAATAGGTTTGAATTATGTACGCTACAACCCTTGAAAAGATCCCTGCCTTTGTTTCGACCGCATCCGTGGCCCTTGAGCACCTTGAGGTTGCCGTTTACCGTGCCGATGACTTCTATCAGGCTGAGATTGCCCCCAGAATTCTGCACGCTGCTATCATGACCCTTCACTACTTTATCCAAGCCTCTATCCGCACATTTGTTGTGGGCAAAATTGTGGGCGCTTGGTTTTGGGCTACGGTTGACCGCTACGCCACTCCTGACGATGCGCTGTTTTTCCACGCCACCCCAGACTATTTAGAGCCGTTGCCTGCGCTGCCTGGGTTTGCCCCCGTTGCGCTTTTGCCTGCGGCTGCTGATAGCGCTCCCCAGCGGGTTTTGATTCCGCCTGTTGCTCAAGAGCCTCTGGAGCTGCGTGCTATTGCGTCTGTGGAGCGCCTTAATATGGGCATCCGCGAGCTGCGAGCTTTGGCGAAAGACCGTGGGGTCAAAGGCTACGGGAAGATGTCGAAGACTGTGCTGTCCACCAAGTAGAGGCCACTCTCGGTGAACATCTTGTGCGGTGCTCAGACTGTCGCCCACCTTCAGCGTGTGCTGCGGATCCTGGAAATCGA
>JAAUPA010000196.1 GCA_012034615.1 Leptolyngbyaceae cyanobacterium CSU_1_4 | reverse complement strand
GAGGTCGGGCGCGACGCCTGGAAGGCGGAGACCGGCTACCACCGCCGGTCCCTCGCAGAGACCGCCATGCTGCGCTACAAGACGCTGATCGGCCCGAGCCTCCGCTCGCGCACCTTCGACCGACAGAAGGCCGAAGCCGCCGTCGCCGTGCGCTGCATCAACCGCTTCACCGCCCTTGGCATGCCCCGAAGCATCCGGATCGGCTGAAGGAAGCGGGGAAGGCGGCGCTCCGATCACCACCGCCTCTATGCAACAACGCCTGGCTGGGGAACCTGGATTCGAACCAGGACTAACGGAGTCAGAGTCGCATCGCACTCCTTGAATTCTTTGGGAAAAGGGCAGAAAATCTGCCGGTAGTCTACGGCGGTGCCCGCCAGTCGCCTCAGCACTTCGCCCAACAGCGGCAGCCCAAATAGCTTGATTTTCCAGGGAAGCTTTGCCTCTGGGGCGATCGGGGCATTGAAAATGGCTAACCGTTCGATTTGCTCAGGATGGCGCAAGGCATATTGCAGCCCCATCGACCCCATAAACCCTTGAACCACCAAGGAGAACCGATCCAAGTTGAGGGCCTTGAAAAAGGCTTCTAGGGCAGTGATGTATGCCCCTGGGGTATAGGCAAAGGTGCGGCGATCGGGCTTAGAGGAGGAGCCAAACCCAATCCAGTCAGGGGCGATCGAGCGGAACCCTTGCTCGGCGAGGGCAGGCAACACATGCCGCCATCCATAGCTTTGCGACAACAACCCATGCAGCAAAACCACCGGCGGCTTGTCTGATGGGTTAATCGGCAGTGCCTCCCGGTAAAACCAGGTGAGTGCCCCTACCTCAAGACGATGCTCTTGCGTGGTCACAAATGTTTTTCCTAAATTTTCAGATTGTGTTTGAGCTTACCCTGAGCCAGGGTCCGAGGGCTAGTGGCAACGCCCTAGCGATCGGCTCTCCTTAAAGAATTCACATTAAACATTAATCAGATCAATCAGACGCTTCTACAAATTTAGAAATAGGGTCAAATCATTCAGAGATTAACGTAAACTAGGCTTCACGTAAAAAAGAGGATAAAACCATGACTCGCGCCATTATGGAAACCGACAAAGGCACGATTAACATTGATTTTTTTGATGCTGAAGCCCCCAACACCGTCAAAAACTTCTCAGATTTAGCAAACAAAGGCTTCTACAACGGACTCAAATTCCACCGCGTGATCCCCAATTTTATGATTCAAGGCGGTTGTCCTGAAGGCACCGGCACCGGCGGTCCTGGCTACAACATTAAATGCGAAATCAACCCCAACAAACACCAAGCGGGCACCCTGTCCATGGCTCATGCGGGACGCGACACGGGGGGCAGCCAATTCTTCATTTGCCATTCTCCTCAGCCCCATTTAGACGGCGTTCACACAACCTTTGGGCAAACCCATGACATGGAGGTCGTGAATGCCATCCGGCAAGGCGACAAAATCATCTCTGTCACCATTCAAGGATAAATTCCTTGCCAAAACCGCACCCCTCATTGGGGTAGCCTTCCCTGCCTACCCCAAGTTCCAGCAATATCTCCGCTCGAATGCCCCTCCGATCGCCGCAAAACCGGCACGAGGATATTCCCACCCATTCTATCCACCCCATTCCCACACGTCTTACCCCCACCCACGAGGAACGCAAAATGGCAAGACTGGCAACTGATCTCTGGCGGCGTGACCGCTCCTAAAGGCTACCAGGCTACAGGCATTGCCGCAGGGCTAAAACCCCTCTGGTGCCCCCGATTTAGCGCTGATTTTGTCTGATGTAGACGCGATCGCGCTGGCGTATTCACCACTAGCCAGGTCAGAGCTGCCTGCGTAGATTACTGTCGCCAACGCCTCCAAGTGAAGCCATCTGCCCGTGCCATTCTGTGTAACGCGGGGCAGGCGAATGCGGCGACCGGTGCCCAGGGCTGGGCAGACGCCATGGAAAGCGCTCAACTCCTGGCAGATGCGCTTAATATCTCCCCCGACTTGGTTCTAGTGGCTTCGACGGGGGTAATTGGGCAACGAATCAAAATGGAGGGGCTGCGGGCTCACATGCCTCAACTGGTGGCAGCCGCTTCCGCGACCGGCTCGGATCAGGCGGCTGGGGCGATCGTCACGACGGATTTGGTGCCCAAGTCGATCGCCCTCGAAACAACGTTTGACGGTCGCCCGGTGCGAATTGGCGGCATTTGCAAAGGCTCTGGCATGATTCATCCCAATATGGCAACCTTGCTAGCCTTTGTTACGTGCGATGCGGCGGTTTCGTCAAATCTCTGGCAGCAAATGTTAAGTCGGGCGGCAGACAAAAGTTTTAACCAAATTACTGTAGATGGCGATACCAGCACCAATGATTCCCTCATTGCCCTAGCCAACGGGCAGTCCCGCACGCCTGCTATTACTGAACCGGGATCTGATGCTGATAAGTTAGAAACCATGCTGACCGAGGTTTGTGTCTATTTAGCCAAGGCGATCGCCCGGGATGGCGAAGGGGCAACTTGTCTGCTGGAAATTCAGGTTGCGGGCGCAGTTGATGATGCCTCAGCCCGCCAAATTGCCCGAACGATCGCTGGGTCAGCCCTGTTTAAGTCGGCGGTGTTTGGGCGCGACCCCAACTGGGGCAGAATTGCTGCGGCTGCCGGACGCGCAGGGGTGCCGTTTGATCAAGACAGTTTGCGGGTACAGCTTGGAGAGTTCCTCCTGATGGAACATGGGCAACCCTTAGGGTTCGATCGCCCAGCCGCCAGTGCTTATATGAAAACAGCCGCCGCCGGAGAATACTTAAAGAGCGACACGGTTTTAGTCAAAGTCAGCGTGGGCAGCGGCGCGGGCACGGGCATCGCTTGGGGCTGCGACCTCAGCTACGACTATGTCAAGATCAATGCTGAATACACAACCTGACACAGAACTTATGAACCCTCTCCCAGCTCAATCGGTTTGGCATTACAAACCCTGGTGGTGCCAGCCCTGGTCAATCTTGCTGACTGGGACTACGCTCATTAGTGGCAGTTGGGTTCTATTGCATACCCTGTGGATTACGCTCCTCGTGGCTGTCCCGATTCTGACCTGGATGATCTTTTTTGTAGGCGTTTACCCTCGGCTATTTCTGCAAATGCAAGAGAACTCTGGCAATTCTGAGAATGAAATTAACCCATCACGCTAAACTGGTAAACACGGTGATTGGGTATACTGACGCAATCATCCTGTTGATTTAAGGTTGCCAGCCGTGATTGCTAGTCTTTCGTCTATTAATTCTGTTGAACCTGTCGCTGCTTCGTCTGGCGTGAAGACCTGGCGAGGGCTAATTGAAGAATATCGCCCCTATCTGCCCGTCACCGCTGCGACTCCAGTGGTGACCTTGCTGGAAGGCAACACGCCCTTGATCCCCGCTCCTGCGATCGCGGCTCATCTCGGCAAAAACGTGCAGGTCTGGGTCAAATACGACGGTCTGAACCCCACGGGCAGCTTCAAAGACCGAGGCATGACCCTGGCAATTTCTAAAGCCAAGGAAGAGGGCGCAAAGGTCGTCATTTGTGCCAGCACCGGGAACACGTCTGCTGCTGCCGCTGCCTATGCCCGGCGAGCCGGCATGAAGGCGTTTGTGCTGATTCCAGATGGCTACGTCGCGTTGGGCAAGTTGGCACAGGCGCTGCTCTATGGGGCAGAAGTTTTGGCAATTCAAGGCAATTTCGATCGGGCGTTAAACATTGTTCGAGAAATGTCAGAACGCTATCCGGTCACATTGGTCAATTCAGTCAATCCCTATCGCTTGGAAGGGCAAAAAACAGCAGCATTTGAGATCGTCGATGCCCTAGGAGATGCCCCCGATTGGTTATGCATTCCCGTGGGCAATGCCGGTAATATTTCGGCGTATTGGATGGGTTTTTGTCAGTATCACCAAGCGGGTCAGTGCGATCGCTTGCCTCAAATGATGGGGTTTCAAGCGGCTGGAGCGGCTCCGCTCATTTTAGGACATGCCATTGAGCATCCGGAAACCCTGGCAACTGCAATTCGCATTGGCAACCCCGCTAGCTGGGCTAAGGCAGTAGCGGCTAAAGAATCGAGCCGGGGGCAGTTTAATGCAGTCACTGACGAAGAAATTTTAAGCGCTTATCGGCTGTTAGCCTCAGAAGAAGGAATTTTCTGTGAACCCGCCAGTGCCGCCTCGGTCGCCGGTTTGCTGAAAGTCAAGGATCAAGTTCCAGAGGGTGCCAAGATTGTTTGTGTGCTAACGGGCAACGGGTTGAAAGATCCGGATACCGCGATTAAGCATTGCCAAAACCAATTTAAGACCGGGATTGAGCCAAGCTTGTCGGCGGTAGCGCAAGTGATGGGGTTTTAGGCTGAGGCTGGACGGTTTCGTGGGTAATCACAACAGTTTGGCGCTGGATCTCTGCCTGCTCATTTTGGTGGCGGTTTGTGCGCTCTCGGTTGAGGTGTTCGATGGTATCGCCTAGGGCAGTGGTCAGCGCTTGGCGGGTTTGGGCATGATTCATCTGCTCGGCTTTTAGCGCCTGAACGAGGCGATCGCGCTCTACCGCAACCTGCCTTAAGGTTGCCACAAGCTCTTCGAGGTTGTGGAGGGGTGTTTCCGATTGCTGATCCGCCCGCTGATTTTCAGGAATGTGGCTTGTCAGAGTCTCAGAATGATGTTCCCAATCGCTCAGGGGTGGCTGTTGAAGTCGTCGAATTTCGGCTTTCAAAGCATTCACGGTTTGCCGAGCCAAATCTGCTTCAGCACGGCGTTGCCTCGCTTCGGTTTCATAAAGACTTCGCCACTTTGCCGCACTGACAAACGCCTCCTCTCGCTCTTGAGCCGCTTCGGTCAACTTTTGTTGCAGAATCTGAATTTCATCAATCCACTGCTTGACTTCCTGAATCATGGCTTTGCTCTCGGCTGTTCTTAGGGATCTGCGTAAATAAAGTCCCACTGGGATGTCCCATCTTATTAGCTCCCCAAATCCCCCCAATTGGGGCACTT
Source organism: Leptolyngbyaceae cyanobacterium CSU_1_4 (assembly GCA_012034615.1). GTDB lineage: Bacteria > Cyanobacteriota > Cyanobacteriia > Elainellales > Elainellaceae > Timaviella. Next base: position 4,033 of record JAAUPA010000196.1, on the reverse strand, counting down.
CCGAACCTTTCAAAGTCTCCCAATTGGGAGGATTTGGGGGGCGGATCGGGGCAGCGTTTTCTTGCCACTCCTTGAGTTTTTCTAAAAAAGCGTGGGAAAGGGCTTGAAGCTGAGTGTAGAACAAAATTCAGGGTTCAGAACAACATTCGAGTTAAGAACTGTGGGGCAGGCAGAATGATCAAAATCAACAAGCCCAACGCCAAGAACCCGAGCAAATCTCGTTTACCGTCTAATTCACTCACGTCATTCAGAGCCGGTTCATCGACAACGGGCATAAGAAACAACAAAATTGCCCAGAGCAACAGCTCGGTTTGCACGAGCGCCAACGCCAAGACCAAAAATCGCGCGACTTGACCAATTCTGGCTCCGTTTTTTTGCCCAAACATGGCATGAACAATATGTCCGCCATCAAGCTGTCCGACCGGCATCAGGTTGAGTGCCGTGATGATAATGCCTAGGCAACCGGCGATCGCCACGGGATGTAGCTTAATGGCTTGCTCCAACCCGAGTTGGTTTCCTAAGGAGAGTTTGCTCACTACTGTTAAAAACAGAGAACCGCTGGGCTGGAAGGAATTGGGATTGAGCAAGCTAGAGGTTTGTTCTAGGGCGATCGGCGTAGAGTGCATTAAGCCCCAAATCAAAATGGGAACTGCCACGACAAATCCGGCTAAAGGACCAGCAATCCCAACATCAAACAGTGCTTTGCGATGGGGAATAGGCGATCGAATTTGAATAAATGCGCCAAACGTTCCAAAGGGGAAAATACCGGCGGGCGGTACGGGAATGAGATAAGGCAAGGTCGCCCGCATTCGATAAACCTGAGTCGCCAGAAAATGACCCATTTCGTGGGTGCCTAAAATAGCCAGCAATGACAAGGCGTATGGTAGCCCCGTTAAAAGCTGGGTCAAATCTTTGGGCATCGCCACACTGGGTCGATTGAGGATTAGGAAGCCAGCGAGGGTGGTGGTGAGTAACGTGGCGGCGGCTAACCCCAAGGCTAAGGCAGGTCTGAGACGAAACTTGGCTGCCTTTGGGGTTTTGGCATGGGGATTAGGAACCAGCGCAAAGAAGGGTTTGTCGTGGCGATCTTCTTGAAAAACCAGGAGGAAGCGATCGCCAAAATACCGCGATATGTTTTCACTCACCGTTTTGTAAGCTTCATCGGCTAGGGTGCGGAGTTGCCCTCGACAAATTAAAGATTGGGGACGATATTCAATATCTTGCAAATAGTAAACCGACCAGGGAAAGCAGTTTTTCAAATGGGCTTCTTCTTCTGGCGTAATGGGTCGAACGGTGGGTTGGGCAGTCATGGGAGCAGCGGCAGCGATCGCCAGATCCTTCTGAGGCTTTGCCCCTGCCCGCACCGGACGTCGCCCAGCCTGAACCAAAGTCCAGTACAGCACCGGGCAAGCCACAAATGGAATGAGCAACAGCAAAGAAGGAACCTGCTCATCGCCCTTCAGCACAACCCATGCCGTCCAAACAAACGCCGGAGTCATCATTACCAACCACAATATCCAAACGGGCGTGCGGGTCACCTCTGCGACACTCCGGCGCACCACCACATAAGTCAAAATTCCAAGAAGGATTAGCCAAAGAAACATGCTGTAGCTCGTCAATACATCAATCAATACATCAATCTGCCTAACTGGTTAGCCGATCGCCAGGACTCCAGCATAACGTGTTCAAACAATCCTCATTCGTCCTGCACCAGACTTGTTACGCTAAGTAAAGGGTGAATTTCCCTAGCCCCCTTGACTCTCGTACTTATTATGGTCTCTTCTCTCTCCAAATTACCGCGCCCCGTCTTTAATACGGTTTATGCGTTTCCCCCCAATCGAGACACCTTAGGCGGAACCGCCTATTTGCTGTTAGAAGAGACGGGCAACCTGTTGATCGACTGTCCGGCTTGGGACGAAGGAAATACTGAGTTTTTAAAAAGACAGGGCGTTCGCTGGCTATTGCTGACCCATCGGGGCGGCATGGGCAAAGTGAAAGACATTCAGCAGGCTTTGAACTGTGAAGTGGTGATTCAAGAACAAGAAGCTTACTTGCTGCCTGGGTTAACCCTGACCCCGTTTGAGCAAGAGTTCCGCTTTAGTCCCCATTGTCAGGCAATTTGGACTTCGGGACATTCACCGGGTTCGGCATGTTTGTATTGCGACTACGAGGGCGGCATCTTGTTTACGGGACGGCATTTGTTGCCCAATCAACAGGGCGAACCCGTGCCCCTACGAATTTCTAAAACGTTTCATTGGAAACGACAGATTGAGAGTGCTAGGGCATTGGGCGATCGCTTCTCTGCTGCCACACTCAGCCACATTTGTCCTGGTGCAAATACCGGGTTCTTACGGGGACAGCGCAGCATCGACCGAGCCTATGAGCGCTTGGCAGCGATAGATTGGCAGGCTCATTTATCAATGAAGCCGATGCTGTAGCCCTAGGCTCAGTTCGCCAGCCTAAAAAATTCTGTGAACCGCCGTCGGTTTCTGGGCGGGCACTTGCACCGTAAATAGGGTCTGTTCAAACTGGCTCATGACGCAAATATGACCGCCCAACTGCTCCACTATTTTTTTGCCAGCGCTAAGCCTAATCCGGTGCCGCCCTGTTGCCAGCGATCGCTGCTGCCGACTCGATAAAACTTATCGAACACTTTATTGAGCTCGGCGGCAGGAATTTCGACCCCTGAATTGCTCACCACAAACTGCATTCCATCATTCACCCGCTCAATTTCAACCCGGATTTCCCCTTGAGGGGGGGTGTATTTGCAGGCATTGTTAATCAGCTCGACCAACACCCGCTCTAGGCTAGAGCGATCGCAAACAAAAGGCGGCAGCGCCACCGGAAGCTTCAGAACAAGGGTGAGGTCACGGTTTTGCGCCCGCTGCCGAAATGGTTCTAGGAGCTGGGGCAGCCAATGTGCCAGATCAATTTCTTCTAACACAAGCTGCTTTGCCCCGGCTTCTAACTGTTGCAGCGTGAGTAAATCTTCAATTAAGTTAGTTTCCCGCAGGCATTCTCCCTCTAGTACCTGAAGATATCGTTGCTGCTGTTCAGGAGTGGTAGAAATTTTCAACATCCGAATCGCCATTTTCATGTTGGTTAAAGGCGCGCGCATATCGTGCGAATGGTGTTTAAAAAGTCATCCTTCAGCTCGTTAATGATTTGCAGTTCTTCCATCTGTTTTACCAGATTATCTTCGACCTGCTTCCGAGCCGTGACGTTTTCTAACAGCAGCAGTAATCCTTGCGGGGTGCCGTCTCCCCAGCGATCGAGACTTGCGCTTAAACCGTCATCGCCATGGGCAGAACGACTGAGGGGATCAGGAATCAGAGCTGGGGGAGTCAGCAAGGGCTCTAACCGAATCTCAAACCAGCGATCGTCTCGTTGCAGTTCGTGAGAAACGAAGGGAATTTGCTGAAGGAGCCTTTCTAATCCGGTTTGCCATTGTTCGAGGGTGAACCATTCAGGAATGAGGCAATACTGCAAGCGATCGCCCACTTGCACCCCCAAGCATTCAGCCGCGATCGGATTGCAGAACCAGACCCAGCCCTCCAAATCAGCCGCCAGCAACCCAATCGACAAACTTCTAGAAATCGCAGCTTGGGTAGATTGCGATCGACCAAACTGCTCAGCCAAAGCTGAAAGCTGGGTAATTCGCAGCGCCATCCCAGACTGTAAAAGTCCTGCGATTTGGGTCGGCACCGTAGTGTACGAACGCTTTTGAACCACCAAATCTTGGCGATAGGTGTTCCAGAGACGCTCCACTTCCTGTTGAAATAGTTTTTCCTCTCGAAGGCGTTGCTTCACCTGTAAAGCGACAGTGGTCGTGATTCCTAACAATAACGGCGAGGCAAACGGCACCCAATAATTGCGCCCTAGCAACACCAAACAAATGCTGCCCCAGCCCAGGCACAGCACCAATAACCCAAATAGCTGCTGCTGACCATTCCACCCCCACATCACCACACTCAACACCCCTCCACTCAGCAATAAACTCACAATGACCCAATTTTCTGAAGGAACGTGTAGA
>JAAUPA010000195.1 GCA_012034615.1 Leptolyngbyaceae cyanobacterium CSU_1_4 | reverse complement strand
GCATTCTGCTCGCCTTAGCGTTGCTATTCATCATGGTTGCGCCGGCATTGGCCCAGGAAGCCACCACCGCTGCCAGAGCCGCCTACCTACCATTGGTGGTGGGCAAGGGACAAAGCGTCAATGTCAGTGAAGAAGCCCCCGCCGAAGAAGATTTGACCGATAGTGTGGATGGTGTGGAAGCTGCGAGTCAGAACAACAGCGGTCTTGTTTTTGTCAGCACCAACGCCGCCGACCCCATCCGTGGCAACGAAATCGTGATGTACCAACGGGCGGCGGATGGTGCGCTTACCCTCAGCGGCCGGTTTCCCACCAGCGGGCAAGGGTTGGGCAGCGGGCTTGGCTCCCAAGACTCGCTCATTCTGAGCAAGAATCCTCAGCAAAAAGGGGCGCGATCGCCCCTTCTAAAACTCTACTTTAAGAATTTCTTCAATTTCTAGAGCGACACTAATGACGGCTCACTGGCGATCGACAGATCTTTCACTTCATCTTCCGAAATCACCTGGACGCGCTGAATCTTTGCACCCAAGCCCTTCAGCTTCCCTTCCAAATTATCGTAGCCCCGATCCATGTGATGCAGTCCGCGAATGGTGGTCATGCCCTCGGCTGCCAACCCCGCCAGCACCAACGCCGCCGAAGCCCGCAAATCTGTTGCCATGACTGGCGCACCCGAGAGAAAAGGCACTCCTCGAATAATGGCGTGGTTGCCCTTCACCCGAATATCTGCCCCCATGCGATTTAGCTCTGGCACATGCCCCAAACGATTCTCAAACAGGGTTTCCGTAATGACGCTGTTGCCCTGGCTTAGGGTCATCAAGGTCATTAAGGGAGCCTGGACATCGGTGGGAAAGCCTGGATAGGGCAGGGTGGTAATGTCGGTAGCGCGGTAGTCTAGCCCTGGCAAAACGCGGAGGCGATCGGGTGCCTCTTCTGCAATGCCTACTCCAATCTCACGCAGCTTGGCAATGACGGCGGTTAGGTGCTCTGGAACCACTGAGGTGAGGATAATTTCAGACCGAGTCACCGCACCCGCAATCAGGTAAGTCCCTGCCTCAATGCGATCGGAAATAATGTTGAAATCTGTGGAATGGAGGCTAGGGACACCCGAAATGACGAGGGTGTTAGTGCCTGCTCCTCGAATGTTTGCGCCCATCGATCGGCAGAAGTTGGCTAAATCAACAACTTCTGGCTCTTGAGCAGCATTCTCAATAATCGTTTCACCCTCGGCAAGGGTCGCCGCCATCATCAGGGTTTCGGTTGCCCCAACGCTGGGCATGTCGAGATAAATCTTGGCTCCCTGCAACCGCTTTTTGCCACCCGTAATGTAGGCATGAACGGTGCCATGCTCAATTTGAACATCTGCACCCAGCGCCTGCAACCCTCGAACATGCAAATCCACCGGACGAGCGCCGATCGCACATCCCCCTGGCAACGGCACCCGCGCCACACCCAGCCTTGCCAACAACGGACCAATCACAAAGAAGCTGGCTCGAAGCTGGCTGACCAAATCATAAGGGGCTTTAGAGTGCCCAATGTGACGAGTATTAACTTCCAAGACATCGCCCTGTCGCTTGAGCTGCACGCCCAGCGCGGAGAGGATTTCGCCCATGCGATCAACATCAGCCAGAGAAGGAACATTGCTCAGGCGACAATCTTCACTACACAGGAGAGTGCCTGCCATAATTGCCAATGCCGAATTTTTGGCACCGCTAATTTTGACCTCTCCCTTTAAGGGATTTTTGCCCCAGATTTGCAGAACGGTTTCGCCTACGGCGGGCTGAGAATCAGAAGTTAATAGGCTGGTTAATGAGTTAGTAGAGGGAGTGATAGCGTTGACCTCCAGAACGGATATGAGCGGTTTTTATGGGATGAATGTACTGTTGAGCTGGCTTTGTTGAACTAACTTTACAGTGGCTTCAAATTTGGTTTGATTGTACCGGAAAGATCCACAATGTCTAGCCAGTATTACGGACAGATTTTGACTTTTTTAGTGATTTAGATAAAAATCACCTGGGTGAATAATAAATATCTCAGGCGATCGGTTGACGAATTGCACCGCTTAGCGAGATGATTAAAAATCGCAGTCTTCAAAAGATGGCTCTTGAAAAACTGTGAAATGCGGAACTGGCGGAATTGGTAGACGCGCTAGATTCAGGTTCTAGTGCTCGCAAGGGCTTCCGGGTTCAAGTCCCGGGTTCCGCATCTTGCTAGGGAACGTTAGTTAAACTCAATTTAGTCAAACTAATGAAACAGAGGCTCAGTACATTCTTTGGAGTGCGCTGAGCTTTTGATTGGGTCGGCAGTTTTTAAATCTGCTGAATCTGAACTGAAATAATAGGCATTACTGCTGAAGTGGATGATTTTTTTAACAAAAGTTAAATCGCGCTCCTGCTAGCTTTCCCATCTTGAACCGCTTCTAGCGTTGAACAATTTTTTATGCTGACCAGTCTGCAAAATCCCTTAGTTAAGCAGCTCCGCAAACTTCAGCAGGCGAAGGAGCGCCGATCGCAGCAGATGTTTTTACTAGAAGGAACGCATTTGCTGGAAGAGGCTTGTGCGGTGGGCTGCCCTCTGGCGATCGTCTGTTGCACTGCTGCTTGGCAGGAACGACATCCGCAGCTTTGGGCACAAGCAATCGCCCGGGTGCCTAGGGTAGAACTGGTCAGCCCAGAAGTGCTGCAAGCGATCGCCACCACTCAGCATCCAGATGGCGTTGTCGCCACGGCTCACCGCCCTACTCCAACGGCGCTCCCTGTTCCGGGTCTGGGTATTGCCCTCCAAACCCTCCAAGACCCTGGCAACTTGGGCACCGTCATTCGCACGGCGGCGGCGGCTGGAGCTGATGGCTTGTGGCTCAGCGCCGATAGCGTGGATGTCGATCATCCTAAGGTGCTAAGAGCCTCGGCGGGGCAGTGGTTTCGGTTGCCCATGGCAGTCAGCCCCAATTTGCAGAAGGAGATTGGGCAGTTTCAGAGCCAAGGAGTCCAGGTGGTAGCGACCTTGCCCACCGCAGAATTAACCTATTGGGAAGCCGATTTAAGCAAGCCAACGTTGATTTTATTGGGAAATGAAGGGGCAGGCTTGTCGCCCGAGTGGGCAGAGTTAGCAGATGTGGGAGTGAAGATTCCTTAGCAGTGGGGGTAGAGTCTTTGAATGTGGCGATCGCAGCGGCTTTAATTCTGTACGAAGCAAAACGCCAAAGGCTAAGTCAAGGCTAAATCAAAGCTAAGTTAGGTAGATTCAGGAGATTCATTTGTGGGCACTGTCTCTATGCCTGTCTTAATCTGCATATACGCCTCAATATCTGCTGCGGCTGCTTCCAAATCTTCTAAGTCAATGGGCAGAGCAGGCTTGGGCGGCTCTACGGGAATTGCTAACTCGGTGTCTCCAGAAGGTAAGCTCATCCCCAGATGGTTGAGCGACTCCATAAAGGCTTGGTTAGCAGCGCGGCGAAGTTCTCTCTGACTTTGATCCATCTCAAAATCGACTTTTTCCAAAAGAATATGCCTAGAGTGCCCAAATAACTCAGCCATTGCTCAGCCGCCCATTGCCGAATTGCCCCCTCACCCTTGAGAATGAAGGGACGAAACTTTGATGGGGAAGAGCGAAGTGAGTCACGGATTAGACTATGACTTGGTAATTATTGGTGCAGGCGTGGGTGGACATGGGGCGGCTCTGCACGCGGTGAGCTGTGGGCTGAAGACCGCCATTATTGAAGCCGCAGAGATGGGCGGCACCTGTGTTAACCGTGGCTGTATTCCTTCTAAGGCGTTGCTTGCTGCGTCGGGTAAGGTGCGAGAACTGCGCGATGCTCACCATTTGAAGGCGCTGGGCATTCAGGTCAATACCGTGGCGTTTGATCGAGGCGCGATCGCCGATCATGCTCAATCGATCGTCAATAAACAGCGAGAGGGGTTGATTGGCAGCCTTAAGCGCTTGGGGGTTGATATTATTTCTGGGCGAGGCAAGTTGGCGGGCGCGCAAAAGCTGACGGTGACTTCCGCAGAGGGTGAAAGAACCGTGACGGCACAAGACATTATCATTGCGACAGGCTCTGTTCCCTTTGTGCCGCCTGGTGCGGAGATGGATGGGAAGACGGTCTTTACCAGCGATGATGCAGTCAGGCTAGAGTCTCTGCCGCCGTGGATTGCGATCGTGGGTAGCGGCTATATTGGCTTAGAATTTGCGGATGTTTATTCGGCGTTGGGCTGCGAAATTACGTTAATTGAAGCGCTAGACCAACTAATGCCAGGGTTCGACCCCGATATTGCTAAGCTCGCTAAGCGCGTACTGATTGATCCTCGGGATATTGAAACCAAAGTAGGGCTGTTGGCTAAACGAGTGATTCCAGGATCGCCTGTGGTGATTGAGTTGGCAGATACCAAAACAAAGGAAGTCGTAGAGGTGCTAGAGGTCGATGCTTGTTTGATTGCGACCGGGCGAATCCCGTTAACAAAGGATTTGGGCTTAGAAACCGTGGGCGCAGAACTCGATCGCCGGGGTTTTATTCCGGTTAATGACCAGATGGCAGTGTTAACCGCAGGTCAGCCGGAGCCGCATTTGTGGGCGATCGGAGATGCGACTGGCAAGATGATGTTGGCACACACGGCTGCGGCGCAAGGAGTCGTGGCGATCGAAAATATCTGTGGTCGCCCTCGGACGGTGGACTATCGCAGCATTCCAGCGGCGGCATTTACCCATCCAGAAGTTAGCTTTGTGGGCTTAACTGAGCCACAGGCAAAAGAATTGGCGACGACCGAAGGCTTTGAAATAGCTGTGGTGCGATCGTACTTTAAGGGCAACGCCAAGGCATTAGCAGAGAGTGAAACCGACGGCATTGCAAAAGTGATTTATCGCAAAGACACGGGCGAGGTTTTGGGCGTTCATATTTTTGGGCTCCATGCGGCTGACCTGATTCAAGAGGCGGCAAATGCGATCGCTCTGCGCCAGTCGGTGCACGATTTGGCGTATGTGGTTCATACCCATCCCACCCTGTCCGAAGTTTTAGATGAAGCCTACAAACGAGCGGTTGGAGCAGAAGCGCATTAAATCATTCAACTGCCTCTTTAATGATTCAACAAAAATGATTTAACAAAAATGATTCAAATTCGTCGTCGTCATCCTAGTCCTGAAATTGCAGTTGACTCTATTCGGTTCCAAGCGATTGTTTCAGACCTAGAACCGCTCAATATTCTGGAAGAAATTGTTTGGCAGAAAGAAAAAGAAATCACCCAAATGCGGGAAAAAACACCGCTCGACGAACTACAGCGGCAAATTGTAAATTGTTCCGCACCGCGCGATTTTGTGGCGGCGCTGAAGCACGGGAAAACTCAGCCCGCGCTGATTGCTGAGGTGAAGAAGGCTTCGCCGAGTAAGGGCGTGTTGCGCGAAAATTTTGATGCCGTGGCGATCGCCCAGTCCTACCAAGCTGGGGGCGCTAGCTGCCTCTCGGTGCTAACCGACGAAACATTCTTTCAGGGTAGTTTTGCCAATCTTCAAAATATTCGAGCTGCCGTCGGGATTCCTCTGCTATGCAAAGAGTTCATCATTTATCCCTATCAGATTTACCTAGCTCGAATTCATGGTGCCGATGCAGTGCTGCTGATTGCGGCAATTTTGGAAGACAAGGATTTGCAATATTTTCTCAAAATTGCCAAGGCTTTAGGAATGGCGGCATTAATTGAGGTTCATACATTGGCAGAGCTCGATCGCGTTTTGGCGCTAGATGGCGTGACTTTAGTCGGCATCAATAATCGCAATCTAGAAGATTTTTCAGTTGATTTACAGACCACTGAAACAATTTTAGGGGCGAGGCAGGCAGCGATCGAAGCCCGTGGAATCTTGGTGGTGAGCGAGTCGGGCTTGCACCAACCCGAAGACTTGCAGCGAGTTCAGCAGGCAGGAGCCGGGGCAGTGCTCATTGGCGAATCTTTGGTGACTCAGCCTGACCCAGGAGGGGCGATCGCCAATTTATTTTTCAATGAATCTCCCCAGTCCGTATCCTACCCATCTTCTGTGAGCTGGGTTTTGGGTGCATACTAAAAGAGGGTTGATATTTATTCATAATTTTCATAACTTCCAGACCTGTTCCCCATCACCGAGCTACAGTCCGCATGGAGCCGATCCCTCTTCCGTCTCATATTCACTACGAGCTACTGCTGCAACTTCTGGAACGCCAGACCATGCGATCGGTAGACCGAAATCATGTCCTTCAAGAGCAGGTGCAAGAGCTCATCGTAAATCTTCGTAAGGCAGCCTCCCAGCAACGACAAATCGAAGAAAGCTGTCGGCGATCGAACTTAGCCATTGACTATCGATGGTCGTTGAATCAAGCCAATGAAGCGGTTTCTACCCCCCTACCCCAGGAATAAAAGCCCCCTAGACTTTTGCCAAAAGTTTAGATCACTCTGCCCGCTTGCTGAATAACCTGCTAGAATTTCTGGACGAATGACCCTACGCTTCGAGGTCTTGAGTGTCGCAGTTCAGCTCCATGCCTGATCGTTGTCCTCCAGATAGCCCACTCGACTCTCCGTTTTCTGAGGTGGAGAATGGTGTGGCGCTAGAATTGTCCTTTTCTTCAGCAGACTATCAGGCGCTTTTGAGCCGATTGGCAGAGGCGCAATCCTCCGATCGAGCAAGAGACGCTCGGATTTATCACCTAGAGCAAGCCCTAGACCAGGCAATTCAATGTATTGATGACCTCAAAACACGGGTGCAAGACCAGCAGGTTCTGGAGGCGCAGCTTGCCAACACCGAGGAATTTGCTTACGTGCAGCAACAGGCGATCGCCCGTCTCAAGCTGCAACTGGTGGAGCAAGGACAGGCGCTAGAAGCCCAAATTCTCGAAACCCAGCAGCGCGATCAAGCCGTTGAGGAACTATTGGTCAGCGTTGAAGTGATTACCCAAACCCAGCAGCAAGAGCTAGAGCGGCTACGGCTAAAGCTCATGGAAGACCAGCGGGAGGCACAAGGACAACGAACTCGCATGGGCATCCAGCTTCAAGACGTGCAAACGCAGTTAGAGTCGCGGCAGCTACGGGTCAGCGAGTTAGAGGCAGAAACTTTGGCAGGGCGCGCTTCGACCACGAGCTTGCAGGTGCAGCTAGACTCTGCGCGGGATCAGATTCGAGAGTTATCGGCAAAAAGTCCGGCGTTGGTGGCAATGCGCCAAGATTTTGCGAAGGCACGCGGGCAAGTGGAAGAGCTAGAACAGCAGATTGCCCAGCAAACCATGAATCATACCCGTTGGCAGCAGCTCTATCAAGAAATGGAAGAAGAGCGCGATCGCCTCCAAATCCGGGTGACCAGTTTAGAACTGCAAACCGCAGAGATGCAAGAGCAAGTGCTGCACCAAGCGCAACACGCCACCGAGCAAGAAACCGCGGTGCAGTATTGGAAAGACCGTTACTTGGCAAGTCAAGACGAAAGAGCGCAGATTAAAGAACGACTGCAACAGGTCAACGATCCGGCGGTGCGATCGCTCTTGGTTCAACGGTTCAGCGACCTGCCCCCCGAAAAGTCGGAACCTCGCTCTTTTTCTAATATTCCTCTGCCCAAGCTGGTCGCCCCCCGACTTGCCGGATTTTTGACCCGCCGCCGGGGTCATAAGCCCAAGCCCAGCATAGAGACCTGAAATACAGAGACCTGAAATACAGAGCTCTAAAAACCGCAAAACCTAAAAATCGCATTAGCCAAACCAAATCGCCAAGTTGTATCATCCTGATCTAGACATCCCCGATGAACAATCCTCACGCAAAGGCAGGGCAGACGAATGGACGATAAATTAATGCTGATGATTCCGGGCCCCACACCCGTACCGGAACAGGTGTTGCTAGCATTAGCCAAGCACCCTATTGGGCATCGTAGCGGCGACTTTAGCCAGATCATGGCAGAGGTGGTAGACGGCTTAAAGTGGCTGCACCAAACCCAAAACGATGTGCTGATTTTGGCGGCAAGCGGCACTGGCGCTATGGAAGCTGGAATTATTAACTTCTTGAGTCCTGGCGATCGCGTTTTGGTGGGTTCCAACGGCAAGTTTGGCGAACGCTGGGCAGAAGTCTGTCAAGCCTATGGTCTGACCGTTGAGAGCGTCACCGCAGAATGGGGCAAACCCCTTGACCCTGAGCAGTTCCGCACGGCTCTCGAAGCCGACACTGCCCAGCAAATCAAAGCCGTCATTGTGACCCACAGCGAAACCTCCACTGGCGTTCTCAATGACCTACAAACCATCAGCAGCTTTGTAAAAGGTCATGGTGCCCTGATGATTGCTGATGCGGTCACCAGTCTAGGTGCCACCAGCGTCCCCATGGATGAGTGGAACTTAGATGTAGTGGGGTCAGGTTCTCAGAAGGGCTTTATGCTGCCTCCTGGCTTAGGTTTTGTGGCAGTCAGCCCCAAAGCGTGGGCAGCTTACGCCCATGCCAAGTTGCCTCGCTACTACCTGGATTTGGGCAAATATCGTAAAGATGCGGCTAAAAACACCACGCCTTTCACGCCTCCCGTGAACATGTTCTTTGCGCTACAAGTGGCGCTGAAGATGATGCGAGCAGAAGGGCTGGAAAATATCTTTGCGCGCCATCAGCGGCAAATGAACGCTACCCGCGCTGCGATGAAGGCGATGGGATTACCCTTATTAGCTGCCGATGGCTATGGTAGTCCAGCCATTACAGCAGTCGCGCCTATTAACGTGGAGGCAGAGAAGATTCGCTCGATCGTGCGCAAGCGGTTTGATATTGCTATGGCAGGAGGGCAGGATCATCTGAGTGGCAAAATTTTTCGGGTGGGGCACTTGGGGTTTGTTAGCGATCGCGATATTCTCACGGCAATCAGCGCCTTAGAGGCGGCTCTGCAAGAATTGAGCTATGAGGGGTTTGTGCCGGGTACTGGGGTAACAGCGGCGGCAAAAGCACTCGCTGCGGGTTGAAGGCGGCGATCGCCCTACGTTGCTAACGGATTGCTTTAGGTGTAGGGCTATCGAAAAACTCAATAGAAACGCGATCGCCCACCTTCAGTCCTAGTT
>JAAUPA010000194.1 GCA_012034615.1 Leptolyngbyaceae cyanobacterium CSU_1_4 | reverse complement strand
GGGATTTAGGGGGCAATTCATACGTGACTCAGCAACGCCAAATCTTGAAGTCGCCGGAGTGTCTCTCGAATTTGCTCTGGCGTAAGTTTGTCGGCATAGAGATCTTGCGCCGTTAATTCCACCAAAAACGGAGTTTGATTCTGACGACGAGTTGGCGATCGCTCTGCCAGTGGGTGCGAATAGGCGATCGAATTTCTGCTTCCCAGTCATGATTGGTATAGTTCAGCGCTTCGATGGCGAAAAATGGATGTAAATGTCCGGCTGCATTGAAAGAAGACTTGAAAACTAATAGTAAGATGATGAGATCTGCTAGATTCGCTCAGCCACAACCCATTTCAGTCAAATCATGTTCAAAAATATTATCTTTCAAAGATATATTTCAGCGACACTAGGCATTATTTATACTGCTTATTCCGTTGTGGCATTGTCAACCTCATTATTTACCGCCCGTGCCTATGCCCGAAGCCCGATCGATTCCGAGGCATGTTCTGATGCGGCGATCGCCGATCATATCCGGCGGCTGATGGATGAATCGATCGACACCAGTAATTCGCTGGTTGCTTGTGGCAATTTAGCAGTCGAGCCTCTGCTGAAGGTGCTGGGAGACGATGATGAACAACTTCGTAGCCTAGCAGCTTATACGCTAGGACAGATGGGGAGTAAAGCGAATCGAGCGATCGTGCAATTGCTGCTCAGGCTGGGCGATCGGAGTGCAAGTGTCCGTGGGTCTGCGGCTTATGCCTTGGGACAAATCGCGCCCGATGATGCAAGAGTCGTTAGGTTTCTCATTCGACGATTGGCTTTAGAAGTTGATCCAACGGTGCGGGATGTTGCGATCGAAGCCTTAAGGCAAGCAACTTCAGAGACTATTCCAACGTTGCTTGAAATTTTTGCGAGTCAAAAAGATCAGGAGGCAGAACTATCTGCTCAAGTTTTGTTAAATTTTGGGGAAGCCGTTGATCCCTATCTCACCCCTGAATATCTGCCCAAAATCTTAGCGGGAATGTCGCACATTCCATGGTGGAATGGGGGCTTACTCTCCAACCACAGAGCTAACTTTGCCGATTATACCCTTCGGAAATTAGGGAATGAAATGATTGCTCACCTAATTACAGGGCTCAACGGCCCTAACCAAAATGTACAAGTAGGAGCCCTGCGGGCGCTGTCGCTAGGTTACTCACAACGGTATTTCGATCGCCAAACCCTACAACCTGCCGTTCCAAAGGTGATGCAGATATTTCGGAACAGCCAATTGTATACATTGTGGCAGAGCGAGAATCAATCGTTGATGATGACTGCAAATCAAGAGACTATGACTGCGGATCAGAACGATTTTAATGATATTGTTGCCGCACAAGACCAGGTTGGAACGATTATATTTGGCGATCGGGCGGGGCTGTCCGCTTTAGAATTACTGCTCTGGATTGACGAGTCTTTTTCGGAAACCCTTCGCGATGAAAGCCAAGTTGCTTTTGAATTAGTCGTAGAAATAGCCTTCACTGTAGCCGCAGCGGGTGGAATTGAGCTTGCCAGTGCAATTCGCTCTTATCAAGTGAGCCGAAAGCCTGCTATTTGCCGATTGCCGATTGCTAGGTTTATAGGGAGGTGTCGTTAAATGCAGACCTTTCGAGTTAAAGATGTACAAGTGGCGATCGCCCTCAGTTTTATCCTGTTGTTACTTCCCATAACTGCATTCAAAAGCGAGGCTCAATCCCAAAGATGCGATCTCTCAGAAATTGAGCAACACACAGAGCAACTTGAAGCGTCTCGATCTACGGCTGAACTCGATCGCCTCTTCAACTCACTCCTTGGCTGTGCTTCCCAAGCAGTTGCTCCGCTCATGGATATCTTAAGGAATGATGACTACGCGATCGCGGTTCGTCAAAGGGCAGCAAAAGCGTTAGGACAGATGGGTTCAGAGAAAGCCGTAGCGGCTCTCATTAGAGAAGCGAAGAATGCAGATTCGGCAATTCAGGATAGTGTGCTGGAGGCGATCGCGGACATCAATCCTCAAGCCCAAACCATTGCCGCTCTTTTACTCCGAAACATTGCTTCAACAGACGATCAAACGCTGCTCCAAGCCTTATCCCACGGACTCGGACGCATCAGCGCCCACAATCCAGAACAGTTTTCGTCGAGAGTTGCACAATTTTATCAATCACTAGACCGCCAAAATCAATTTTCTCAAAATACAGCCCGCAGCATTTTTGTCTCTGCATTAGGACAAACAGACGCTTCCTCACAAACCGTGGTGTCTTTTCTGCTAACTGTCCTGGAACAAGATACCAATGAATTTGTGCGGGCGGCAGCAGTTGACGCGCTCATCCAGATTAGCCCAGATACGCAAACAACCGTTCCTCAATTCATTCACATTTTGGGTAAAAGAAGAGAAACGGCTTATGTGAAATCGAAAGCGGCGGCGGCTTTGGGGAAAATTGGCGCAGATGCCATTAACCCCGTGATTACAGCCATGGGACAGCAGGAAATTAACTCATACTGGTGGTCTGTCACGTTGATTCATCTTTATCGCAACCCCAGTACTCAAGAGCAAGTGAGGAGGAGAACTTCAGGGTGGATCAGTGACTTACGTGAGAATCGAGCTAAGTTCAACGGATGCCGCTTTGTAGAGTTTTTGTTCGCAACGGATCAAGCCACTGAAGAAGAAGTGATCGCTATCCTGGAAACGCAAGATGGGGCTTGTGTGATGACACTCCAATCTAATGGACAACAGCTTTTGACCGTTGCCAGCACTGCCACCCAACCGATTCCGATCGTTTGTCGGTTGCCCTGGATCAGCCGTGTTGTGGGGAGGTGTCGCTCATGACAAGCCTCAATTTCCGCAACGCCAATCTTCGCGGTCGTTCCTTCAAAGGACAAGACCTCAGCGATGCTGACTTCAGCGGCGCAGATATCCGAGGCGCAAACTTTGCCCACGCGATCTTAGTGAGAGCCAACTTCAGCCACGCCAAAGCCGGGTTACAGCGCCGCCAAGCGATCGCCCTCCTCGCCCTCACCCTGACGCTAATTATCCTGTCAGGCTTCCTGTTAGGCTATGCCGGGGGCATCGTCAGCAGTTTGTTGGCGGCTGGAAACCAAACCAACCCCTATGCCCTGCATTCTGGCATTGTTGCCCTTGCCAGCTTAGGCATTGTTGCCGCCATCACCCTCCGCCAGAGCTTAGCCGCTTCCGGCACCACCACGATCGCCATCGCTGTTGTTGCCGCCCTCATTGCCGCGATCGCCACCCCAGATATTTCAGCGATCGCCATCTTCCAAACGCTTTCCCTCTCCACTGCGGTTGCAGGGGTGATGGTGAGTGCTTTGTCAACGGCGTTAATCTTCAATTTATATGGTAGAAAAGCAGTTCTTCTATCCAGTCCTCTAGCAGTTCTGAGTATCGTTCTAGGTGCTTTATTTGGCATTGCTGGGACTGATTCTGACCAAGCTAAACTTTTGGTTCTATCTTGCGTGATTACAGGTACGATCGCCCTTCCCCTCCTGGCCCTTGGTGGCTACACCGGATGGGCAGCATGGCACGAAAATCGGTGCTACGCCTTGATTCGATCGCTCAGCCTCAAACTCGCTACCCAAGGCACTACCTTTCGAGCCAGCAACCTCACCGATGCTGATTTTACCGCTGCCACACTCAAAAACACCGACTTTCGTAACGCAATTTTAACCCGCACCTGCTGGTGGCGATCGCAATATCTCGACCAAGCGCAATTAGAACGCACCTACCTCGAAGATGCAGCGATTCGGCAACTGGTCATTAGCAAAAATGGACAAGCCCAAAACTTTGACTACCAGAATCTCAGACCATTAAACTTACAAGACGCAAACCTGAGGGATGTCAGTTTGATTGGCGCTGATCTGAGCGAAGCCACCCTACAAAACGCTGACCTTTCCAGAGCTAAACTGACCCAAACCCAACTCTATCGGGCAAACCTCACCAACGCTTGCCTGACTGGGGCATACATTCAAGACTGGGGCATTTCCACCGATACCCAACTGCAAGGAGTAACCTGTGAGTACATTTATATGCGGTTGCCCACCACCACCGATCCTGACCCTTGCCGCAAACCCGACAACCGCCAGGAAAGCTTCAGTCCGGCAGATTTTTCCGACTTCATCGCCCCCATCCTCACCACCCTAGAACTCTACCGTCGTCAAAACGTCGATCCCCGCACCCTCACCCCCACGTTCAAAACCTTGGATTTTTTCCATCCCCAAGGCATTGACCCCACTGCTGCCGCGATCGCCCTCCAGCGCCTCGCAGAATCCCATCCAGAAGCGCAGATTCAGGTTGTTGCCTTAGAAGGACGAGGGCAGGAAAAAATTCGCGTCCAGGCTCAGGTGGCGGGCACCGTCGATCGCTCCCAACTCAGCGCCGAATATTTTGCCCAATATGGCGAAATTGAAGCCCTATCTGCCCCCGATCTCCAGACGCTTCTAGCGGGAGTTGCGGCAAAAGATGCTCGGATTCGTCACCTCGAACAACTGGTCGCATCGGCGATCGGCAAGCCAAAATTCTATGTCGAAACCCATTACAGCCTGGGGCAAACCACCAGCAAAAAATTCTCATTTTGACCGCCAATCCCAAAAACACAGACAAACTCAGACTCGATCAAGAAGTCCGAGAAATTCAACACGGCTTAGATCGTGCCAAGCAACGCGATCGATTTGAAATCATCTCCCGTTGGGCAACTCGCCCCGATGATTTGCGACGTGCCTTATTAGATCACAATCCCAACATCGTTCACTTTTCGGGGCATGGCGGCGGTGAACATGGGCTGGCGCTGGAAAATGATACGGGCAAATTGCAACTGGTCAGTACGACTGCCCTGACTCGATTATTTTCTGTTTTTCGAGACACGATCGAATGCGTGTTGCTCAATGCCTGTTATTCCGAAGCTCAAGCCAGTGCCATTAGCCAACACATTCCCTACGTCATCGGGATGAACCAAGCAATTGGCGATCGCGCCGCCATCGAGTTTTCAGTAGGATTTTATGATGCGATCGGGGCAGGGCGATCGATCGAGGAGGCATTTGAAATGGGTTGTGCGTCCATTGAGTTGGAAAGTATTCCAGAATCTCTTACGCCTGTGATGAAACGCAAAGCAGCCCTATGATTGCAAAATGTCATCCATCGTCAAACTGAGGGAGGGAACCGTGGCGGAAAGGATCCGATCGCTCCCTCGAAACCGCTGCATCTCATCCAGCAATTTTCGGCGTTGCTAAATCACGGTATGAATTTGCCCCCAAAGTCTCTCATTCTGGAGGACTTCCGAACCTCAAAGTCCCCCAGAATGTGGGGGATTTAGAGAACGATCAGAGCAATAGCCTCTCAAGGCTTCATACTTCCATTCAGCAACGCCCAATTTTCCTATGATGATTAGTGTCGTCTGAATGAGTTGTAATGCATTATTTCTGGAGTTTTTTAGCGGTTAACTTTCCATCGTGGCAAGAGATTCTGGCTCCGCTGCTGCCATCGAAGCCCATTACTGATCCCGTGACCGTTTTTCTCATCATCATGGCGATCATGCTAGTAGCCCCCCTGCTGTTTGAACGGCTGCGGCTACCAGGAATTGTGGGTTTAATTCTGGCGGGAGTGATCGTGGGTCCCCACGGCTTTGGTCTTTTAGAGCGAGATAGTACGATCGTCCTCTTAGGAACTGTCGGGCTGCTGTTTCTCATGTTTATGGCAGGGTTGGAAACTAGCCTGGATGACCTAAAACATAATGCCAGAAAAGCAGTGATTTTTGGCTTGGCGACCTTTGCTGTGCCAATGGTGCTGGGAATGGCAGCGATGCTGCTGTTGGGGTATTCGCTCTTGGCAGCCGTTCTGGTGGCATCGTGCTTTGCCTCGCACACGCTGCTAGCCTTGCCGATCGCGAGCAAACTGGGGATCATGCGATCGCAATCGGTGACCATCACGTTGGGGGGCACTCTGATTACCAACGTGTTAGCCCTGCTGGTGCTGGCAGTGGTGGTCAAAGCGCACCAGGGAAATCTGACGCTGGATTTCTGGCTATTCTTGCTTCCCTCACTCACCTTTTATACGGTTGCCACCTTATGGGGAGTTCCCAGGCTGGGGCGCTGGTTTTTCCGCCGCTTTGGGCACGATGAAGGAGCCGAATTTACGTTTGTGGTCGCCACTCTATTTGTAGTGTCTTACTTCGCCAAACTGATTGAGATTGAACCGATCATTGGTGCATTTTTAGCAGGCATTGCAATTACTCAACTGATTCCTCAACTGAGTCCATTGATGAATCGGATTCAGTTTATTGGTAATACACTGTTTGTGCCGTTTTTCTTAATTTCGGTGGGGATGCTGGTCAATCCGCTGATTCTGTTTCAGGAACCGCGATCGCTGCTGGTTTCTGCTGTCATGGTGGGAGTGGCGATCGTGGCGAAATTCTTACCTGCCTGGGGTGCTGGCAAATTGTTTCAGTTTGATTTCTCCAACATAATGGTAATGTTTGGGCTATCGGTGGCTCAAGCCGCTTCGACGCTGGCAGCCATCACCGTTGCCTACAACATTAAGCTGGTGGATCAACTCACGGTAAATGGAACGATCACCATGATTTTAGTCACTTGCATCGCCTCTCCCTGGATTACGGCACGGTGGGGGCAGAACATGAAAACCAGCAATACTCCTGAACCACAATCGAGTAATCCGTCTCAAGCATCCCCTCAATATCGCATTCTAGTTCCAGTCGCAAATCCCAGCACCGAGGACAACCTGCTGCAACTCGCATTGATTTTGGCAAAAAGTACGAATGGAACTTTGTTACCGCTCCACGTGTTGACAGATGCGCGTGCCCCGATTTCAGCCGCCGCAAAACAGCAACAAGAACGATTGCTGGTTGCCGCTGAGACGATCGCCCATGCAGCGGTGACGGCTGTAGAAGCGATCGGGCGGGTGGATGATTCGATCGACAAGGGAATTTTGCGAACCACACAAGAGCGCAACGCCAACCTGGTTATTTGCGGCTGGAAGGGCTATTCTACCTATCAAGATAATTTCTTTGGCAGTGTGATTGATAACGTTGCCCGCCGTACTTCCGTCCCCATGCTCATTACTCGCTTCACTCACCCGATTCAGTCCACTCGGCGGGTGTTTTTGGCGATCGCTGACCCAGAAATTACCACTGCCAGCTTTCAACAAACCTTGAGGTTAATGCAGACTCTAGCAACCGAGTTAAAAGCGTCCCTCCGGATTTTACAGGTTCACTCTCATCCTCGGGCAGTGCGGATTTCTGGCAAAATTCCAGGTCTTGGCGAAGACGTGCCCATTCAGCAAGTGCGAGGAAATTTTGTCCATCAAGTCGCTCAAATTCTAGAAATCGATGATCTGCTAGTTTTAACTCACAATGCTTATCCAAA
The DNA here is from genome assembly GCA_012034615.1 of Leptolyngbyaceae cyanobacterium CSU_1_4. Lineage (GTDB taxonomy): Bacteria > Cyanobacteriota > Cyanobacteriia > Elainellales > Elainellaceae > Timaviella. Next base: position 1,691 of record JAAUPA010000194.1, on the reverse strand, counting down.
CCGTTTGGGTGCATCCGTGTTGGGCGCTGAACCGGAAGCGATCGCTCGTCAGCATCCTGACATTTCCATTATCATTGCCCATTTTCCCCGTTCGACGTAAGTTCCTTGTGATGTGTCAATTGTTCTATTTTCGGGTGCTGTTTTCACCAAAGTTTATCCGACCTATGGTCTTGCTGTAGGGTTATGGGCTTGGAGTGAGGTTTCACCCAAAGTGGGACTTGACTGCTTTCTGAATCTTGCTGAATCCATTGCAAGTGCTGCGGCAATAGTTTCGCTAGGTCATAGCGTTTTAGAATAGTCTCCCGCGCCTTGAGCCGAATGTCAGCCATGCGATCGGGATGATTAAAGACTTCCTCAACCCGATCGGCAATTTCTTCAGGCGAGAAAAAGTCTGCGAGTAACCCGTTCACTCCCTCTCGAATTACCTCTGTTAAAGGAGCAGTATTGGAACCCACGACCAGGCAACCTGCGGACATAGCTTCCATCAAAGACCAAGATAATACAAACGGACGGGTCAGATAAATATGAACCGTGGAAGCCTGGAGAACTTGCAAATATTCTGGATAAGGAAGCGAGCCTGTAAAGTGGATTCTAGACAAATCGAGTGACAGTTTCTCGAGCATCCGCTGCTTATAGGTTTTACCGTCTGGAAGCGGTTTACCATAAGCAACGCGATCGCTCCCGACAACGACAACATGACAGTTGGGACGACGCTGTTGGAGCAGCGCAACTGCTTCCATGAACTGAGGAAACCCTCGGTAAGGTTCCATCCCTCGACCGACATACGTAACCAATTCTTCAACCTGAGATAGATCAAGATTGATACGAGGTATTACCAGCTTTGCACCAGGTTTAGGACAAAGATATTGTGTATCTACGCCATCATGTAATACCGAGATTTTACCGTGATATTCACTTGGAAACTGCTGACGCTGCCAGTAGGTGGGAGAGAGCCCGCGATCGCAGCTATAGAGATCCGTCAAAATCGGCGAATTTTTCATCCGAATCCGAGCTTCACCGTTAGCATCGATCGGATCGCTGGGGTCAAAATCAGCATCCGAACCGTGGGCATGATAAAACCACTCGAAGTAGCAAAGCAACTTAGCCTTTGGAAAAATATCTTTGCAGAATAATGTCGGGCCCCACCCTGAATGACCATAGACCACATCTGGGACAAATCCCCGCGCCTTAAGCTGCTGCGCCATGCGGTAAACAGCTTGCCCCTGAATAACGGCATTCTCCATTGTATGAACATAGTGATGCGTCTCTGGGTGAGCCTCTCGTGAGGGCTTGTATAGAGCTTTGTAGACACCAGGCAAATGACCTTCGCGGCGCGTGGTGCCGAAGACAACTTGGTGGCGCTTATCTTTGGCGATCGCAGTTGCCACATGACGAAACTGAGCCGGAAAATTAGGATGTAAAAATAAGATTCGCATGGCACCTAAAACACATTTTAGAGGTTGAAAAGTGAGGTTGAAAAGTAGTCAATTACCGCTACTGTTGCCAGTTCAATGAGAGACAGCAAACGGTAATATAGCAATCCTATTTGAACTGTGAGATTCCACCTACCCACCTACCCACCTACCCACCTACCCCTTTGGGCTACCCTGTATACACAACTTTACCCTGGTTTCTTTGCAGTCTTTTCGCCCCCCCAAACTCCCCATCTAGGGGACTTTGAAGGAGCAGAA
>JAAUPA010000010.1 GCA_012034615.1 Leptolyngbyaceae cyanobacterium CSU_1_4 | reverse complement strand
CCAACCGGGTTGTTAGCTGGTTCTCGCTCTCGATCGCCTCTCTGTACTTCACTCATCCCTCACCCCCGATCGCCCTCATTCACTCTACTATTCCCGATCGCCTCTCTCTGGCTCAACCGATCGCTCCCGGTTCTTTTCCCAGTGGTCGATCGCCCTCATCAACGAGTGTAAGACCTGTGGGCGGAGCCTGCTAACGATCTAATTAGACAGACAAAGTCCACCTAACTCCCTTTATTAGGTTATTAAAGTGGACTCTGTACAACTAATAACCCATAGGTAGGGAGTTAGGTGGAAATCTTCCGTATATCTTCCGATTTTGGGGAGTTAGAGAGAAACTTACGTAGATTCTCCAGAAGGTTATAGAGAGTTACTATGTACTATCTAATACATAAACAAGTCTCAACCTACTGAGGTTAGCAATGCAAGCACCCCCTCGAAAACTACTCGACCAAGTCCGCGACATGATCCGCCTGAAGCACTACTCTTACCGGACTGAAGAAACCTACGTGCAATGGATCAGACGCTTCATCCTCTTTCACAACAAGCAACATCCCAAAAATATGGGTGTCCCAGAAATTGAATCCTTCCTCAGTCACCTTGCAGTTGACACTCAAGTCTCTGCCGCTACTCAAAACCAGGCTTTCTATGCCCTCCTGTTTCTCTACCAAGAAGTTCTCCATCAACCCCTTGATGCTTCCATCAACGCTCTCCGTGCCAAACGATCGCGCCACCTACCCACTGTCCTTGCCCAAACCGAGGTACGAAGCGTTCTTCAAGAACTCTCTGGGGTTTATCAGATTGTGGTTAAATTGCTCTACGGCTGTGGGCTGAGGCAAACCGAATGTCTGCACCTGCGAGTCAAAGACCTTGATTTTGCCCAGAAACAACTCATCGTTCGCAATGGCAAGGGCATGGAAGACCGTCTAACCATGCTGCCCCTCAGCGTCATTGATCTGCTACAATCCCACCTCCAACTCGTCAAATATCGACATCATCAGGACTTAGAACGCGGCTATGGTGCAGTTTATCTGCCGTTTGCTTTAGAAAGAAAGTATCCTAACGCCAACCGAGACTGGGGCTGGCAATACATTTTTCCGGCAGAACAGCTTTCCCAAGATCCCCGTAGTGGAACTGTTCGCCGTCATCATCTCCATGAAAGCGGCTTACAAAAAGCGATTAAACGAGCCGTCCGCGCTGCCAAAATCAACAAACGGGTCAGTTGCCATACCTTCCGCCACAGCTTTGCAACTCACCTGCTCGAAAATGGTTATGACATCCGCACGATTCAAGAGTTACTGGGGCATAAGGATGTCAAAACGACGATGATTTATACGCATGTTCTAAACCGAGGAGGACAAGGAGTTAGAAGTCCGCTTGATGTTTAACAGGCTATTGGGTTGTCAATTTTTAGTTAGTGGCGAAAGACGAGCGAATTCAAAGTTCAAAATTCAGGATTAAAGGCTGTTCATTTTGAATTTTGAATTGATAATTTTGAATTCTTTCATCACCCCATCCTTTATTCTTAACAGACCACTCTTCATGACCTAATTCTTAGCAAAACCTTATCTCTCTGAAAAATAAACATCCCATCTGGCTTGGGCTGCGATCGCCAAGCTGTACAGGGAGCAATAATGTGATTTATGGCAGGGGAATTTAGACAACTGGCTACACCGATTGGGTGTTGAGTAAACCTAAAGTTTTTGGTGACCCCGTTTAGTCCCTGGCATTATCGGACTTCTTGCCCATTCTCAAGGAATTCAAAGTGCTGAGGAAGCAAAGAAACCTTGGCTCCCGATCGCAATTGGCAATGCGGGAGACTGGAAGGATCTACATGCCCTAGATAGACATATTGTGCAGCAAAACTGTATATCGGGCTATTTTCGGGTCATTGAAGCAGGCGGTGTTTATCAAGAGCGATTCTATTCCAAATGTGTGTTACCGCTTCTAGATGCGATCGCACAATTGCCAAAATAAACAATCAAAAGCATTTGAGTTAAAAGAATGAGCCACTAAAGCTTCAACACCGCCATAAACGCCTCTTGGGGCACATCCACAGTCCCGATCGCCTTCAACCGTTTCTTGCCCTTTGCCTGCTTCTGCAACAGCTTCTTCTTCCGGCTAATGTCACCGCCATAGCACTTCGCCAACACGTCTTTTCGGAGCGCTGGAATGTGCTCACTCGCCACCACGCGACTCCCGATCGAAGCTTGCAGTGGAATCTTAAACTGGTGGCGCGGAATCAACTCCTTCAATTTTTCGACTAGGGCTTTGCCCACAAAGTAAGCCTTATCCCGGTGAACGATCGTCGCCAGAGGATCAACAGGTTCGCCGTTGATGAGTACATCGAGCTTCACCAGCGGATTTTCGCGGTAGCCAATCAGGTGATATTCCATGCTGGCGTAGCCTCTGGAACGGGACTTCATTTGGTCGAAAAAGTCTGTGACAACTTCTGCCAAAGGGAGTTCATACATCAGCGTGGTGCGCCCTTGCGTCAGGTATTTCATGTCTTTGAACACGCCCCGCCGACTCTGGCTAAGTTCCATCAATGCCCCAACGTAAGCTTCCGGGGTAATCATATCGACCTGAACGTAAGGCTCCTCAATTTTCTCGCGTTGCTGCGGGTCGGGGAGGTTGCTGGGGTTGTCGATGTAGACTTCTTCGCCATTGATTTTAATGACTTTGTAAATTACTGAGGGAGCCGTAGTAATTAAATCGAGGTCATACTCTCGTTCTAGGCGTTCTTGGACAATTTCCATGTGCAGCAGCCCCAAAAAGCCGCAGCGAAAACCAAAGCCCATAGCGCTAGAGGTTTCTGGCTCGTAGTGCAACGAGGCATCGTTGAGGCGCAGCTTTTCTAAGGACTCTCGCAAATCTTCAAATTGGTCGGCATCGGTGGGGAAGAGACCGCAGAAGACCATGGGTTTGGCTTCGGTGTAGCCGGGGAAAGGTTCGGCGGCAGGGGCGGCGGCAAGGGTGATGGTGTCGCCCACACGGGCATCTTCAACGGATTTAATGGCGGCGGCGAGGTAGCCCACTTCTCCGGCATGGAGGGATTCGACTTGGATTTGGGTAGGAGCGAGAATGCCGAGTTCGTCGATTTGATATTCTTTGCCGGAGACCATGAACCGGACGCGATCGCCCTTTTTCACGGTTCCATCCATCACCCGGAAATAGACAATTACGCCCCGATAGGCATCGTAGTAGCTATCAAAAATCAGTGCCCGTAAAGGCTCGTTGATCGTATTTTTGGGGGGCGGCACTTTTTCAACGATCGCTTCTAGAATATCGCCAATGCCAATGCCTTCTTTGGCTGAGGCAAGAATCGCGTCGCTGCAATCTAGCCCAATAATTTCTTCAATTTCACCCGTCACGCGATCGGGGTCTGCACCGGGCAAGTCAATTTTGTTAAGCACCGGAATGATTTCTAGGTCATTCTCCAGCGCCAAATAAACGTTTGCCAGGGTTTGCGCTTCTACGCCCTGAGACGCATCGACCACCAGCAGCGCCCCCTCGCAGGCGCAAGCGACCGAGAGACTTCGTAGGAAAAGTCAACGTGTCCCGGCGTGTCGATCAGATTCAGCACGTAGTCCTGACCGTCTTTTGCCTTATAGTTCATGCGGGCGGCTTGCAATTTGATGGTGATGCCCCGCTCTCGCTCCAGATCCATGTTGTCAAGGAGTTGGGCTTTCATATCGCGATCGCTCACCGTTCCTGTGACCTGGAGCAAACGGTCTGCCAAGGTGGATTTGCCATGATCAATGTGGGCAATGATGGAAAAATTGCGAATGCGAGAGACGGGTACGTCAGTCATATAGTAAGAAGAACTCAGGACGATAGGAATGCCTTAACTTATTTTAATGCCTAAGCAGAGGGTGAGCTGATTTGTAATTGGATTGGGGGGATATGAACAATTCCGAGAGAAGTCTACCTCTTGTTGAGCGCGCGTCGTAAAATGCAGTGTATCGGGTGATTATACCCACGGTATATCTTTAGCACGTTATATCTTTAACCTTGCACCCTATTGTGACTCAAGGATTTCAGCATACTATGAATGACCCGATCGTTAGTTCCAAGCTTCCCTCTGGCAAAGTGGATCTCTCAGTTCAAATTGATGCTGAGCTATTGGAGCAAATTAGCCATTTGACCAACGACCCCAGTAAAGTGATTGAAGTTGCGGTGCGGCAGTGGCTAAGCGGTAGCCGCAGAGATGACGAAGTGACCCGAACCGTCTACCGAAATCCGCCGGTTCCGCCCAAAGGAGAGTGGAATGATTAAGGCATTTCCCTCTGGCTTCATTGTTGTTCAAATGAGCGCTTAGTTAGGATGGGTAGAAAACGGGTACGTGCAAAGTTAAATCGGGAACTCTAGGCTTGCCCAATCCTGATTTCAGGCTTTTGCCCGCTGTCTATGCTTCAGTCAACGCCAAAAAGTGTCCCGACCGATCGCAGTTCTACGCTAATGACTTCGCCTAGCGATATTCCGCTTTCGACGACCCAACCCACGCCTCTCCCTTCTCCGCAACGCAATGGATGGCGATCGGTTTCGGATGCGGATTTGGTGTTTACTCAAGATGAGGCGGGGCGATATTTTTCCTTCTGTTGGCAAAACAGTGGGCACAGAATCAACCCAGAACAAGTCATTGGTCAACCGTCGCAGTTTGCCCCCCTGGATGCCTCTACTTACTTGGGGCTGGTGCGGCAGGTGCTTGAGGATTTGACCCCGATGCGGTTTGAGTATGGGTTTGCCTATGCGAGTCGCTATTTCATTTTTGACCTGACCCTCAGTCCCATTATTGTGCCCTATGGCTCAGCGACTTTGGTGGTGGCGATGGGGCGGTTTCTCCGAACGGCAACCCGAGAAGAAGCGTTGGCATTGGTCAATGCGATCGCCCCAGCGGTGTTGGCTCCGCGCTCTAGCCGTTATCGGCAGCAGTTGACCCAGGTGATTGGGCAAATTCGCCGGAGCCTTAATTTAGAAACAATTTGGCAACAAACCGTAGAGGGCTTGGGCACAGCGCTGAATGTCAGCCGTTGTTTGATTTGCCCTTACAAGCCTCCCAGCCAGAGCTTGAAAGTTGTGGCGGAGTATTGTCAGTCGGACTTAAATTCGATGTTGGGCGCAGAACTGAAGCTTGAAGACGGGCTATATTTGGCTCAGGCGCTCTCCACCCTGGAACCTGTGACATTTAGCTCAACAGAGGGCGTACCCCACTCGGTTTTGGCGATCGCCACTCCCTACAAAGACCAGCCCAACGGCTTAATCATTCTCTACCAACTCAATTCAGAGCAAATTAATCCAGCCTCCCCCTGGAGCGATATTGACCTTGATCTGCTAAAGGAAATTGCCGACCAAGTGGGAACCGGAGTTGCCCACGCCACCTTGCTCGAAGAAAGCCGCAACCTAGCCGCAGAACTGCGACGCGCCAACGAAAGCCTCATGGAGCGTCACCGAGAAATTGAGGAAGCCCGACAGCAAGCCGAGGCAGCCTCTCGCCTCAAAAGCGAGTTCTTGGCAAACACCTCCCACGAACTGCGCACGCCCCTTAATGGGGTGATTGGCTTCCTAAAGCTGATTATGGACGGCATGGCAGATGATCCTGAAGAACAAAGCCAATTTATTGAAGAGGCGCACCGTTCGGCAATTCATCTATTAAGCATCATTAACGATATTTTAGATGTCGCCAAGATTGAAGCAGGGAAGATGCAACTTGATCTCAATCCCATTCAGCTCGACGATTTGTTGAGCGATGTTGAGAACTTTATTCGTCCCCAATCCCAGCAAAAATCCCTGAGTCTAGAAATTCTCACCCCCGCAACCCGGGACGACGTGGTGGTGTTGGGCAACTACCAACGGCTGTTACAAGTGATGTTGAACTTGCTGAGCAACGCCGTCAAGTTCACTCACGAGGGCGGCATCACCATTACGGCTGAAGTTTTGCCCGACAAAATTTTGGTGCAGAATCAGGAGAAACCTGGCAGCGTCAAAATTAGCGTGGCGGATACGGGGATTGGTGTTTCTTTGGAAAAACAGGATAAGTTGTTTCAGTCTTTTAGCCAAGTAGACGGGTCGCGGACTCGTCAATATGGCGGCACGGGCTTAGGTTTGGCAATTTCCCAAAAGCTGGTGGAAGCCATGGGCGGAATTGTTAACTTTTACAGCATGGGTGAAGGGTTAGGTTCGACTGTCACCTTTACCGTGCCGCTTTATCAAGATCCGGTGATGATTAGTGCGGAGCCTTCGGAACTGCTGCTTTAGATCGGTGTTACGTCAGATTGTTCGAGCCTAAAGGTGTACTCCTCGTTACGCCCCACGCTGCTTTGAATTACGAAAGCATAGGTTCCTGCGCCTAAGGTAGAAGCGAGCAGCCTTTCTTCATCGTCAGGTCTGATATTGGCAAACAAGAAGTTGCCGTTGCTTCGGACGGTTTCTCCACTGGTATTGAGCAGTCTGAAGGCGATATCGTCGTTCCCATTGTTGGCTAGCTCTGCTAGGAGGCGACTGGGGCGATCGACCGTAAAGCGGTAAGAATCTATATTGCTACTGCCGCCGACAGACCCAGATTCACGATAGGTTCTGCCAGACTGCAACCGCCCCAAATTTTCTGTATCTCCTAAATTGCTTCCTGAGCCTATTCCGCCAAATCCTGAGCCAATTGAAGCAGATGCGGTGAGGTTAAAGTCATAATCTTGCTGGCTGCCCTTAGCGGTTCCGAGACGGATGTAGTAGGTTCCGGCAGGGAGGCTGGCGGTAATTTGTTTGGTGGCTCCTGGCTGGATATTTCTGAACAAAAACTTGCCGTTGCTGCCTTGAATGGTGTTGCCGTTGCCATCGAGGAGGGTCATAGCGATCGGGCTTTTGTCTTTGTCTTCGTTTTTGAGCTGGGCGGTGACAGAGGTCGTTCCGTCTAATTTAAAGCGGAAGAAGTCCAGATCCTTCTTTCCCACCTCGCCAGAACGGGAGTAGCTGCGGCTCAACGTGCCAATATTTTTGGCTTTTTCAAGGGAATCGCCTACATCGCGGCTGAACAGACCGGCACGGGTAGATCTGAAGAAATTTGTTGAGTCTGTTGAGTTTAATGTCTGAGTTGTTTTAGAAGTCTGTAGCATGGCTAAACCTGGGGTAAAAAATGAGTTAAACGCGATCGCCGCTAATTCTGCCTTTTCTCTGATTGCAAGCGTTAAAAAGCATGAGACGATCGCAACAGCAAAAATGTTCCCCAACGTCTTAATTTTTTAACTGTAGCGACCTTCAAAATTCCCTATGGCTCACTATCAACGGCTGATTAAAGTTCAAACTCAAGGAAAATCCCTACAAAAAGTGACGACTAAAGTGGCGGCGATCGTGGCAGAGTCGGGCATTCAAACGGGGCTCTGTAGCTTGTTTTTGCGCCATACTTCTGCCAGCCTGATCATTCAAGAAAATGCTGATCCTGATGTGTTGCTAGACTTGGCGAACTTTCTGGCGAAGCTGGTGCCAGAGGACGAGCCCTACATCCACAGCACCGAAGGAGCCGACGATATGCCCGCTCACATTCGCACCGTCTTGACCCATACTTCAGAGCAAATCCCGATCGCCAACGGCAAGCTAGTTTTAGGAACCTGGCAGGGAATTTACCTGTGGGAGCATCGGCAGAGGAACCATGGGCGAGAACTCGTGGTGCATGTCATGGGCGACTAGCGCCAGAGAATCGCCAGGGACTAGCGCCAGAGAATCGCCAGGGAATTGCCAGAGAAGATCAAGGTTTTACAAAAAGTTACAGGGTTGGTTGGAGACGACTGTCAAAGCCTTAGACTGAATAACTATCCGTAAAATTCAGTCGATCGCCCTTTTAGTAAATTTCCTAACTCTATGTTTCCTACTCAGCGTCCTCGCCGTCTTCGCAACCATCCCCAGCTTCGTCGCATGGTGCGAGAAAATATTTTGACGACCAATGATTTAATTTATCCCTTGTTTGCCGTGCCGGGTGAGAGTTTTGCCAAAGAAGTAAAATCAATGCCGGGTGTGTATCAGTTGTCGATCGATAAAATTGTGGAGGAAGCCAAAGAAGTCTATGACTTGGGCATTCCAGCAATTATTCTGTTTGGTATTCCTGCCGATAAGGACAATGACGCAACTGGTGCATGGCACGATCACGGCATTGTTCAACGGGCGGCAACAGCCGTTAAAGAAGCAGTTCCTAATTTGCTGGTCATTGTCGATACTTGCCTGTGCGAATATACGGCTCATGGGCACTGTGGCTACTTGGAAGTGGGGGATTTGTCGGGACGGGTGCTGAATGATCCGACGTTGGAATTATTGAAAAAAACGGCGGTTTCTCAGGCAAAGGCGGGGGCTGATATGATTGCGCCTTCGGGCATGATGGATGGCTTTGTGCAGGCAATTCGAGCCGGATTGGATGAGGCAGGGTTTGAAGATATTCCAGTCCTGTCCTATGCCGCCAAGTATGCCTCTGCTTACTATGGTCCGTTTCGGGATGCGGCTGAATCGGCACCCCAGTTTGGCGATCGCCGCACCTATCAAATGGACCCCGCCAACGGCACAGAAGCGCTGAAAGAAATTGCGCTGGATATTGCTGAAGGGGCAGATATGCTGATGGTAAAACCTGCCTTGGCTTACATGGATATTATTTGGCGCGTCAAACAAGCCACTCATTTACCTGTTGCCGCCTACAACGTATCGGGAGAATATGCGATGGTGAAAGCCGCAGCCCTCAACGGCTGGGTTGATGAAGAAAAAGTGGTAATGGAAACGTTAATCGGGTTTAAGCGTGCAGGTGCAGATCTCATTCTGACCTATCATGCTAAAGATGCAGCCCGTTGGTTGAATGGGTAAGGTTTCCTGCATTCATCCATTGCCGCAGCATTTCCCAGGTGCTCGGTACATCTAGATGGCTAGCAGCATAATTTTGACACAGCAGATCTTCATCTAAAAACAGATCATGCTTCTCGTTGATTTTGTTGCTGACTGTAGCGGCAAGGTTCACTGCATCCGGTGGTTTTGCCGCTGCCATTTTTTTCAAACGCTTCCACAGATCTTGCGCCGGAAGGCTGACCGTAAGAGCGATCGCCCCTTGCTCCACCGAAATATCGTTCGCCAACAATTGCACGAGCAGCGTATTCATCACCAAACTTCCTCGCCACGGAAACAGGATGGTTTGTCGCCCATTCTCCAACCAAAAGTTATTTGCCAAACGGTACGCCGCAAAGTTGGTTCGGGCTTCCAGCAGCAAATCTCGCGCCGTTGCATCTAAAAAAGCGGGAATCACATCAGAGCCATAAATCCGAAACATCTCCTGCCGCACCTGGTCATGAATGCTTCCCGGCTCACCACCAAAGTAGGGCACTCTGCCGCCCGAAGCCTGCACCACATCGACCACCCGATGTTCGCGGTCTACCGACAAAATTTGCCAGCGCTTGCCCGCAAAAATCAGCAGCAGTCCTTCGGTGAGCGGTGAATCGATCGGTAAGGTTCCCAGGGTTTTGCCTGCCGTTGTGATCCGAAATTCTTCAGAGGTTTTGAACGCCGTATAAAAGCTGTAGTGATTAACAATGCGCTCGCCGTTCAAGCCCAACAGCAATAGCCCTTCCTGGCTCTGTTGAATCAAATCTTTTGCTGCTAAACATCGCAATAATTGAATGTAAATGGCTTGATCGATCGCCTTAAAAGCCCCGCATTTACAAAGAATATTCCAAGCTTGATCCGGTCGGACTCCGCCATACTGAGCGATCAAAGAAAGCAGTTGTTGAATCAGGGTGGAGAGATGAAGCTTACCCACTATCGGCGGTTCATACCAACCCTGCAACAGCAAATGAATGATCGCGATCGCCTGCACTAACGAGGGATGTAAGGTCGCTTCAGGATGGGTAGACGGCGTGATCTCTGGCTCAGTAATATAAATCCGCAGAATCGCCGGATCGCCCTGCCGCCGCCCCGATCGCCCCAATCGCTGCCGAGTGCTAGCCACAGAATAAGGCGTGCCAATTTGGGCAATCGAGGTTACCGAACCGATATCGATTCCTAACTCTAAAGTGGAAGTACAAATGACATTGGCAGGACGATCGCGCTCTTTCAGTGCCTCCTCTGCCGCCTCTCGCAACTCCTTCGATAAACTGCCATGATGGGGCATAAATTCATGAGGCACCCGATGATCGTCACACAGCCGTCCTAACCAGTCGGCGTATTGCTCTACATCTTGGCGGCGGTTAATGAAAATCAAATTTTTCTCGCCTCGCAGCACTTTGAACAGATGTTTAGCAATATCAATTTCGTTCCTAGAATATTCTGCCTCGCGTTCCTGATTAATGTCATCAATAAAAAGATCAGGCGCAGCTTTTCGATATCCTCGAATCTGTAATTTAATCTCCTGACCTTCTTCAGATGATTGAATTAATTGAACTAAATCAGACTCTCCGGCGCGTAAATAATCTTTTGCTAAATTCATTTCTCCTAGCGTAGCACTAAGTCCAATACGAGGAATGCGGCGATCGAGCGACTGTTCTAAACGGTGTAGCAGCGATCGCAACTGTTGTCCCCGCTCCGTTCCAATAAACGAATGCAACTCATCCACCACGACGTACTGTAACGCCGCAAAAATTCTGGTTAGATCCTGTCCTCTGCCTGTGAACATCGCCTCTAATGACTCTGGCGTAATTAATAAAATTCCTGTAGGATTCCTTACCAGCCGCTGCTTCCGTCCTGAACCCACATCTCCGTGCCACGCATGAACGGGAATCTCCAATCGTTCTCCCAGTTCAGATAAGCGATAATGTTGATCATTAATTAATGCCTTCAGTGGACTCAAGGACAAAACCTGAATTCCAGCCTTAGAAGTATCTAAAGCATTCTCAGCCAGCTTAGAAAAAATCGGCAAAAACGCTGCCTCAGTTTTACCGCCTGCCGTCGCTGCCGCCAAGATCAAATCGGTGGTGCCTGCTAGAATAGGGGCGATCGCCCGTTCTTGAATATCGCGCAATTCCGCCCAACGCTGTTCCCAAATCCACCGCTGCACCTGTTCATGCAACCGATAGAAACCTGAAGAGACTGAATTTGAGGGAGGAGTTAGCATGAATTACTAGAAAATCTCTCCCTATTGTAGATTCAATATTGTAGATTCAATCCTGCGGCTCTTCAGCCTCCTGCTCTGCTGCCTCCCGCTCTGCTGCCTCCCGCTCTGCCGCCCTCATCTCATCATCCAGCGCCTGAATTGCCAACAGCAACGCCTCTTCCTGCTCCTCAAACTCTTCCTCCAAAATGTCACCCATATCAAACGCCAGTTGCAACGACAACAGCCGCTTGTTCAAGTTTTCCGTTTCATCCAGTTCCGTACTGGCTCTCTCCAATATTTTTTCACCAATCCAAGCAATCCCGCTCAGGGGAGCCGTAAAAGGTGCCGTCAATAAATCAAAAAACATCAGAACCCCCAAGGAATAAAAAACCAAAGACTATCAATCCCTGCAAACCCTTCTAAGTCCCTTTTCTTCAGAAGAGATGAGGTAGAGTCTTTCCATCTGCGTCAATAACGTCCCCTCACACCAACTGTGCAAAGTTAAATGGCGCAGTAAAGTTGTTATACCGAATCCGCAAACGCTCCTCAAACCGCAGATCCAACGCTTCCACCTGCTCACTAAACTCGGGTTCTGCCTCCCAAGGAATCAAATAAGCCGCGTTATAAATCATGCTGTCTGTCAACAAATCATTTTCAATCTGTTCGATCGCCAACGGGTTTAACGTCTCTTGAAAGGCTTGAATAATATCCTGTTTTCGTCCAACCATTTCCGCCTCGATCGCCTGCCCAATTTTCACAATCTGATCCATACTCAGCGACTGCCCTTCTAAGCGATCGCGCTCAGTCCGCAACCCCTCATTCTCCCGCATTAGATCTTCCAACTCCCGATCGGCTTCCCAAAAAATCTTAACGCTGACTTCTCGTCGCCCTTCCAACTTAGAAAAAAGATTCTTCAAGTTCTCCTTCTGAGTTTTAATTAACTGACTTTCAACCGTCGTCCAATCCTCCACAATCAGCCCAAACTGCAACGGTAACAATGTCCGATATCCCTGCTCCATTGCCTGTTCCAGAACCCGCTCATGTCCTAGCAAATTACGACGGCTAGCTAAATATCTGTTCTGTTGCGCCTCAGAATAGAGAAAGGTAAAGTCGTTCAGGGTATGGGACTGAACAGGTTGGCAATCGAGTCCCTCTAGCGTTATTTTATGAAGCGCTGTAGCTGGAAAAATACCGTATAAATAAAGTCCGCATCCCATACATTCACCTAGAGCGATCGCGTCCCTATGAGGCTACCCAGCAATCTCCTCAAACATTCATCTCGTATTATTTCGACCTTTACTTTTTGTGCTTAGCCAATGGGCTGAGAAGTTAATACAAGTCGTAGCTTTGCATGAATTAAATTGATTTGAGCCAGCCCTAAATCAATATTTCCTTCCACTACAATTCCTACATTGAGGAGGCGATCGAGCAATTCTAGAATTGATGGATTTGCCGAATGAGTGCCCGGATAGTAGCCTCCAGACTGAGGAAATAAGGTGCCAATATCGCCCAGATCAATATTGAGATCAGCCGGATCAATTTCAAATATTTTGCACAGATTGATAACCTGCTCCTCTAACTTACGCACACTTTCTGCCGCCCGTTCTAAGTCAGATTCGCTCAAATCACCCGACTCCATTCGCCGAATTACCTGTGCCTCCATCAATTGCCGCACCAGTTCCACCACCGTTAGCAGCAGCGGAGCCAGCCCTGCATCTTTCTTTTGGGGTGCCTCAATTTGGGATACCTCAAAATCCCTCGCAGGCATCGCTTGAATTTGAGAATTTGTCAGAGACATTCAACCCTCGGTTCGAGATAAAACCGCGCTCCGATCGTTCATTGGTTTACACGAATTTGGCGGCGCGTTTCATGGTTCACCCTTTGACTATACCCAACCGCTATTCTTCCCCGATCTATAGCTCGGCTAGAGCTTTGCCTCATGCTAGACATAGCTTGAAAACTGGAAATTGTTTGGCTGGTTGACACTTGTTTAATCGCTTTAACGCTGATCATGCCGATTCACCGCTAAGAACTTTTAATTGACCTTCTAAACTCTCAATCCTTGCTTGTAATTGACGATTGGCTTCAAGCATTTGCTGCGACTGACTGCTGAGATACGGATCACTTTCCCACCAGTTAATCCCAATTTCTTTTGCCTTGTCAACTGATGAAATGAGCAACCGAATCCGAATGCTCAGGAGTTCGGTGGAACCCACAGAAACAGAAATATCTCCAGCAATGACAATGCCTTTATCTAGCACGCGCTCCAGCACATCTGCCAAACTAGAGCCTTGGGTGGACGTTGTAATAGCGCGACCTGCGGGGGATGCAGTCATGGTGAGTTATTCCTCTAAAGTATGAATGCGGTACGATGACTGCTTTTTGAAATTGTTTTGAGGAATGGTTAGCCCTTTAGCAGTTAAAGCTTGCAGCGCGTTTGCCACGTCCGATCGCTTAATCCCTAATGCAGACTGAATTTCAAACGGGCGCGCTTCCTGCTGTTGCTGCAAATATTCGTAGATTTCCTGTTGATAGGGAACGAGCAAGATCTCGTCTATGACCTCAACAGAATCGAGATCACCAGAATTAAGGCTGAGTTCGGGCGAGTCGTCTAGATTCATTAAGTCATTGAAAATTGCCAGACGATCGCCTGGAATCGATTGCACTATTTCGCTGAGAGCAATCTCATTGAATTCAGGAACGGGTACATCCAGATCATCATGAAGGGCGATCGCCATAGAAACCTGAAGCACGTCGTTGGCAATGAACCCGTTAAAGATTTCCCATAAAATATGAGTGGCTTCCTCTAAGGGTAAGGCTGTACGAGAGAGCAGCAAATCTTGGCAAATATCTCGAAACTCTGCGTTTTCTGGCATCACCATAACTTCGTGTTCATGGCAAACTTTGCCAATCATCAAACACGATCGCAAGCCTGATGATCTTTCATTCGCTGTTCTTTTGCGAAATGCTTTGACGATTTGCACAATTGCTACGGCGCTTTCTCGATCAATCCCTGTTTTTTGAACCACAATTTCTTGCTGCGTTAGTTCATCGGGTTCAGGGATATTGATGGTGATCAGGCGATCGAGTAAAGCATCTTGGGTAGAATGAACCCCGCAGTATTCTTCAGGATTGGAGGTAAAAATGCCCCGAAAATGAGGACTAACTCGGACATATTCCGATCGATCTTTGTTGGGCGGCAGAACCAAAAGTTTTTCTTCTAACGCCGAGAGCAAAACATTGTTAACTTCGGGGCGCGATCGATTGAATTCGTCATAAACCAGCGTGAAACCTTCTCGGCAAGCCAAAGTTAGGCGAGAATCAACCCAGTTGTGACGCAGTTCATCCTCAACTTTAACAACGCTGTGAATAAAGTTATCAACGACTTTTTTACGGGTGTAACCCGTTTGGTTACCAATTAAATCTGAGGTTTTGAACTCGTCATCACCAAACATTAGCATGATAGGGCGTGCCAGCAGGTCAGCAAGATGCAGCGCCAACGTGGTTTTTCCGGTGCCAGCAGGTCCTCGTAGATGCACAGAATACCCCGATTGCAGGTAACGCAAGGCACGGGTAGCGACTCGCTGAATGGCAGGAGTGTTAACGAATTGCCGGGGATTGGCTTTTAGAACAGTAGTCACAGAGAAATTTCCTCTTGAGCTAAATAAACGCGATCGCGCTGTGTAATCAAACCTTTTTTAATTAAGGCGCGCAGACTATCAACCGTCTGTGAACGATTAATACCCAAAGCAGACTGAATTTCAGTCAGCCGGGCACCCTCAATTTGCTTAATGTAGCTATAAATCTTTTGCTCGAGTAGCTCATCATCTTGCTGTAAGGCAGACGGTACAGGTTGGTGTGGCGCAACAGCAACAGCTTTGATAGGTGCTACAGTAACTAAAGGTGGGTTGCTAAGGATTTGAGTTGCAGATAGTTTGCTGGGTTGAGCAACAGGTTGAGTAACAGGCACTGGTGCAGAAACTGCTTTTGTGGCGCGATCGCTCCTCAGCATAGCGGGCTTTTGAAGCGTAGATTCTAAGGGCTGAATGGCTTGAGATTTGCCCCAAACGGTTTCATGAAGGCGATCGCAATACGATCTTAGTTCAGTGCGAAACTCTGAGAACTGTTGGAATAGTTCTGCTGTTTCTGTTAAACGGCGATCGCGGCTTTCCTGCAACATCTGTCTGATCTGTTGCCCTCGTTCTTGCCGTCCTAACTCCAGTTCTGCTAAATAGGTTTGGACTTGCTCTTGCAATGACGCAATGTAAATTGCCAAACTTTGCATCAAATCCAGTTGCTGCTGCTGGCGTTGTGCTTGGCACTTCTTTAGAAAAACCTGAGTCTCTGAGTGGAGGTGTTCCATCTGGACGTGTAGATTCTTTCGCAAAACTTGCACTGAATGATTCAGTCCAGCATGAAATGCCGATAAGTCTTGAGTAAGCTCTTGAGACATTAAAGAGCGATCGGCAGCAGTGACTTCTAAAAAATCGGCGGTTTGCTGCTGTAAGGCTTGAGTAAAGGCATGAAGCTGATGAATGACTTGCTCCGATCGCAGTTGGCGATCGAGGCTAACATCAATTAAAAAATCTTGAGTTTCTTGCTGAAGAGATTGCTGAAACAGGTTGAGATCATGACGCAATACAGCAGCTTTTGCCTGACGCTCTTGTTGATATCTATTTAAAGATTTGCGGACTTGTTGTTGCCGTTGTAGCAATTCTTGCTGCCGCTGATTTTTTTGTGTTTGCCAAGAGGCTTTAAGAGAACTCACGAACTTCCTCCCAATAAATGTTAAGAATTAGCCTCATTAAATAGACGATTGCTATCTAATGAGGCTATGCAGTCACCTATGCATTAGGAACAGCAGCTTGCGAGGTTAGGCCCACGGCCTCAGCATACTTCAGGTAGGTTTCAACCGAGGCAATTACAACCCGAGCTTCAATTGCTAGCAGCTCAATTCCGACGAGAGAGACCCGAACCCAAGCGTCAATGACAATTCCTTTATCAAGAATGCGATCGACGACTTCAGCCAAGCTAGAGGAAGAGTTTACTTTTTCGACAGCCATGTTAGTCACCTAATTTTAAAATGATTGTTGGGGGATTGATAGATGCCTTTCTCAATCGGCAGGCATTTCTCTCAAAACAGAGATATGTACATCCTTCCCAGGTTTCAAATAGAGCTAACATTGCTGAGTTTTGTAACGTTAGATTTCGTATTTTTTCTCTCACAGAAGTCTCTTCATTTGGTTAGCTTATTTCAAGAAGTGGGCAGTCTATTAGTTAAGGTTCCTGAAGCCTAGATTAACAAGTCTGAACTAATGGCAAACATTGAATTTCTCTTTGCTTTGCAATTAGGTAACTTGTCTAGATAGGGAAGTTTTATGCAGCGATGTAATGGGTCTGTCTGCTGACGTTTGTATTAATTGTTGTACCGCTTTGAATGGTAATTAAATATTATGATAGGGGTCGATCACTCATCTGCTGATATGCCAAGTGGGTTACTTGGTGTCCAAAGTCGCTTGCATCTTACCGGAAGGCTTGATACAGAGGCAAATGACCAGAAATGGAGCCTTTATCTCTACATGGGGCGCTTAATTTGGGCATCGGGTGGTCCTCATCCTGTGCGGCGCTGGTATCGAAATTTATCCCGTCATTGTCCTCAAATTAATGCCCAAGCCGTTACATTTGGAGCATCGGGCAATATCCAACGTTGGGACTATGACATTCTAATCAGCTTGGTTAAACAGCAAAAGATTACGGTAGAGCAAACGGTTGCTCTCATTCGCAGCATCGTGTCTGATGTTTTGTTTGACGTTCTTCAACAAGAAGAAACCCGATTTGTTAACTTTAAAGTTGATCCTAAAGATGTGTTGGATGCAGCTTTAGCACTTGTTAATGCCCAACAGCTTCTGGATGAAGTTCAGCCGATTTGGAATGAGTGGCGGGCTTTGGGGCTAGTCGATCATTCGCCCAGCCTAGCGCCCATCCTGCGACAACAGGAACTTTTACAGCAGCAGACTTCTGAAAAAATCTATAAAACCCTTGTGGCTCTGGCAGATGGGAAGCGATCGCTCCGCGACTTGGCAGTGCTGATGAAGCAAGATCTCGTGCCTTTGACCCGGATGTTAGTTCCGTACTTTCGCAAAGGTTTTATTGGATTGATTCCCGTTCCTGACTTTCCTTCTCCAGTGGCAAATGGGCTGGAGGCGATGCCAGTCTCTTCTATTCCAACCTCGGGTGTTCAATCTGCGCTACCATCGGCTCCCCTTGTGGTTTGCATTGACGACAGCAAACGAGAATGCGACACGATGGGAAAAATTTTGACCCAAGCGGGCTATCGGTTCATTGGCATTCAAGATTCAATGCAGGCTTTACCCACACTTTTAGAGCAAAAGCCAGGAGTCATCTTTTTAGACTTGGTGATGCCGATCGCCAGTGGCTACGAGATTTGTTCGCAAATTCGGCGCGTTGCTGTATTTAAAGATACGCCAATTGTTATTTTAACCAGCAACGACGGCATCATAGATCGGGTTCGCGCCAAGGTTGTGGGTTCTAGTGGGTTTCTCTCAAAACCTGTGGATGCGGACAAGGTGTTGACAGTGGTACGGAAATATTTAGGAACAGTCGATAGGAGCTAAAACGATGGGAACAGTTTTGTTAGTGGAAGATGGCATCACCGAAATGCAATTGCTGACGAATTATCTGAAGCAAGCGGGATTAACGGTAATCAGTGCCCAAAGTGGTGAGGAAGCCCAGGTCAAGTTAAATAGCCAAAAGCCAGATTTAATTGTGCTGGATGTCATTCTTCCGGGTAAGAGCGGCTTTGAACTGTGTCGAGAACTGAAAGCAGATCCCAACACGAGCAGCATTCCTGTGGTGATCTGTTCGACCAAAGATACAGATGCAGACAAAATGTGGGGCGATATGTTAGGAGCGAATGCCTATATTCCTAAGCCTGTTGACCCGACCATATTTCTCCAGACTATTCGGAAATTGATCAAGTAACGAAGAGAGAAGCCATGCTAGAGGTGTTAGATTCTGTCCCCATTGATCAGCAAACGCTCACTGAATTAGTCGGCGATCGGGGTGATTTTTCCAGCTTGTTTGCCGAGCCTGTGCCTGTAGAAATGGGGCAGCGATTTCTACGATTGCAGCTTTGCCCCGAAAAAACAGCGTTGCTGGCAGTCGATGAAATTGCGGCGATCGCCACTGCGACTATCACCGATATTCTGCCTGTGCCTCACATGCCGATCTGCGTGTTGGGGCTTTATAACTGGCGAGGCGAAATGCTTTGGCTAGTCGATGTGGGACAGCAGGTGGGATTTTCAGGGATTTTACAATCTGGCAGTTCTACCTTCATGGCTGTCATGGTTGAGGTGAATGGTCAAACCTTAGGGCTTTGTGTGCCGCAGGTTCATGATATTGAATCCTACGATCCGCAGTTGATTCATGCTGAATCTTTAGAGGCGTTCTCGGTGAAATTCTTACCGTTTGTCAAAGGATATCTAACGAGCGATCGCACGATCGTTCTCAACCTATCAGCGTTGTTACAAGATCCTGCGTTAAACATTCATTGTCGGCAAATAAGTTAATCCATTAAAAACTGATCCTTAAAAAACCGATCCATTAAAAAACCGGATCAAAACATTACAGCTAGCGATTTCCCGTATCTACGTTCTGAGGCAACTTCCATGACAACATCTCATCAATCTGAAACGACCACCCTAGGAGATTTTGCAGATTTCTTTGCACAAACAGAACCGCAAGAAAAACAGCCTGAAGTGCTGCCACCCCGAAAGGTTCAAGCTGCTAGAGCAAAGCCGCAGCTTGAACCCAGCGTTCAGCCTGCGGCACAACTAGAGGCACAGGTCAATCGTCGTGAAGAAGATAGTGCAATGCCAGACGACAATCGGGAGTTTTTGCAGGTTGCAACGGCGCTATCCAACCTCAAAGCTGAGCTGATGCAGGCTGGACTATTGCAAAAAAACAATGTCAAAAGTAGCTTTCTACAAGTCACAGAGTTTGTGGCAACTCGCCCTCAAGTTTCTAAGCAGGATAGCTCGCCATTGATTGCCCAAAAATTTCGCTATCAGCGGCAGCAAATGATGGCGATCGCCACCCAAATGCAACAAGCTCAAGATTTAGAGATTCTGCTCAATCTCACCGTGGACACCGTTCGAGAATCATTGCCAGCCGATCGGGTGCTCATTTACCGCTTTAGCTCTGCTAGCGAAGGACAAGTGATAGCGGAATCTGTTGATTCAGACTGGGCAACGGTTTTAGGCAATACGCTGCCAGTTGCAACCTTTGGAGCCAATAAAGTTGAAGACTACCTGACTCAACAGATGGTCATTGCAGACGACACGAGTAAGGCAAAGATAACGCCTTATCAACGCCAGTTAATGGAGCAAATTCAGGTTAAGTCTATTCTCAGCATTCCAGTTGTGATCGGAGGGAAGCTGTGGGGCTTGCTGGTTGCGCATCAATGCCGAGAGCCGCGCCAATGGCAAGAAACTGAAACAACGCTGTTTTATCAAGTCACCCTGCAACTGGCTTCGACTTTGCAAGAAGCCGAGTTTTCACAACAATTGAAAGAACAAGCTTGTAAAGAGAATGTTCTGACTAAGCTGATTGATCAGATTCGAGAATCTCTGGATTCAGAGACGATCTTTCGGGTCACGACTCGTGAAGTCCGACGTTTGCTGAAGTGCGATCGCGTGGGAATTTACAAATTGTACGAAGATTGGAGCGGTGAGTTTATTGCCGAGTCGGTGGGTTCAGGCTGGCTTTCGGTGATTCAGGAAGAAGAAAATCTTGGTACTTCTTCCACCCGAAATCCAGGTGCTTACCAAAAGCAGGATCTAAGCAGTTACGATCGCTGTAACGTCAAAAGGTATACCTCTTCTGCCACCTTAGACACTGATACTTACCTGAAAGATGCACGGGGCGGAAAATATAACCGAGGAGAAAACAGCCGAGCAGAAAACTACACTCGGGTAGATGATATCTACGCCATGGGCTACACGCCTTGTTACCTAGAAGTTTTAGAAAAATATCAATGCCGAGCGAGTTTAATTACGCCTATTTTTCAGGGGACAAAGCTGTGGGGATTGTTAGCGGCTTATCAAAACTCTGGGGTGCGCCATTGGCAAGATGATGAATTGACGTTGATGCTTCGTCTCAGCGGCTCTCTGGGCGTAGCTTTGCAGCAGGCAACTTATTTGACCCAAGTTCGCGAGCAAGCTGAAGAGAGAGGGCTTGCCGTTAAGCGGGAACAAACAGTCAGCAAGATTGTTGAACGGATTCGGCAAACTGTTGACTTACCACTAATCTTTAAATCAACCACTCAAGAAGTCCGGCAATTGCTGAAGTGCGATCGCCTGGCAATCTATCGCTTTAACCCTGATTGGAGCGGTGAAACTGTGGCTGAGTCTGTTGCCGCTGGGTGGATTTCTCTGATTCAAGAGCAGCAAAATGATAACAGCCTTAAAACAGATACTTACCTGCGAGACATACAGGGGGGAGCTTATGCAAAAGGGGATGCGTACAACAAGGTTAATGATATTTATGCCCTGGAGTTCGCTCCCTGCTACATCGAGTTTTTAGAAAAAATTCAGGCTCGAGCTTATGTCATTGTGCCAATCTTTCAGAAGAACGAACTTTGGGGATTGTTAGCAGCTTATCAAAATTCTGGAGTGCGGATTTGGGAAGAGGCTGAAGTCAATTTGATGGGGCAAATTGCCTCTCAGTTGGGCATGGCGGTGCGGCAAGCAGAATATGTGCAGCGGGTTAAAATGCAGGCTGACCAACTGACTAAAGCGGCAAGCCGTGAGAAAGAATTTGGTCAAATTATTACTAAGGTTGGACAATCTGTCGTTGAAATGGTGCGTCAGAGCCAGAGCTTAGATATTATCTTGGGACAAATTGCGCAGCAGGTTCGACAGTTTTTACTGGGCGATCGCGTGATTATTTCTCGCTTCAACGCCCATTGGCACAATGAGATTCTCGCTGAAGCCGTGGGTAAGGGGTGGTCAAAGTTTTTAGAATCTAATAGCCCACTCGTTTGGGAAGATATCTATCTTCAAGAAAACCAGGGCGGCAAATTTCGCAAAAAAGAAACGCTGGTTGTCCACGATATTGCTCAAGTCGTCTACTCTCAGTGCTACGGCAATATTTTGGAGCAGATGGAAGCCAAAGCCTATATGGTTGCTCCTATTTGGGTTGGTTCACAGCTTTGGGGGCTGCTAGCAATTTACCAAAATGCTGCCCCGCGCCAGTGGGATGCCTCAGAAGAAAACCTTTTGACTCAACTAGGCGCTCAACTAGGAATTGGGATTCAGCAGGGCGAGTTTTTGAGCAAAGTTCAAAAGCAGGCGCAACAAGAACGAGCGCTGGTTAACGCCACAGAAAGTATTCGACAGTCTTTAGACATTGTGCGGGAATCACTCGATATTCACTCTGTGTTTAGTACGGTGACGCAAGAAGTCCGACAGTTGCTAAAAGCCGATCGCGTGGCGGTCTATCAGTTCTCACCAGATTGGAGCGGCACCTTTATTTCAGAATCGGTGGCTACGGGTTGGGAAAGATTGGTGGGCAGTGAAGTGGGCACCAATGTGCGGGATACTTATCTCAAAGACACTGAGGGCGGGCGGTATCGAAATCGGGAAAGCTTGGCGGTAGACGATATTTATACGGCGAATCATAACCCTTGCCACGTCGAGCTTCTAGAGAAATTTCAAGCCAGAGCCTATGTACTGGTTCCTGTATTTGTAGAAGGGAAGCTATGGGGAATTTTGGGAGCTTATCAAAACTCCGGAACGCGCAAATGGGACGAATCAGAAGTGACGTTGCTGAACCAAATTGCCTTGCAGCTTGGCTTTGCTCTAAACCAAACCCTTTCCCTAGAAAAACTGAGAAATCAATCTGAACAGTTAACGCAATCGGTAACGCGGGAAAAATCAGCTAACGACAAACTGCAACAGCAGGTAATTCAAATGCTGACCGCAGTACGACCTGTGCTTTCAGGAGATTTAACCGTGCGGGTGCCAGTCAGCGAAGATGCAGTCGGCACGATCGCTGATGCCTATAACAACACGATTCAAAGCTTGCGTAAAATTGTGACGCAGGTGCAATCAGCCGCTGTTAAAGTGTCGGAGACTTCTAGCAACAGTGAAACGGCGATCGCCACCCTTTCCCATGAAGCCCAACAGCAGTTTGTTCAAGTGACCCAGGCGATCGAACGCATTGAATCAATGGTTAACTCCACTCAGGCGGTTGCTACCAACGCCAAACAGGTGGAAACTGCCGTCCAGCAGGCAAACCAAACGGTGAAGGCGGGCGATACTGCCATGAACAAAACGGTAGATGGAATCATGGCGATTCGGGAAACGGTGGCGGAAACGAGTAAGAAGATTAAACGCCTAAGCGAATCTTCCCAAAAAATCTCTAAAGTGGTGAGTTTGATTAGCAACTTCACCACCCAAACCCAGCTTCTAGCGCTCAATGCTTCCATTGAGGCAACCCGCGCCGGAGAATATGGTCGAGGCTTCTCGGTGGTGGCGGATGAAGTGCGATCGCTCTCTCGCCAATCTGCTGAAGCTACCCGCGAAATTGAAAAACTGGTGCAAGAAATTCAGGCAGAAACCGTCGAGGTAACAACAGCGATGGATCTGGGTATTCAGCAGGTTGTGGGCGGCACCAACTTGGTCAACGAAACCCGCCAGCAGCTCAACGAAATTGTGACAGCAACGGCGCAAATTAGCCAACTGGTGCAAGGAATTACCCAAGCAACCCAAGTTCAGACCCAGCAGTCGCAGCTTGTCACCCAAGCCATGTCGGATGTGGCGGCGATCGCCAATAAAAACTCAACCGACTCAACCCACATCTCAGCTTCTTTCCAAGAGCTACTAGCAACCGCGCAACAGCTCCAAGCCAGCGTTGGTCAGTTTAAGGTGAACTAGCATGGATTCCTCCATCCAAGAGCAGGGCTATTCGTACTTCCTTCCCGAAGCCCAGGATTTGCTGCAAGCGATCGAACAGGATTTGCTGGGGTTAAGGAAGACCGAACTCCTGCCAAAGTGCATAATCTCATGCGATCAGCACACACCCTGAAAGGGGCGGCGGCTAGCGTTGGGGTCGAGAGCATGAAAGCAATGGCGCATTCCTTAGAGGATGTGTTTAAATCGCTTTACAACCCTGACGTGATCGTAGATTCGGAACTGGAAGGGCTGCTGCTGGAAGCATACGAATGTTTGCGAATGCCCGTCACCGCGGCGATCGCAGGTAGCCAGTGCAACAATGCCGAGGTGCTTCAACAAGCTGATTCAGTTTTTAAACGGCTGAAAGCTAAATTGGGCAAAAATTTTGATCCGGGTGCCTCTATTCCAACTTCTGCTGAACTGGGGTTTGATATTACTCAATCGATTTTTGAAAGCGGCGTTGATAGCCGTTTAGAGGAGTTAGAAGGTTTGCTGACAGGTGGCGATGGAGTGGCGATCGCCAAATTACTTCAAGTCCATGCTGATGTTTTTTTAGGTTTGGCAGAATCTCTTAATTTGTCGGGATTTGGGGCGATCGCTAAGACGACCATCCAAGCAATTAATACTCATCCTGATCAAATTCTGACGATTGCTCACACTGCTTTAGCTGATTTTCGGCAAGGACAAATGGCAGTATTTGCAGGCGATCGGATTCGCGGTGGAGAGCCTTCCTCAGCCCTCAAGCAACTGGCACAGAAGAAACCCGCAAAGAAACCTACATTGGATCAACCTGCACAAAAAATTCCTCGTAAAAATCCACCCAAGAATCTAATCAGGCAGTACCCGCGAGTTCAGCAATTGTTGAAAATGTGGAAGCATTTAATTAACTTTCTGAATCAGCCTATTAAAGCTCCAGGTTTTTGCTCCAGAGCGAATCGAGCCATACGCAGACAACGGCGATCTCTTCGAGTTACCCGCAAGGGGTCGCCCCGACTAAAGATCCTACGATCGTGGACATCACTTCGACCTCTCAGGATGATTTCTTTGACTTCAATGCCTTGTCTGATCCAGGTGATTTACCCAATCTTTCAAGCCTGCCATCTCTTTCAAGCCCTCCCCCAGTGTCAGAATACGGTCTAGATGCAGGGCTATTGGATGCTCTAGATGGATTAAGTGAGTTGAGCCTGGATAGTTTGGTGATTGAGGCTGAAGCTCCGATCGCACCTCCAGAGATGTCTGAGGGCATGGACTCAAGGGCGATCGCTCCAGAAAAAGCTGTTGAAAAAGCCCAGCTTCCGTCCCAAGTTTTACCCAAAAAAAGTTCATCTCCTGCCATTTCAATTCGCGTCAATTTAGAACATTTAGAATCTCTCAGCCATTCTGTAGGCGAACTTCTAATTAACCAAAACCGCCAAGCTCTACAAGATGAACGACTACAGCGGCAGGTTCAGGAATTGGTCGATGGCTTGAATCAACATAAGCAGACGTTGACGAGGCTAAGGGATTGGTCCGATCAAATGTTGGTGACTTCCTCAGGAAAAGGTGGCTGGCAAGAGGAAGGAAGATTTGAGTACCAGACAGAAACAAGTTTATTTGATCCGTTAGAAATGGATCGCCATAGTGAACTGCACGTCTTTTTGTACGCTGCATTAGAAGAGTTGGTACAGCTTGGTGGAACGACAGAAGCGATCGACTGGGCAACTCGACAATCAAGTCAATCTCTAGGGAAACAAGGACGACTTTTGAATCACGTTCGGGATGATTTAATGGAAGCCCGCATGATTCCGATAGGTACTGTTTTAAACCGTTTTCCTAGAGTTTTACAACAGCTCATTGAAGTTCATGATAAGCGCGTAGAGTTGCAAATTCGGGGTGCGCAAGTGCTGGTAGATAAGGCGATCGCCGAAAAACTATATGATCCGCTGCTACACCTCGTTCGCAATGCTTTCGACCATGGAATTGAATCTGCTCAAGCTCGTCGGCAACAAGGTAAGCCCGAAATGGGACAGATTACGATCAATGCCTATCAGCAGGGAAACCGTACTATTATTGAAGTTAAAGATGACGGTCAGGGTTTGAATTTACAAAAGATTTGTCGGCGGGGATTTGAGATGAAGCGGCTCCCTTCTCCTCATGTCGATCAGTGTTCCTCCGATGAACTGCTAGAGCTAATGTTTCAACCCGGATTTTCCACTGCCGATGAAGTGACCGATCTCTCTGGTCGAGGCGTTGGGTTAGACGTGGTGCGTAATCAGTTGCGATCGCTAGAGGGTAATGTTGCGGTGCAAACAGAACTACACCAAGGCACTACCTTTACGCTCCAGCTTCCCCTCACATTAATGACGGCTCGCCTGCTCGTTTGTCAGGTTGGCTATGCTGTCTATGCTTTCCTCTCAGATGAAATTGAAAGAATTGTCATCCCGCAAGCCGACCAAATTGAAACGATGACGGGTCAAAGCGTATTTCATTGGAAACGCGGACAAGATGAATATCCGGTGCCTATTTGTCGCTTAGCAGATCTGGTGAATTACAGCACCTCTCTACCAGAGCAAATCAAAAATGAGATCTCTCTCAAGGCTTTGCATTTGCCTGTTGCCACTGATGCCACTTCTCTATTGCTGCTGCGCTGGAAAAAGGGTTTCTTAGGAATTTCGGTGGATCAGATTTTAGGTGAACAAGAACTGGTGATTCGTCCTGTGAGCAATGCGATCGCCCCTCCTAACTACATCTATGGCTGTAGCATTTTGGCAGATGGACAGTTAACACTAGTGGTTGATGGAGCTGCATTAGTCCATCATGGTAACCGTCAAGGAACGGTAATTCCGCAAATTGCACCTCAGCAGATTACACCTCAGCAATCCATCACGAGTCAAGATACCTTTGTATCTCCCGATCCAATTGTGATCGAACCACCCTCTACTCTAGAATCAAAGCCAACGATCGCGGCAAAACGAGTTTTGGTCATTGATGATTCTGCAACGGTGCGCCAGACGTTAGCATTGACTTTGAAAAAAGCAGGATACCAGGTGGTACAAGCACAAGATGGATTAGATGCGATCGCCCAGCTTCAGCAGCACCTAAGCATTCAACTGATTACCTGTGATTTAGAGATGCCTAAGCTCAATGGATTTGAGTTTTTAATGCGGTATAAGAAAGAGTTTTCTGAAACTGTTCCAGTAACCATGCTCACCTCACGCAGCAGCGAAAAACACCGCCACCTCGCCTTACAGCTAGGAGCATCCGCATACCTAACTAAACCTTACACTGAGCATGAGTTGGTCAGCACATTGGTCAGCCTCAGTTCAAAAACTTAAATATCTTAAATTCTCAAAACTATGCAATCTACTATTCCTTTTCAGTCTCTAAACAGTTCTCATAATCGTTCTCAAGAGTCGGTTCGGGTCATTACATTTACGATCGCCAATCAAACTTTAGCATTGCCCATGAATGCGATCGTCAAAGTAGTAAGTTGCCCACCTCAGATGATTAGTAGTACTGAGAGCATTGAGCTATTTCACTTTGGTCAACGTGTTATTACAGTGCTAAATTTACACAAACACTTCGCCCAATCCTTAGAAGTGGCGAGTGGAAAGTTCTTAGTAATCACACAACTAAAACAGAAAGAACTGTACGCATTCTTGGTCGATACTCCCCCTGACTTGATCGATTTACCGAGTTCAACAATTCGGCAGCTTCCTGAATCTTATCGCCAAGGTCATGTTCTGAGTATTGCAAGCTGTGTAGCAGTTCTGCCCCAAACTGAAGGGACAACCCCTATTTTTATTATTGAGATTGAACGAGCTATTCAGGCGTTGCGCATAAAGTGAAAATGCCTATTCTGGCTGATTTTTAAGCCATTCCTCTAAATCTGTCAGTTGATTAAACTTTAGTAACGCTAGACCTAAGGACTTAAGGCGATCGCTCGATAAAGCGGTGATTTTCTCTTGAATTGATCCCGGTAATTCTCCTAGCAACCCAGTCAATTGATCCAAAATCAAGGACTGACGTTCTTCTATCCTGCCTTCTTGGCGACCTTCTTGGCGACCTTCTTGCTTTGCTTCTTGGTAAAATCGCGTTTCCTGAAGTCCTGTAATTTCCAGCATTTTTTCTACCTCCGCCCTTGATAACTTACTAAACTTATAGGCAATAACCGTTGTAATGATCCCTATTATGGCGCGAAACTCTTCCTGAGATGCAGTTTCCTGTTTCGATCGCTTTAGCATTTGCTTGGCGGCTTCAGGAGCTTTCTTCTGACTTAATGTGCTCAACCCATGACTGATAACCCCAAGGGCAGATCGCCGATCGCGCCTAGTTCATTCAGATAAACGCGATGTACCCGATGTCCTTGTATTAAATCTTCATAAGGATAAAACTGGCTTTGTTCTTTTGAACGAGATGGATAAATAACGACCGCTTGCCAATCACTAAAGCGATTGCGGTTGCGATAAAAATATAGAAACGATTCACCAAATAGCCGTTCATAAAGTAATTCATCTCGCTGAAACTGAACTTCGCAAAAGTAAACAACGCCTGTGCTGCTTTCGGGTGGTAAGAAAACACCATCAATAGTGAAGGAGGGTTCTTTAACGGCAACAGAATCAAAGCGATACTGGGCGGCATTTTCAGGAGGAATTTCTACTATTTCAAACAGGATTGCTGGAAATTGCTGAAAAATTTTGTAAAAAATTGAATCACGCCGCATGAGGCAGATCTAGAAACAGAGTAGACCCATCGTACTAGAAGCTTGTGATGCTTAGAGCACTTGTTCTCGTATATTCAAGCATTTTCCAAGCGTTGATTCTTCAAATAAGCGAAGACACTTTTATCGCCGATATCGGGAGGAATAGCTTGAAAAGCCTTGCGTAATGCAAAAACTGTAAACAGGACTGCCCACAGTGCTAAAAGTATTTTCTCTCCCATCATAGGTAAAAAACCTAGTAAATGTCCCAGCAGCAGTAGCGGCACTAACGGCGTTAGAACTTTTGTCTCAAGGCGATTAAAACAAGCGGCTTCTTTAAAGAATAATCCTGTTAAGGCAGCAAACGTAAAACCAATACCCAAGATGGTTATGGGGTGTTGATACACGGATAAAGCAAAAGGTTCAGCGTAAAAATGCGCTACAACCGCAGCAGCGATCGCGCCCACAATCCAAAACGCTTGCAGTGCCCGATGCAGCACAACCATATAAATATGAATCGACAGGAGGCTAACACCAAGCCCAATGCAAAAGAGCGTGTAAAGCGGACTAAGTGCCTGAATCATAGCGGGATCGTTGCCCTGCCAGAGAACTATCGTGCTGCCAATAGCAAAACTGAGCGCGGCGATCATTAAGCCCGCCCGGTAGATCATTACGCCCTGGCGATCGCCCTGATCAATCGTGAATTCACCAAACTGTCCTTGGTAAATAATGGGTTGTTGTGTGTCCATTGCTCTATCTCCCTGCATACCTTTATTCTGCCTTATGTTTTATTTTGCTTCAGGATAGCAGTATAAAAATCAAGAGATGGTCAAGATAGATCCGCGATCGCCCTTTCAGTCATGCCACGATCGCTACTTCAAGAAACTTCATCTTTAATAAACTTAACTAATTCTTTTGACCTGACTCATAATGTTAAATCATAAGACAAGGTTAAAGAACGCTAGAGTTACTCAATAGAACGCATAGGATGCAGAGGATAGTGGGCGAAATTTCGTCTGACTTAATGAAAGCCACCAGAACAACAGGTCACAGGTCACAGCAGCAAGTTTGTGAGGTTTAAGCGATCGCTGGGTAACAACCCAGATTTTTTTTGACTCAACTGCATACTGAGGAGAATCAATGAAGGTCAGCATTGTTAAAGAAATTGAAATCGGGGAGCGCCGCGTCGCGGTTGTTCCTGAGATCGTCGGTCGAATGGTTAAGCAAGGGATGGAAGTGTGGGTTGAAGCAGGTGCAGGAGAGCAATCTTTCTTTTCGGATGCAGCCTATGAAGCAGCAGGGGCGAAGATTGTGACGGATACTGAGCAGCTTTGGCACGCCGATTTGGTGCTTAAAGTGAACCCGCCGCAAGAGCGGGAAGATGGACGGCACGAGGCAGATTTGCTGAAGGAAGGCGCAACATTGATTGGGTTTCTCAATCCTTTGGGTTCTCCGGCGTTGATCCAGCAGCTTGCCGAACGGAAAATTACTGCCTTTGGGTTAGAACTAATTCCCCGCACCAGTCGCGCCCAGAGCATGGATGCGCTGTCTTCTCAGGCGGGTGTGGCGGGATATAAGGCAGTGCTTTTGGCAGCAGCGGCTTTACCTAAGTTTTTCCCGATGTTGACGACAGCAGCCGGAACGATCGCCCCTGCCAAGGTGTTGGTGATTGGCGCGGGTGTAGCGGGGCTACAGGCGATCGCCACAGCTCGACGTTTGGGCGCGGTGGTAGAAGCCTTCGATATTCGCCCTGCGGTAAAAGAAGAGGTGCAGAGCTTAGGGGCGAAGTTTGTCGAAGTGAAGCTTGAGGAAGAGACTGTCGCGGCTGGGGGCTATGCCAAGGAAGTTTCTGAGGCGGTCAAGCAACGAACCCAGGCAGCGATCGCTGAGCACGTCAAAATGTCTGATGTGGTGATTACGACGGCTCAAGTTCCGGGTCGGCAAGCTCCGCGTCTGGTCACCGCTGACATGATTGCCAACATGAAACCCGGTTCTGTAATC
The DNA here is from genome assembly GCA_012034615.1 of Leptolyngbyaceae cyanobacterium CSU_1_4. Classification (GTDB taxonomy): domain Bacteria; phylum Cyanobacteriota; class Cyanobacteriia; order Elainellales; family Elainellaceae; genus Timaviella. Next base: position 13,159 of record JAAUPA010000010.1, on the reverse strand, counting down.
GTCGATCTTGCTGCCGATCAGGGCGGCAACTGCGAGGGCAGTGAAGCAGGCAAAACAGTTGTTAAAGGCGGCGTGACGTTGATTGGAGAGGCAAATCTTCCTTCTACGGTGCCGTTCCATGCCAGCCAAATGTATGCCAAGAACATTCTGACTTTGGTGCAGTTTTTGGTTAAAGATGGCGTATTGACGCTGAACTTTGACGATGACATCGTATCGAGTGCTTGTGTCACCCACGGGGGAGAGGTTAAGAATCAGCGCGTTAAGGATTTGTTGGGCGAAACAGTAGGAGCCAAAGGCTAAGAACATTATGGTAGATGGAATTATTGCTGGATTGGTGGTGTTTACATTAGCTTCGTTTGTTGGCTTTGAGGTGATTAATAAAATTCCGCCGACCCTGCACACACCACTGATGTCGGGTTCTAATGCAATTTCTGGAATTGCAGTTGTGGGGGCGCTTTTGGTGGCGGGTGAGCGCGACTGGAATCTGACGGTAATTTTGGGTTTGCTGGGTGTAATTTTGGCAACGATTAATGTGGTCGGTGGCTTTTTGGTCACCGATCGGATGCTGCAAATGTTTAAAAAGAAGGACGTAAAAGCATGATCGATTTTCTTCCTACCAGCATTCAACTCAGTTATCTGGTTGCCTCAGCATTATTTATTGTGGGGTTGAAACAATTAGGGTCGCCTGCAACAGCGCGCCAAGGCAACTTGATTGGGGCGATCGGGATGTTGATTGCGGTCGTAGCAACGCTTTTAGATCAAAAGGTGCTGAATTACGAAATGATTGCGGTGGGCATTGCCATTGGCTCGGCGATCGGCGCAATTATGGCGTACAAAGTGCAAATGACCTCTATGCCCCAATGGTGGGTTTGCTGAATGGCTTTGGCGGCGCGGCTTCTGCCCTGGTTGCAGTCGGTGAATTTTGGCGTGTCATTCATACGGTCGATATCGTTCCGATTGATGAAACGGTGACGATCGTATTGAGTATTTTGGTGGGCGGCGTGACGTTCACAGGGAGCTTGCTGGCGTTTGCAAAGCTACAAGAGTTAGTGCCTGGAGCACCCATTACTTTTCCGTTTCAGCAGCCGATTAATTTGGCGATCGTCATTTCTTTTTTAGTGGGCAGCGGATTGTTAATTGCTGATCCCCACAACCCGATGATCTTTCTAGTTCTGACTGGGCTGTCGCTAGTTTTGGGAATCTTGTTTGTGCTGCCCATTGGAGGTGCAGATACACCCGTTGTAATTTCTTTGTTGAACTCTTTTTCGGGAGTTGCTGCCAGTGCTGCCGGGTTTGTGTTGATGAACAACATTTTGATTATCGCTGGGGCATTGGTAGGAGCTTCGGGCATTATTTTGACTGAGCTGATGTGTCGGGCGATGAACCGGACATTGGTGAATGTGTTATTTAGTGCGTTTGGCTCTAGTAAAACGGCAAGCAGTGATGGGGCGATCGCCAGCTCTGATGATCGTACGGTGCGATCGATTGACGCAGAACAAGGCGCAATGATGTTGGGCTATGCGCGATCGGTGGTGATCATTCCTGGTTACGGGATGGCAGTTGCTCAGGCTCAACACGCCGTCCGGGAGCTTGCAGACCAGTTGGAACGCTTGGGCGTAGAGGTAAAATACGCGATTCATCCGGTTGCCGGACGGATGCCGGGACACATGAATGTATTGCTAGCAGAAGCAAATGTGCCTTACACGCAACTCTATGACATGGACGACATTAACCCAGAGTTTGAACGAACAGATGTCGCGTTGGTGATTGGTGCTAATGACGTGGTAAACCCAGCGGCGAAGACCAATGTTAGCAGCCCCATTTACGGGATGCCGATTCTGGAAGTGGACAAAGCACAACACACCATTGTGATTAAACGAGGAATGAGTGCAGGATTCTCAGGAGTAGAGAACGACTTGTTTTATAAGAGCAAAACAATGATGCTGTTTGGTGGCGCTAAAGATGCAATTACGCAGCTTGTGGCTTCAGTAAAGGAATTGTAGATCTATAGGGGACGAATCCTTCCTTTGTAGATGGAGGTAGAGAATTCTCTGCCTCTTTTCTTTTTTGACACTCCCACGGCTGAAGCCAGCGGGATTCTTGGTTCATCGAGCTAACTTGCTTCTGCCAAGGTTTCCCCAAGCAGAGTAGAGGTCAATTCTCCCCAAGCGTTTTCTACATCTCGTGTAGCGGTTTTGAGGTGCCCCCTCATACCGATTCCTTTCATCAAAATATTGATAGCAGCATTCTCATCTCTATCCAACTCGCATCCACATTCGCAAACATGGGTTCTAGTAGATAGAGATTTTTTGACGATGACACCACAGCTAGAACATTCTTGAGACGTGTAAGCAGGTTCAACCGCTAACGTCAAACGCCCAAATACCTTCCCAAAATACTCTAGCCATATCCTGAACTGATACCATCCAGCATCGTTAATTGACTTTGCTAGACAATGGTTCTTGACCATGTTCCGCACTCTCAAGTTTTCATAGACGACTACATCGTTAGATGAGATGACGCACCGTGCAAGCTTGATTGCATGGTCTTTACGTTGTCTACTTATCTGGAGGTGCTTCTTTGCCAGTCTGACTCTGGCTTTAGCTCTATTTTTAGACCCTTTGACTTTTCTAGATACCCGTCTTTGCTTCTGTCTCAAGGCTTGCTGACCTTTGCGATAGAAACGAGGGTTAGGCACCTTTTCACCATTTGAGTCAGTGTAAAAGGACTCTAGCCCAACATCTAGCCCAACGACTGACCCGCTAGGCTCTAATACTTCTGTTCTGTCCACCTTGACAGCGAACTGAACAAAATACCCATCAGCACGTCTAATCAGTCTCACCCGTTTGATTTGATCAGCAGAGTAGAAACCAAGGTCACGGGTACCCAGCATCTTGACTCGACCGATCCCCTTTTTATCGGTAAACGTGATCTGCCGACAATCCTCAGAGAGTGACCATCCTGTCGTTTTGTCGGGTAAGGAGCGTCGCGTCGCCGTTCCCGCCTCCCCTAAGAACCGTACTTGACAGTTTCCCATCATACGGCTCAAGCCTCTTGCCACTCATGCTTGCATTTCATCAGATGTAAATTTTTGTGGCAGACCTCATGTACCAGGGAGAGATTATCAATATTATCTGTTCCGCCAGTTGCCACCGCCTTTACATGATGGGTATGGATGCGTTCCTCGTTAAATAGGTGTTCGCAACATACTGGACATTTCCAGTTTTGCCTCGTGGCTAACTGATATAGGTTGCTTCCTTTGGCAAAGAATTCTTTTCCTTGCCTGGTTGCTCTATTTGTCCAGTATTCGTTTAAGCCTGGGTCATCTGGTGAGGCTGTGCCTGTAACTTTGACATGGCGAGTGATAGCAACGTTCCTCATTTTGAATAGGTAATTCACTATCTTTTTACCCTATCTGTCTGGGGCATTAGCCTTGAAGACCCCATGGTCATTCCCCAGTCTACCGAAGTATCTGAGGACTACCCATCTCTTGCCTTTATTGGGGTGACGTTTTGTAGCCCAAGTCATGAGCAGTTGCCATACCCTATCGTCGAAGTACTCAAACGTTTCTTTGCTGGCTCCGTGTTTGTAGTAGTTAGCCCATCCTCTCAAGATAGGATTTATTACCCTTATAACTGCCTCTGGGCTGATATCTGGGTGTGTATTTAGCCAAAATTTAATTTCTTTAATTTTGGCTATTACCTTTTCTTTTTGAGGTTTGATTAGGCATTTACTTCCATACTGCTTGACATTGCATCCAAAAAAGTTAATTCCAGCCGATAGATGTCGGATTTTGGTTTTTTCTTCATTGAATGCAAGCCCACGGCTCTTTAGCCATTCACCTATTACTGGAATAATTGCTTCAATTTCCTCTTTCGTTTCGGCGGTGATTAAAAAGTCATCTGCATATCGGATTAACCCATATGTGTTGACCTTCTTTTTCGTAACCTTACCTACCCATTGTCCAGTTTTGACCGTGTATTCACGAGTTGTCTGGTGGGTATTAAGGAGTGCCTCCATTCCATCCAGTGCAATGTTTGCTAGGAGGGGAGAGATAACTCCTCCTTGAGGCATTCCGCTTTTCGTTTCGTGAAAAACCTCAGCTATCGCGCGACAGTTAGATAGGCATGGTGAGATGACTAACGACAACTACATTGGCACGCGATCTTCTACCGAATTGAAACCTTGATCTAGATCGCTTGTCAGATCGCCTAGAGCGACTGTTGTGAGTAGTACATCTCAATGCTAAAAGAAAGGACACTAGAGAGTTCCCCTAACTTCAATTAGAGAGTCCTAGTGCCCGTCCAAATTAATATTCAACAGTATCAACTCTACATGAATAAACGAGATTCTGGAGCCAAGCAAGCGACCGCAGCAGCTACAGCAGGCATCTCCGTTCGCACGGGCAGCCGTATCGATACCGGGACGCACCAGCCCCAAAGAGGGCAACCGCATGACTGGTTAACCCGGGCTGACCCATTAGAACAGGTCTGGCTCAGTGAGCTAGACCCCATGCTCCAACGTGAGCCACGCCTCGAACCGATGACTTTATTTGAATATTTACAGGAGACTTATCCCGGTAAATATGAAGGGGTTTTACGCACAATGCAACGGCGCGTCGAACGATGGAAAGCCTCACAAGGCAAACCCAAAGAAGTTATGTTCAAGATTCGCCATGAACCTGGCGAGATGGGGTTATCGGATTTTACTCATCTCAAAGGTGTCACCGTCACTCTTCAAGGTCAACTGTTTCAACACCTGCTCTATCACTATCGTCTAGCCTACAGTGGCTGGCAATACATTCAAGTGATCCAGGGTGGTGAAAGCTTTGTCGGGTTGTCTCAAGGATTGCAGAATGCCCTAGCAGCTTGCGGCGGCGTGCCTCAAATCCATCGCACTGATAGTTTGAGTGCCGCTTATCGCAATGTCGGAGGACGCAATCCCAAACTGACCCAGATGTATAGCGAAGTTTGTAGTCATTATCGCCTTCGCCCGACTCACAATAACAAAGGTGTAGCCCATGAAAATGGGAGCGTGGAGTCACCTCATGGGCACTTTAAGCGCAAACTCTGCCAAGCTTTATTCCGCCGGGGCAGCCTAGATTTTGCATCAGTCTCAGAGTATCAAGCACTAATTGAGCAGGTGGTCGCCAAACAAAATGCTAAACGAACTCAAAAGTTTGAAGTTGAAAAAGCCTTGCTGCAAGCGCTACCTCGCTATCGCTCACCTGACTACGAAGTTCTCAGTGTCAAAGTCAGTTGCTACAGTACCATCAACATCCGCAGCATTATTTACAGCGTCCCATCACGCCTGATAGGACAACGCCTGACGATTCACCTTTACCATGACAGACTCATCGGTTTTGTCGGTCGAACTGAAGTCTTGGCACTGGTTCGAGTTCATATCCACGGCAGTGAGAAAATTCGCCGAGGACGCAGTATTAATTATCGCCATTTGGTGGAGAGTTTTCGCCGCAAGCCCCGCGCCTTTTTACATTGTGATTGGCAAGCGGACGTGCTGCCCAATGAACAGTGGCAGCAATTATGGCAACAAATGAAACAGCTCATTGAATCTGACACGGCTGCCCGCATCATGGTCGAAGCGCTTTATGTCGCGGCGACCCAGGATAAAGAAGCAGAAGTTGCTACCTATTTGGCGGTGCAATTGGCAGCTCAGACTTTGAGTTTGCGGCAATTGCAGCAAGCGTTTGACTTGATTCCCAATGCCAACACAATGACCTTCATTGAAACGACTCAACATAATCTTGCCACCTATGACCAACTCCTTACCTCTGCCTGTGAGCAGCCCCTACCAGAACCTCAACGACCACCTCAAACGCCTCCACCTCAGCCAGATGAAAGCCCAGTGGCAACAACTCGAACAGCAAGCAACTCAGGAGCATTGGTCCTATGCGCAATTCTTGCTGGCATTGTGCGAGGGGGAAAGCCAACGGCGCGATCAAGCCCGCCTCAGCCGCGCGTTGAGCGAGGCACAACTGCCTTATGGAAAGTCCTTTTCCAACTTTGAGTTTAGTCATGTTCCCAGCCTCAACCCCGCCGCCATCATGCAGTTAGCAGAAGACACAAGCTGGGTCGCACAGGGCGGGAACTGTTTGTTATTTGGTCCTTCAGGAGTCGGTAAAACCCATGTGGCAAGTGCCCTATCTCGCGCCATGCTAGAACTGGGCAAACGAGTGAAATTCTTTCCGGCAACTGCCCTAGTGCAACTGCTGCAACAGGCTAAATTACAACTGCAACTGCAACCCATGCTGGTCAAATTGGATCGCTTTGATTTAATCGTCATTGATGATTTGGGTTATGTCAAAAAGACGGAAGCTGAAACCTCAGTGTTGTTTGAGTTGATTTCTCATCGCTATGAACGTCGGAGTTTGCTGGTCACAGCGAACCAGCCGTTCAGTCAATGGGATAGCATTTTCAGCGATTCGATGATGACTGTGGCTGCGATTGATCGCTTAGTCCATCACGCGACAATTATCGAACTTAAAGCGGAGAGTTTCCGCAAGCAGTCAGCGATCTCTCGCACCAGTTCTCCATAAATCACAGAGGTGTTCTTAACCTCATGTCATGCTTCTACTGGACTATTGAGCCAGCAGATGTCAGCTTGTGATGTTTATTTCTAGGTCAACGCTACCTTCTGAGCGTGATTGACAAAAGAATTCATTGGGTTAGTACAACAACGTCATCGTTGTCGTCTAATGGCAGTTGCGATCTCTTCTTTTTTTGTTCTCTAGCTCCGATCTCACTGACTCAAAAAGAGCGGAAAATACCTTTGAAATAATGCGCCTATGTAATTGACATTTGACAGTTGCCCATCGCTTGCTGATTGCGGTCTATCACATTCTGAAACAACATCAACCCTATCGTGACTACTGCATGACGAATCCGGGGCAAAAGCAACAACAGCACCTTGTACAAACCTTACAGCACCGAATAGAACGACTAGGATATCAGGTTCAACTGATTCCCATTGCAAGTGCTCAACTACGGAGCTAGTTTTCTATTTTCAAAGCAGGTCTAATCTTCCAGTTCTTCCAGAGGCTGATTTCTCTGGAAGCCTTTCTTGAACTTAAACCTCGTCGCATTTTCTGGCTCCTTGACGATTCTTGGCAAGCTTTCGTTCTGTCTGCGTACTGGTATGGCGAGATATTGTTCAGCCTTCTCTAGTTCTTTTGCACTGGCTGATAAGGTGAAGCTTAAGGGTTGGCACTGAAAAAGTAAATGCAGAAAGCGTCCAGATTTTGGAGGCTTGGAAAAGTTTCTTTGGAGTTTGGAACGGAAGTTTTAAGCATCTGGTCACGATTTAATTGAAGGCGGTGAACGTTGCCGGATGCACTGGGACAACCTACCAGCAAATTTCAACCTCTGTGACAGGCTGAAATTTGCCAGACCCAATTCTGAATCCCAGTCAGGATTGGTTTCTCGATCTGAGGGAGGCAAGATTCCGCCAAGCGATACCTCCCAGACTGCACGCCTGCGCCATTGAGAACGATCGCCTTCACCGCTTGCTGGCAGCTCATCAGGACTGGGGATTCATCTCCTTAACCACCCCGACAACACCGTGAACAATGGCAGTAGAGACATCATTGTCTTCTGCCTAAACCTTAGCTAAGGCAAATCTTTTATAGATTTATTTAGGGGTGATTTTTGCCTCTGATTTAAGCTGAATCAGACTGGATCGCTCAAGTAGGCGAGCGCGTCTGAAGCCTGAATCTACTACTAGATTGCGCTCCGCTTGCTTCCGTTGCACGTAGGCGGAGGCATTCTGCAATCCGGCGGACTGTAGGGCGCTCTTTGCCTCGTGAGATATAGCAGACAGGGCGATCGCTCCTTCCCTCATTGCATCAATCTTGTAGGCTCCCACCACACGGTTAGAGTCGGTGGCGGGTTCCGTCTGGGAAGTAGGGAGCGATCGTCCTTTGCTTTCGAGATGAAGCCTTTCCTAGCAGTGGAGCGGTTCGCTGTTGCGTTTAGTTTTTCAGCGTTAATAGCCATTGGTCGCCAGTTCCTTTTGAATGATTTGGGCGAAGGTCTGGACTGTCCTGCCTCGCTTCAACCAGAAGATGAGTCGAGCCAGAATTGTTACCTCATCGGTGGAGTAGCAGCCAAATTCGTCTGGCACTATTCCTAGCAGAGATAGCCATCGTCTTAAAGTTGATGGCGGAACAACGTCGCCTTTGAATCTGGCTAGTGAAATCTGAACCTCCCTAAATGTGTACAGCGAAGTTTCTAGAACCTCGACCGAAGTTTTTGAACCCTCCCGCGAGGTCTGTGATACTTGCTCTACTTGCACTTAATCTCCCTCCGTGGTTCCAATGTGGTGCTTTGGTGGCGCGCTCATGGTTGAACTATAGCTGCACCACATGAATATAGTGATAGCACAAATCTATTCCTTTACAACTCATATTTGTGTTAGCACGTTCTGAGTAAGATTCAAAATGCTTCAATAAGGAGGTAGACTTTGAGCCAAGACGAAATGAAGAGAGTTAGCGCCTACCTGCCTGATCCGATCGCTGATGAGTTAGAAGAGTGGGCGAAAGACGAAAGTCGGTCAACTAGTAGCCTTATAAATTTCTTACTTGAACGGGCTGTCCGAGAATATCGGAAAGAAAAGGAAAGGCAGACTCCGATCGATCGCCCCTCTTCCTAACCCCAAGAAACCAACCCTATGAGTGAATCAGTAAAAGCATCTCGTTCCACCGTCACAGTCGGCTTATCGTCTAGTTAAGCGATCGCATCATCAACCCCATGGAAATCAGCCTTAGCACTGCTTTCGAGGAAGCTGATATCGCTCTGAGTCGAGAAAAGCTTTTAGAACAGCAGCTACGAGAAAACGGGATAGAGCCGTTAGCTTTGCCTGGAAAGGAGGAGATATAGCGGCCTGCAAAAGCTCTGTACTCATAAACTATTTCGGCATGGTTTAAATATTTATCACACCAAAATTGGGTACGGTAAAACAATGAACCATACCGAAAATAGGATCGCACCCAATTATTTGGCAGCCGAACGACTGCGGCTACTCGATTGGATTGCGATGATTCAGGCTTCTTCTGGCAAAAGGCTGACTGCCAAGCCTCTGGGAAGACCTGGCAGCGACCCTTGCGGCATCTACGCAGCAGCACGCTAGCGTCAATGGCAAAAGGCGATCGCACGTAGAGAGGCGATCGCCAAGCCAGAGCAGCAGTTGAAAAGGCTAAACGCCCTTATAGAACGGCGAGACCAAGCTCTACAACCCGCGATATTTCTAGATTCTCTTTAACTTACACGATTCACTTACACTAAATGTATCTACAATCCTCAGAGGCTCAAAGGCGGATTCGAGAAGGAGTTTGACCTATCTATGGCGAGAACCTTTAACCCAACTGCGGGGAATGCAGCCAACTATCTGTGGATACTGCTAAGTGCTGAAGATGCTGGATCAGATGGAAGGGGAGCACACCACAAAACAATAGGCGCTCAGCGGCGCTCATTATGAAAATATCTCGGCTGGGATTGAGGCGTGCTGCTGCGCAGATACCGCAAGGGTCGCCCAATGGCTATGCTCCCCTCCAGCCCGAACCCGATCAAGGCATAGGTCAGAGCCATTTTACCAACCGGGTAATGTTCTAGATGTGTTGTTAAGTTCTGTAGAAAGCTGACCTGCTTAATACATTTAGTTCATCTAGTAGCATCTCTGAAACACTACCCAACTCAGCAACAGATCGAATCGACGTTTGCATAAGAGTTTGAGTAGTAAAAGGAGGAAACCAGCAGGACAAATGTTTGAGCAAGGAGAGGGGACTGGGAAAACCTAAGGGCAGGATCATTTCAGAGTACGTCTTAGATCCACAATCGGATAGGGAATCAACGAACTGACCAGCATTTTCTAAGAAACAATGTTCGGGGAGAGGACGAGACTCTCACGAACTTGCTAGGGTGGATTCAATCTCTGCTAGCTTTTGCTGTAATAGCGTTTTTAACGCTACTAACTGTTCTGTATCAGTATTGGCAAGAACCGATTTTCCTAACCTCTCTATGCTCCGTGCTACAGCGGTCACATCTCTAGAACTAGAAGTTTCTGACTTCAAGTATTTAGACTTAATTTGAGTAACCAGCTCACGGGTTTTTGAAACAGTCAATGCTTCTTCTATAACTTGCTGAGTTGCTTTAATTCGTTCTTTCGCCGCCTGGTTCTCTGAAATCTTTAAGGTTTTAGCAGACAGAACGGCTAAAGCTAAGGCATGAGCACCCCGCAACCCGCGTTTTCGGATCGACTCCTTTAAATCTGAGGGCAAGGATAACATGGGCATTAAATTAGCTTTCATCGAAGCTGGATTTAACGCTAGGTCTAAAAAAGAGAGGAGAAGTTTTTCCTCTATTTCACCAACATCCAAGGCTTTGACTCCTTGAAGCTGAAGTTTTGGATGAGCTGTCACAAGGTTAGTCAACTGATGCATTTGCTGTTGTCGTTCTAATCGACGTAAAACTGTTGAGAGCATCGTTGAGATTTCCTCGAAGCCCAGTCCTGTTAAAGCCGATACTTCTTTAACAATTGCCTCTGCTTTATCGAGTGGATTGAGGTCTTCATGATGGATAAACGTGAGCAGCGATTGCCGATGTAAGTTCTCTGGCATAGGTGCCGTTACAGCACGCAAAGTCTTCCATCCCAATTTCTTTGCAGCTTCCCAGCGCCTCTGTCCATCCCACAGAACATACTCCGACCCTTGCTGAACAATGATAAGGGGAGAAATTTGCCCATCTTGCTCAAGACTTCGAGCAATTGTTTGAATACTCTCTTGCGTAATTGTTTGTCGGGGCTGATGAGGATTAGGATTTACTAGAGTGATATCTACTTCTAATTCCCCAGATTGCGCAATAAGCTGCCGCCGTAACACTTCAAGTTGCTCCTCTAGATTAGGAGATTGAGTCGATCGCAATTGTTCAATTTCAGACTGTAGTTCAGCAATACGTTGCGCTTGGTCATTAGCTTGAATAGCACCTGTAAATCGCTGACCGATCGTTGGCAGTTTTCCCATCAGATTTTTCCTTCTTTCACAAGTTTGACTAAATCATTCGCAATAGTAACGAAGTCCTTGCAAGCAGGATGAGCAGGGCGATATTTTTGAAGCGGTAGCCCATTAGCACTGGCATTCTTGAACTCAGAGGAGTCCCGGATTTGAGGATATAACTTAATCCTTAGTTGACTTGCTACTTCTGGTAGCTGTTGGAGATACTGTCGGTGAATCGCTCGGGTATGGTCATAGAGACTAGGCACCAATCCTAAGATGGGCGGACGCGGTTCTAAATCGAGTTCATCTGCAATCGCAATTGCCCATTGAACTAGATCGGCTGCACCTGAGACTGATTTCATCTCTAACTGAATCGGCACTAGCAGTCCGGTACTTGCAGCAATCGCATTTTCACAAATCATTCCTAATGTAGCAGGGCAGTCTAAAATCACTACGTCATGGGAAAGTGGATAATTTTTCATCCGATCTGCAAGGGTATATTCTCCTCGTCTACGAATCACCAGATCATCAGCTATTTTCGACATGATCGGGTGACCCTGGCAGACTTCTACTTTAGAATTTTCCCAAGCTGATACAAAGGGCCAATTTCCTCGGAAATCCTTTGACAGGACTTGAGCTATCGAGAATTCGGCTGCGGCAGAAGGCAACCCGCAAAATACATCTAGTGCTCGTTGTGGATCGAGATCAATTAAGCCAACAGAGAAGTTTCGCCTACCTAGCTCATACGCTAAATGCACTGCAAGCGTTGTTTTTCCAACTCCACCAGCGTTTGCCAGAATTGCGATAACGGCTTTATGTTTCGCCATAGTGATAGTTGATGCAATATTCAATTTGTCGTATTTCAATATACGACGCTTTCTGAAAAGTAACACTGTGGTATTTTGAAATACCACATTTTGATATATATTCTTCTAGCTAGAACAGTGTCGGATTTTGAAATACCACATTTACGCTGCAATTCAGGTATCAGTAGCAATCTCTTAGCGACCTAGCGATCGCCGTCGTCATGAAACCTACTGCTCAGTTTCTCCTTCAATCTCTTCAAAAATACTGGTAAGTTCCATTTCTAATTGTTCAATGCTTGGAAGTTTATCCCTAAGCGCAAGCGGAAGTTGAGATTGAAATTGATAGGTCGATACGCCAATGGGCTGTTGGCTTCCTTGCAACGCATACTCCACAGTGGTCTTATCTTTCGATTTACAAAGAATGATCCCGATTGTGGGTTCATGGCGATCGCTACGAAGCTGGTTATCAACTGCTGCCACGTAAAAGCTCATTTGCCCTGAATGCTGGGGTTCAAACTCCCCCATCTTAAGGTCAATTACTACATAGCAATGCAAATGAACATGGTAGAAGAGGAGATCAAGCCGATATTCTTTTCCACTCACAACCAGGGATACTGGCTTCCTAGAAACGCAAAGCCCATTCCAAGCTCCATGAGAAAGTCTCGGATATGGTGAACTAAGGCATGTTCTAGATCCCGCTCTTGAGCATCCTGTGTCAAAGTTAAGAAGTCAAAGTGATAGGGATCTTTAATCAACTGCTGAGCTAAATCAGACTGTGGAGATGGAAGTGATTGCTCGAAGTTTGTAATGGCACCACCCTGCCGCTGGTACAGAGCGCTTTCAATCTGCATGACCAGAATATTGCGACTCCACCCATTTTCAATCGTTTGCTGAACGTACCACAGTCGAGTATCTGGATCTTTTACCATCTCTAAAATCCGGATGTTGTGCCCCCATGGAATTTGGTCAACAAGCTGTTGACCAAATTGAGCATTTGGATAAGCTTCTGCGAATGCTCTCATGTACTTCAGATTTGAACGAGAAAAACCCGTCATCTCTGGAAATTCTTCCTTTAAGTCTTTTGAAAGGCGATCGATAACTTTCGTCCCCCCAGCCTTCGACTTTTCTGCTTCAACAAAATTTCATGACCAATTTGCCAGTACAGAAGGACAAGTTCACGATTAATGGCTAAAGCAGCTTTAATTTGAGCCGAGCGGATACACTGCTTCAACCCATCTAGGAAGGTAACGTACGTACTGTTGGAAAAAAGGGAGTTCTTTCGAGGCATAGCACGACTATATCAAGTCATTGATCAGTAGTCTAGTTGATTCTAAAGCTCAGAATGCTC
>JAAUPA010000193.1 GCA_012034615.1 Leptolyngbyaceae cyanobacterium CSU_1_4 | reverse complement strand
CAGAGGGAATGAATTAGGAATGGGGACAAGAGTGATAGGAGTAGAGAAAAAGAGGAGTAGCGGTAGAGATTTTGTTGATAACAGAGATTCTTGTTGATAACACCGTGTTTCAGGCTGTCAGCTATGCACAGGGTGGAATGCGCTTGACCATGCAGGGGAGATCACAACGGTGGGTGAGTTCATCCCTCGCCCTTGAGCCTTCGTGAGCGCGATCGCTTTTATAACTGCGGGGCGTTAGCCTCCATCACAGCTTGAGGTTCATCCCTCGCCCTTGAGCCTGGGGCGATCGCTGCTAGACAGATCGCCCTAGGTTGCCGGATTTTAGTCACGGGTGGCAATAATCCGCGCCGTCCGCTTCTGTTCCTGGTAAATTTCGTGGCACTCCATCGCGGCTGCCTCGATGGTTTTGTGGACTCCGCCGCCCTGGACTGACTGATGAGTAGTCCGTGTCACCTGCCAGCCGTCACCATTCTTTGCAAGGGCACCTAGGAAGTAATGCCCACCGTGGCGAACTTGAACAGAGAGGTCAACCCCTAAAACTTCGGTGCGGGTGTAATGGGTAATAGTGAAGGCAATGACGCGATCGCGCTCTTCAGCGTTGGGGTAGATGTAAGGAGGAATGCGACGGGTAGGGACGCGATCGTTGAGAGTGGTTGCAGTGCGAGGAGTTTGTGCAATCATAGGAGAAATCCTGAATCAGTAGTGGTTTTGGATAAGGAAGGGCGGTTTTGCTGTGACTGGCGATCGCCCTCTCTCATGTCTTAATATTATTCCACTATCTGAGACACGTCAAGCGAATAGTGGAATTTAATTTAATTTTGACTTCCATAAATTCCACTATATAGAACGTTTTACGCCTATACTGGAATCTAATAACATTGGAGGTATGAGGAAAGTGTTTAGCCGACTACCAAATTTAATGGTGGATAAAGACCCAAAAATGACTCAGCGGCGGCTTGCTGCTGAGCTTGGTCTTTCCCATACGACGATCAACAAGATCTACAATGGACAGCCTTTAACAGCCCGTATAGACCCTGAAACCGTAGGGGTTCTCTGCGAGTATTTTGGCTGCGATGTAGGCGACCTTCTGACAATGAGGGAGGTGAAATGATTAGCTCTCTATCGATCGCCCTCAAAATTTCTATGGAGAGATTCCCATGACAACCAACCCACCGAGCGAACTAGATGAGATTAAAGCGATTCTGCGCACTGTAGCAGAGCAGCAAGTGACGCTACAGAAACAGCAGGAGCGATCGCAACATCAGTTAGATGACCTGCGCGAAATCCTACAAACCAGCATCCCCGACCTGACTGACATGGTGGGGACAGTGCTGAATAATATGGACGAGTACACCGCTGAGATTCGGGCATCAATGGCGGCGTTTCAGGCAGCAATCACGGCTGACCGTGCCGACCGGATTACCGAGCGGCTTGCTGAAACCAGAGCAAGGAATGAGTTTCGTTCTGATATGCGCGGCTTGCAAAACGAGAGCCGTAACCTACTGCGAGAGCTGGCAAACTTGCGACGGGATGAGCGGGGGCATTAACTAAGCAATGTTCTAGGGGTGGATGTTGTTCTAGGGGGAACTCTAGGCAAGCAATCTATCTACCCTAGAGCATGACTAAATCTCAAGAGCCTCAAACGCCCAAAGAACCAGCAAGAGTGAAGCGATCGCGGGGTGCATCGTCCTGGCTATTCTGCTAGTAGGGGGCTTAACGATGTGCAGTCAGATCAGCCTCACTAAGTCCCCTCAAGAGCAAGCAGAGATCAGAGGATTGAACTTTGCGCCAGTGCGTTAAGGGCACAGGGTGAAGGCGCTATTAAGGCTGGGATGCTCTGTTCTGATCAGTGATAAATAATTTAGAGGGTTTCCCATGGAAGATTCAGATATTAGAGCCATTCTTTTAGAGGTGGCACAACAACAGCTTGCGACTCAGCAGCAATTGCAGGAACTAGCGCTATCAGTCGATCGGGCTGTTACCCAGATCGATATGTTGGCAACTCAAGTCATGCTGTTAACTCATCATGTAGGGACGGAAAAGAGCCCGCCGCCCGACATGGAGTTTACGCCCGGTTGGACTCAGCACCCGCCAATTGACTTGTAGAGCAAAGCCGCCCGATCGCAAGATAGGCGGCTTTGTTCTATGGATGGATTGAAGCAACTTACAGTTTATGTCAGCCGGATCAGTCCTTTTTTCTCCAGTGCATCAAGGCAGCAAAGTAAGGGAGCTGGCGACTTAAAGCCCATCTCTTTAACCATAGTTTCAAGGCTGACGCGCCCTTGCTCCTTCCAATTGTTCAGCAGTTTTAGCAGCTTATCGGGGTTCTGATGCCCTGTACTTGAGTTGGGTTGCAGAATGCAAATTTTTTTCATGTCTTTCCTGTTTGGTTGATTCGGCTAGTACATTAAATAGTACATTAATATCACTCTTCGACTAGATCCGGATCGTAAAATACATAGTCTCGATCCGTTGAATCTACGTCTGTATGCTCCCATGATTGCGCTTGCTGATTTGCGCTGTAGTCGCCATCGTAGTGCTCATAGTCAGGGATTACGTCTTGGGGGTTGCAGAGTGCCCCGGCAGTGTGTAACGCCATGTCAGCTCTAGAGTCTGAGTCAGGCTGTAGCAAGTCATCAGATGAGTAGGTATTTGGGTCGGAAGTCGCCATAATCAAATTAGCTCCAAATTTGTAAAGGTTTGCGAGTCGTCAGAGGGGAGCGCTCAAACTATCCCTCTGACCCAAAATCTAGTAACAAGTGCTGACGGGTGCATTGGGTGGCACGGGTGGATAGCCTGTCGGTTGAATGGGTTGAATGGGCGGCGCGACTGCAACTTCCACCGCCTTAGGCGGGTAGTAGTTGTATTCGCTCATATCAGCGGGGCTGAATGGAGCGACCCAGTTATCGGTGCTAATGTCCCAACTGGCGATCGCCCCTGATGAATCACACACCACGATTACGCCCCCATCGCCAAAACTGAAAGGAAAGTAATACTTTTCTGTACCACTCTCAGAATGCATTCGGGCGTAGGGCTTAGGCGCAATGTCCCACCAATGGGTTGCACCGCCACTTTGCAAAACAGAGAATTGCTCACGAGTGATGTAGTTCTCCCCATAGATTTCTGCAAAGTTGGACGAGGGCGCATAAGTACTAGGTGCGGCGGCTGAGCCAGGGCTAGACTGGGCACCCGATTGAGAGCCGATCGCCCCATCCAGCAAGTCATTGAGAAACGTGGCATTGGCGGGGCGGTTTTGGATAAATCCCAAAACAGTGAAGGCAGTTGATCCACCCACCATCAATGGAAAGAATTGGCGGCGTTTCACTGACCCACCTCGGTGTAGACCACCTCAATCACATCGCCTAGTCGTGGCTGATCAGGCTCTACCCTTGCAAGCTCTACGGGCTGAGAGTTGAGCCGCGAGCTTTTGCATTTTTCGTCGGGGCGATTGCTCCAAAAACTGAGCGAAATTCTCAACCTGCTGATCCTCTCGTTTCTCGATCGCCTTCTGCATATTGGCGATCATGTCGTCTTCCCCGCGCTCTATCCCCGCGATATCGGCTAACAGGTCATCTTCGATTTCTTCTGTCAGTGGAACGGGCTGGAAATTCTGGAAGTTCTGGAACTGCTGATAATCCTGGAATTGCCCTTGCTCCCTCAGGCGGCGGATCTTAGCAATAAACTCAGAACTTCTAAGGCGGCGTTTTTCTCCAGTTTCCTGATAGTACTTACCTGCATCGGGGCTGATGTGTTTTGCAGTGATGCTCAACATTTCTACGCCATGTCTAGGTAGATCGCCCGACTGAGGTAAGACCACACCAAACGCTTGATAAACAAATTCCAGCCAGTTCCTAATCGTCTTTGGAGTCACGCCCCAAAAGGTTGCTACCTCTTCTATGGGCGTTAACTCCTTAATCTCTCTAAGCTTTTCAGCCATAAACCCTCCTGTAATTTCTAGAAGTTCTGGAAATTCTGATTAACTCTGAATCAGACTGTAGCATCTGATGTACAGTGATGCAAGATGAATTAAGGCAATGCAATTAAACTCAAGGCTATAGCAAGGGAGTAGACTGATGAGGGATTTTCTGAGGCAAGGTCAAGCTGTGGCAGATCGCGTGACTGTAGATATGAGGGCTTAGAGAGGCGATCGAAACTGCCTATTCAGACAATCCGCTATGGTCTGAACTATCGCTATCTCAGAAATTGCGGCGGCTGATCCAGGAGCGGATTGAGGAGCTTAAAGGCAGCGATAAAAAAGATTGAGCTATCCTATAACTCACAGGTTAAACCCATAGGACAATGACAACTGAACTAGACGGGCTGACGATCGCAGATTTAGAAAGCCGTTACTCGATCGCCCGTAGCGGCGTAGGTCGGTGGGTTCAGAAGCTAAAAGAATTGGGCTATCCCATCGAAGCCGCGATCGATTCGGAACGGCGGGCAATCTATAACCGTGAGCAGGTTGAGATCATGGATAGGTTAGCTGCTCACATCAAAATCAGGGGCAATAAAATTGCCGACTTCCCCCGTATGCTCCCGCCACAGGATAGACCTACGGGACTAACCTATGAGACTGTAGGTCAGCCCTACGAGACGGCGATCGCCCGACTGCGTTTATTGAGTTGGTGAGTGCGACCCTTGCGGCATCTGCGCAGCAGCTCGCCCAATCCCTCAGCCCACGCGATCCACTGGCCAACCTTGAGGCATTGGAAAGGGCGGCGGCGAATAACTGGCATCTCAGCACAAGCCAGGTGAGAGAATTGATCGGCACGGTTCCAAGCGGTGAGAAGTTCGATCGCTATGGCTTCATCTTTTGGAAGGCAGGAAGGAATGGTAAAGAGAGGGCATGGAAGATCGGCAGGGTCTAGCGCGATCGCCCCAATGCCTACGAATCGTGACGGATGACACGGGAAGCGCGATCGCCCATACTGAAGCCATTCTAGAATTCTGCTATGGCTGACTCATCCCTTACCCCACTACAAAAACGATTCTCTGAAGAGTACGTTATAGATCTCAACGCTTCGGCAGCTTATCAACGGGCGGGCTATAAGTGCAAAGATTCCGATATAGCGCGGGCGGCGGCTAGTCGGCTGTTAGCAAATGTTAACGTTGCATCCTACGTCCAAGAGCTTAGATCGCGGCGATCGCTCTCTACTGGCATCACTGCCGAACGGGTGCTTAAGGAATTGGGGCGGCTGGCATTCAGCGATATTCGATCGGTCATGGAGTTTAGCGGCTCAGGCATCACTCTAAAGCACTCACAGGAATTAGACGACGACGCGGCGGCTGCGATCGCTGAAGTGAGCGAAAACAAAACCGAAGGCGGATCAACCACTAAGGTCAAGTTTCATAATAAAGTTCAGGCGTTGAAACTTCTCGCGCAACACACGGGATTATTAGGTGATCTGAACATTGCGCGATCGATCCTCAGAACCTACGGGCTAGAGGTTGAGATCAGCGAGTTCGGAGCGCCTATAAAAGTTGTGTCGCTAGATGAACAGAACGATCCCACTAACGAAGAAAGCGAACACGAAAACATCCTTTCAGAAGTCGAAAGCGACGACGACGCGACCGAAGAAACTTAGACCCCTCCATAAAACTCAATTAGTCGTTTATCGCAATCAATCAAAGTTTAGGACGATCGTGTGCGGGCGGCGGTGGGGGAAATCTGCCCTAGCCTTAACCGAAGTTTTGCGGGCGTGTCTTGAAGGCAAGCCGCCTTACGATCCACAGTCGCCGCCCATCGTGGCGATCGCCATGCCCACGCTTAAGCAAGCCAAAAAAATCTTTTGGAAGCCGCTTTTAAATATGCTTAAGGATCATCCCGCGGTAGAGAAGATCGATAGGTCAGAGCATACGATCGCCTTTAAGAATCCTTCACCCCTAGAACATTACCGCCCCGAAATTATCGTGCTAGGGGCAAACGATGAGGACGGCGATCGCCTTCGGGGTTTAAGAATTTTCTTCATCGTCTTAGACGAGTTTCAAGATATTAAGCCGACAATTTTAGATGAGATCGTTACTCCTGCGATGGCTGACACGCCCGGATCTAGGGCGTTGCTGACGGGTACACCGAAGGGCAAAGTTAATCATCTGTACGCCGTTGATCAGCGATCGCAATTACCAGATCAGGGCTGGGCATCGTTTCACTACTTCACCTCAGATAATCCTCACGTCCCCACAGAGGAACTATCAAGGGCTGAGGCAACCTTGCCGCCGCGCATTTATCGGCAAGAGTACAAAGCCAGCTATGAGGATTTTCCAGGTCAGATCTTCGACTGCTTTGAGGCACGGCATGAGGTTGATCAAAGCGCCATACCTACTAAATTTAAGGCAGTTGTTCTAGGGGTGGACTGGGGCGATATTCACCCCGCCTTGACTGTCTTTGGACTTGATGAAAGCGATCGCTATTGGGAGTTAGACAACTGGCATAACGAACCCGCAAGCAAGTTCAGCAAGGAACTCTCACCCGTTTTGGAAGATGACTTTTTAGCCAGGGCGATCGGGCTGTGTGAGACATGGAGCGTTACTCATGCGTTTGCCGATCCATCACGCCCCGCCTCTATTGAGAAGTGGCAGCAGCAAGGGAAGATCCGCAAGCTCAAAGGATTGGCGGCGATCGATGCGGCGTTTAATCCGATTAGTGAGGGCTGTAATGATGTGAATGGTTTGTTCTATCAAGATCGTTTGTTCATTCGCAGTTGTACCGACTTCCCCGACGAATTGAGGGGTTATCACCGCAAGCAAGATAAGAACGGGTTGATCCTAGATGAGGTCGCACCAGGGCAACAGGATCACCGGACGGATTCGGCACGGTATACCCTGGCAACTTATGAGCGGCGTTTTGCTGCCAAGCCTAAACTCGTCTACACTGCCCACGCGACGACGCGGCAACGGTAGCGCTTTGTAGAGGTACGGGTAAGATTTGGTTATCCCTAAGCGATCGCCATGCAAACCCAAGCCAAGCCAAGCCGAAAAGTAGAAAACCTCTGGACTCGGATCACAGGTGCATTCAAGTTAGTCTTTCAAGGCTCACAGCGCCCCGTATCTGCCACCTATCAACGCCGCGATAATTTCACAGTGAGGGGGCGTAACTTCGATCTTGAGATCAGTGAGCAACCGATCCGCGATGCAGGGAAGGCGCGGGAATTATTAGAACTGTGCGACTACTGTCCAGAAGTGGCAGCTGCAACTCAGGTGCTAATCGGTTGTATTGGTTCGAGTACTGACGGAGACGATCAAGGCGTAACCGTTTCGGATACTTGCAATGATAAAACGCCGCTTGATGCGATGGTCTATGATATCTGCCTAGCAGCGATCGCCCGACTGCTGCCGATTACTGCTATTGGTATGATCTGTGAAAAAATGCTTTCTTATGGCGATTGCTTCGCAGAAATCTCAATAGATGAGAAGGCAAGCCAGGTCAACGGCTTAATGTTCCTGCCCACTTGGGAGATGTTCAGGATTGAAGTTCAGGGCGAATTGCAACGATTCGATCAACGCCGCCGACTGTACGAAGAGAACCCAGAAATTACATTCCCACCCGCCAAGATTATCCATTGGCGCTATCGTCGTAAGAACCTCTACGGGCGATCGCTGTACAACGAGGGCTTAGAAGATTGGGGCAGGTTGAAGCGGGCAACAGAGGCACTATTATTCGCCTCTGAGAGTTCGATCGCTGCCGACTTGCACATCATGCCTGAGAGTGCCGACGACGCTTATTTAGAAGCCTACCGGGATGATCAACAGCGGGCGCGAGTCGATGGAATTATTACTGACTATTACATGATGCCAACTGGTATAGTTCAACGACTGGGCAGCAATCCCGACTTGAAAGCGCTTGCCGATTCGGTGGGACTGTGGCGATCGCGCTTGCTGATGCTCAGTAGAGTCCCGCCCTATTTATTGGGGCTTCCTTCATTGGGAGCTAAGGAAATTTCGGGGCAACCCGCCCTAGAGTTTGCGCGCCATATCAACAGTATTAGGGCTTGTCTGACTGAAGGGATTGTACAGATTCTTTATACCGAACTGTCACTCAAGGGGATACCCGATGAGCGCTGGCGCGGGCGGTTGAAACTTACCTATCCTAGGATTGCCGTGAATGTCTTTGAGAACCAAGATACGGCTCTAGCAGAGAGCGATGAGAAGGGTCTCACTGACACTGAGGCTGATCCGAAGGCTGAGTCAAAGAAGGAAAACCCCGCAGCTAAGAATGGGAACGGTCGCGCCCATGTCTGAGAAATTTAAGCCTGATCCTGAAATCTTGCCGCCACTGTCGCAGCTCATGGCGATCGCCACTGTCAAAGATGATGATGTTCTAGGGGCGATCGAAGAATGGGAGACTAAGCCGCCCGATAAAAAGTTTGACGGCATCCTTAGAGCGGATGAGGCGACAGAGGATGAATGATTTTACATGGGACAAAAAGAACCAGCGCTATCGATTCGCAAACGGTGCGGCGGCTGGGCAGTATGCATCAAGGGCACAAGTTGAGGCATTGACCGAGGCTTATATTACTCAGAGCAAAGATAAGATAAGCGACCTTGCCGATCTGTTGATCAGCAAAGCGATCAATGTTTCCACATTCGAGACAGCAGTTGCCAACCAATTAAAGGCGGCTCATATCAACAGCTACGCACTAGGCAAGGGCGGCGTTAAGCAACTCACCCAACGCGACTACGGCATCATGGGGGCTGAGTTAAAAAAGAATATCAATACCTTCGTAACTTCTCTCAAGAGATCATCGCGGGTAGACTATCGCCCGATCAAATCAGAGCGCGGCTGGCGATGTATGCCGATGCGGTACACGGTTCCAAAGAGCTAGGAAAATTGGAAGGACACAGGGCAGCGGGCTTTATTTGGGAAAAGCGATCGCTTCATTCATCAGAAAGCTGTGCCGACTGCCTACGCTACCAGGGGGAAGGATGGAAACCATTAGGCACTCTGCCCAATCCCGGCGATCGCTGCCGTTGCCGTTCCCGTTGCCGCTGCTCTAAATCATTCTCTAAGGAATTGGGGCGACCGACCGACGCGATCGCCGCTTGGGTCGAGAGACTCTTGGCGTCGCGCAACATCGCCACCAAGTCGGGCACGAGCGTCTTGTCGCCCAAGAGGCCCAAGCTCACGGCGGCTTCG
>JAAUPA010000192.1 GCA_012034615.1 Leptolyngbyaceae cyanobacterium CSU_1_4 | reverse complement strand
GCTCTGTTCTTCAAAGTCCCCCAGAATGGGGGATTTAGGGGGCGGCTCGCCAGGGGCATAGCTGGATTCAACAACTTGTGTGTACACGGTAGCCTGCTCTTGGAGAGGAGTTAGGGTGAGAGCAGTTCGAGTTTTTTCAGGCAACTAAGGTAACAAGAGGTAGGTTTATTTTTTGATTAGAGCACTTAATTTCTTATTATCTTTCCCATAAGAACTTACGTTCCGATTCTTGAATCAACACATCATTAATACTGGCTTCCCGTCGTTGCATCAAACCATTATCAGCAAATTCCCATTGTTCATTACCATGGGAGCGATACCATTGCCCGGATTCGTCATGCCACTCGTACTCAAACCGGACTGAAATACGATGATCAGTAAAACTCCACAGTTCTTTTTTAAGGCGATAGTCTAGTTCTTTTGCCCATTTGCGTTCAAGAAAGGCTTTAATAGCCTCGCGTCCCGTAAAAAATTCAGAGCGGTTGCGCCACCAAGAGTCTGGAGTGTAAGCCATTGAAACGCGCTCAGGGTCGCGGCTGTTCCAAGCATCTTCGGCAGCTTGAACTTTGGCTCTGGCTGTTTCTAGGGTGAAGGGAGGAAGGGGAGGCTTGGTTTCCATTACAGTTATCACCGTTTTGTAAATCTCGTTTGGTGCAAGCTAATCATAGCTTACAGCTCTTTATATAGAGTTATGGTTTGTCGATCGCCTTCGATATTTCACCCGTAGATTAGTTATTATCAAACTTATCGACCGGGAACTCAAATCCCAGCAAGATTCCTTCGCCCGAAAGCAGTGTAGGGAGCGATCGCGCTTCCTTCTGCTGTCCTTGCCGATAAATTTCCACCTGCTGATCTGGAGAATTAAACATCCAGCCCATCTGCACACCACTATCCATATATTCCTGCATTTTCTCTTGCAACAATTAAAGTTCCTTTGGAATCGCGTTCAACATTAAGTTCAGGGCAAAGTTGGTAAAACTGTTCATCCGTGAAGTGAACGTTTTTTAGATCAACTTTTAGGGGTAAAGTTAGTGCAGTTATGCCTTCAGTTCTCATAGAATCAGAGCGGTTATTTGATTATTCGGTTATTTGATTATAAGGTGTGAAGTTTAGACACAAAAACCGAGGAATAGGACGGCTATTCCTCAGCCAAATTGTTTCCCAGCCTAAACTTTGAGTAAGTTAACTGTCGATCGCCTCATCTAAATTCCCGGAATTTCCGACAATTCACACTCCAATTCCTCCACCCCAAACCCCACGGTTTGCTGCCACTCTTCCACCGTAAAATCGTAGCCATACTCGTGCGCCATTCGCACAAACGCTTCAAGGGTGGGAGCGGTATTAAGATTTGCGCGGAGGGTGAGATCAGCCTGAGCGGTTCTAAACAATTGCACAACTTGCTCTTTCGCCATGTTCCTTTCTCCAACTTATGTCTAATGAGGGTTTGGCAAGTTTCAGGATACCCTGGCAAGGTAGGATTCGACCCGTGCGATCGCTGATTCTATACCTTCGTCTAACCCAGGTCATCACATGGCTATTTCTAATGTTCCTAAAGTTGTCGTTAAATATTATCTGCAACGTTACCCGGTCAGAATTCGGTTAACGCAGTTTAATTTCTTGTCGCGGTGGGCTTGGATGTCGCCCATTTTGGCAGAAATAAAGCCAGAATTATTTCCGCCAAAGCCAGAAGATGAAGTTGTGCCAGAGGTAGTAGAGGAAGCCGCGATCGCCCCTCCGGGTGTCGTGTTTGCCGCCTCACCTTATCCGCAATATCGCTGCACCCTAGGCGACCCGCTCAACTGTCGAGAACCCCTCGCCACCATGGAGCGTGCAACCAAGGATTGCCGGATTTGTTCGTTCCCCGCAACCTTGGCAGAAAAGGCAGAAATTTGGGGGAGACGGGGCACCTATCGCGTGGTGCGCTGCTTAGGGCGGCGGGGCGTTGGGCGGCTCTACGAGGCGATCCAACTGGGCACCGAGCAACCCATGGTCATTAAGGAATTTCTCCTGCCTCGGCGCTATTTTAATACCGAAGAAATGCGGCAACGACAGGAGGATTTATCAATTTGGCAGGTGTAGCATTGGCGGATGGTCGGAGCCAAGACTTTCGGTTGATTAGCCCGTGGGAGGCGATCGCCGATGATCTCGAAGAGCGATGCTATTTGGTCACGCAACCGCACGATGCCAACTCAACTTTAAACCAAGTGCTTTCCAAAACAGGAGCCATGTCTACCGAGCAAGTCAGGCTAGTGTTAGATCAGGTTTTGCAGACGTTGGAGTTTTTGCATCAACAAAAGTTTGCCTTGCCACTCGGACAAGTCCAAACTGGGTTAGTGCATGGCAACTTGAGTTTAGATAGTTTAGTCGTCATTAAAGGCAAAGAACCAGAGTTTGGCGTTGGGGATTTTATTTACCTCTGTGATTTATCACTTTGGGAACGGTTATTTGAACCCTTCCAAACCGAAGCCATGAATGGTTCGGTGGCAAAAGATTTAACGGCACTGGGATATATTGCGTTTTATCTATTGGTGGGTCAGGCGATCGATGAGAACGGAAAGCCGCTCCGACCTAAAGATGATGGGCTGTGGACGGGGGTATATTTGCCCCTGAAGAAGTATATTTTGCGATTGTTAGAGCTAGATTTGCCTTTTGAAAATGCTACGGATGCGCGTCGGGCACTGCTACAAATGCCTCTTGCTCCAGTCATTGATCAATTTGGGCTAGAGGCCGAGGTAGAGAAAAAGCCGAAGCAGTTTCCCAAGGCGTTGGCGGTGTTGGTAATGGCGCTGCTGTTGGCAGCGTTAGGTAAGTTGGCACTGGTGTTATTAGTTAAGCCTGCTCCGGCAGAGGTGGCTCCACCCATTTCTTCTATGAAAGAAGTAGGCGGAATGCCGATTGGGGCATACACTTATACCGCTGTTGAGAACGGCATATGGGATAAGTTTTTACAACAAACGGGATTGTCAGGGGTGCCAACGGGGCAACGGTTGAAAGATTATTGGCGACGACACAACCGAAGCTTCAGTTGAATTATCAATCGGTAGATTCAGTGAAAGCGGCGATCGCCAAAGTGCGATCGGGAAAAGCAGCCTTTGCGGTGATTCCTATCATTAAAGAGTTGCCGAATGATTTAACGTCTCAAGAAATTGCTCATGATGCCCTAGCCGTCTTTGTTAACTTTAGCTATTCAGAACGAGATCAGGGATTACCCACCGCATTGCAGGGAGAACTTACTTTAAAGCAATTGCAAGACATTTACAGCGGCGAAACTAAAGACTGGCAACAGTTTGGGTCTAAGTTACCCATTAGGCGATACGCGCCCCTAGATGGAGAATCGATTAATTTATTTGAACAAAAGGTGCTGGGCAATCCACGCGCGATCGCCACATTTAGAGAATTTCTGCATGATACGCATTCTCAACCTAATGACACCTTTATCGCTGATACCTTTATCAAAGAGCAAGCGCCCAACATTCAACAATTGCCCACCCTAGAAATGCTCCGGACTAGCATTCAAGATTTTGAATCTTACAAAACAGGAGGAATTGGCTTTGCGCCATTGAGTCAAGTCTTTGGGCAGTGCTCGGTTTATCCCTTAGCGTTGGCAAAAGAGCCAGAAAAGAGCGTTCAGGCACTCACTTTAGCCAATGGGAAAGCGATCGATCCAACCCTGGATTTGTGCGATCGCAAGGGAAGCTATGCCATTTTGCCAGAGTTAATCAGAAGTCATCGCTATCCGTTGAGTTATGCGATCGCCATTGTCTACACCCGTGATAACAGCCGTTTTCCGGTAGGCGAAAAGTTTGCTGAAATGCTAAAAAGCACAGAGGGGCAAACGTTGCTCAGTCAGTTTGGCTTAATGCCCCTATCAGATCAATAAACGGAACAGAAGCCTTATGGGCTCCTGTCCCCTTCCACACTCACAATCTATTTTAGCTAGCCTGTCTAAACCTACTTTGCAGAAGCAGATTCTTTCAGGTAAGCCATCATCGTATCTGCATCCGAAACTTCAAACGGATCAGTGGGGCAGTTATCGCCATACTCAGGCTCAACAAAAATTTTCTCGATCGCGCCATCATTAACCAACATCGAATAGCGCCAAGACCGCATTCCAAACCCTAGATTGGATTTGTCAACCAGCATTCCCATTTTGCGAGTAAACTCGCCGTTGCCGTCGGGCAATAGCATTACCCGGCTAGCACCCATGTTCTTGCCCCATTGGTACATCACGAAAGCATCATTCACTGAAAGGCAAATGATTTGATCAATACCCAGAGCCGCAAACTCATCATAGAGTTCTTCGTAGCGGGGTAAGTGGCTAGTAGAACAGGTCGGCGTAAAAGCCCCGGGCAACGAGAAAACAATTGTACGCTTACCATCAAAAATTTCTTGGCTGGTGCGATCTTGCCAACGGAAAGGATTATCTCCCCCCACAGACTCATCGCGGACGCGGGTTTTAAAGACAACATTGGGGACTTTTTGCGTTGCGATCATCGTCATCTCTCTCTATATAAACTAAATGGCATTTTGCCTTACGTAAGTCAGGATAATACAGAATTGCAATCTATGCCATAGTCGTGATGAGTTCGAGAAGAAGTTCGGGGCAGTTTAGAGGAAAGAAGTTTGCGGTAGGAGGTGGTTTGCGCTAGGAGACAGAAGGTTGACCGGAGCGATCGCGCTGATTGCCAAACCAAACGACCGCATAGCCCTCGCGAATGCCCACGCCCATTGCCTTCCAGGGCTGTTGCCAAATTTCTTGATTGAGAATGACAACATTATGGCTGGGGCTACCCTTCCAAGCTCCTAAGGCTTGCGCCGGTTTAGCCTGATTGGTGCTAGTCCAGAAGGCAATCTCGTAGCCGTTGCCAGAATATCCAGTTTTAAGGCGCTGCGGAGCTTCCCACATGGAAGGATAGGTTGCTGGATTGCTGGAATTGTAGGGGGCATCGCTCCAAGAGTGAAGAGCGTTAGGGGAGCCATTTTGTACGAGGTCTTGCACATGGCGATCGGCGACTAAGGTGAGCGCCTTGGAGAGCCGAATGGCAGGCAAGCCATTTTCTTGGCGATATTGCTGAATCTGGTTGGCAAGTTTGGCTTCTGGCTTGCTTAAGCTAGCAGCATGGGAATCCAGGGCGATCGCTTTAGAAGGTCTCCGAGGAGTTGCCTGTTGACTCCGGCGAAAATAGGAGGTTTTGAAAGAATTTTCGGAAGATGCCCCGGTTGGCGAAACCGTAGTCGGTTGAGGCAAGGGAGAATTTTTCGAGGTTAGTAGCGAATTTATCAAGATCGGCATCCAGTGACTCCAAGCGTTTTGCCCAGAGTAACGTGCAGGAGAGGAGAGCTTAAGTGATCTCTGTCACGTTGATTAGACTGGATTTGATAGACGAAGAAAATCAATAAATCGAATCAAGTCTTCAACACTAAACACCTGTGCTTGAGCCCAGAGAGGCGAGTTTTCAGGCGGAATAGGCACTCTACAAATGTGGGCAATGGCCACGATCGCCTCAGTCAAATCTTCATCTTGCAACCCATAAATTTGTTGCATGTCATCTTCCGGACTAACTGGAAAACTTTTAACCAATTGGAGCTTCTGAAGATATCGGTAGACTTCAACGGCAATGGTTTCTGGAATCCCTTCCACAATAAAATAACGGACAAAACTCTGGCGATTTTGTCCCTTGCGGCTACGTTTGAGTCGATATTGCTTGAGCCACTTCCAGCCGGTCACCGCAGCGCTCCAAACGGCAACAAAGGCGATGACTCCCATCAGCAAATAAAATTCAAATCCAAACATGCCGCTCGTTTTAAGTATTCCTAACCCTCTCTTCAGAGGTTTGCCCTTACTTTCGGGATTTTTCTGGCTGACTGGATATAGAAATGCGATCGCTCAACTGTCGCAAGCTCCGAGCCAATTCAACATCGGTCTCTTTCAGGTGGGCAATTTTTTCACAGCTATACATCACCGTGGTGTGGTCTTTTCCCCCAAACACTTCTCCCACTTTAGGCAAACTTAAATCGGTGTGCTGGCGCATGAGGAACATTCCAATTTGTCGAGCCACGCTAATCTCGCGGCGACGGGAGCTGCTTTTGAGGTCTTCAATGGAAACATTAAACATTTCCGACACCGCTTTAATCACCGATTCGGGTGAAGCCTCCACCTGGTCGCTGGGCGGATTCAGCACCGGGGCAATATTTTCAACCGTCATCGGCAATCCCGAAATCGACACGTATGCCACAGCGCGGATTAATGCTCCCTCTAGCTCCCGAATATTGGTGGTATAGCTGGAGGCAATATAGTCAATCACATCGCGGGGCAGGCGCATATTTTCGTATTCTGCCTTCTTTTGCAGAATTGCCATTCGGGTCTCTAAGTCAGGAGATTGAATATCGGCAATGAGCCCCATGGAGAAGCGCGAACAGAGGCGTTCTTGCAGCCGAGGAATTTGGCTGGGGGGGCGATCGGACGCGATAACGACCTGTTTTCCGGCTTCGTGAAGCGTGTTGAAGGTATGAAAGAATTCTTCCTGAGTATATTCTTTGCCTTCAATAAATTGAATGTCATCGACTAGGAGCACATCTACCGCCCGATAGTGTTCTCGAAAGCTCTGCATACTGTCTTTCCGAATGGCAGAGATTAGATCATTGGTAAATTGTTCAGTAGAAACGTAGAAAATTCTGGCGCTCGGATCAATTTCCAGGCGATAGTGCCCAACGGCTTGCATTAAATGGGTCTTACCTAGCCCCACTCCGCCGCAGAGGAATAGGGGGTTAAATTCGCGCCCTGGAGACTCGGCGACGGCTAATGAGGCTGCATGCGCCATGCGATTGGTGGCACCGACCACGAACCGGGAAAAGACATATTTGTGATTAAGCTCAGTGTGACGGAGCTTGGCAGTTGAGGGCGGCTGATCGGCGGCTGGGGCAACAGGCTCAACGGGCAGCGGCCAAAGCACATCCATGGACTCGGGCAGGGTTTCTGCTTCAGAACCAGGTCGCACAGAGATGTGGATTTCGACTGCGTGACCCAAAAGTTCTTCGACGACATCGGCGATCGCCTTCAGGTAGTACTTCTGAATCCAGCTCCGAGCAAACGTATTGGGTGTACAAATGACCAACCGTTTGTCGTTTAATTCTTCAGCCGTTGCAGACTTAATCCAGGTTTCAAACGTAGGGCGACTGAGCTGAAGCTGTAACCGCTCCAACACCTGATCCCAAAAATTTCCTAGTGTTGTTTCCAGTGCTATTTCCACTGTTCCCCTCAAGTCCCTAATTTTTCCAAGATTAAGCCAGCTTTAAGAGCCGACTGCTAGCGATCGCAATTGATCGGTTGCCCAACCCTCTTCTGTTTAAGAGGATCAAGTTATAGCCTATTAAATTTACTTTGTACGATGGTTTAATTGGCTTTAACATTTCAGCTCCCCTAAAACACCATTTGTCTGTCTGCATCCTTAACTTTTCTTTAATCTTTGGTCAGGCTCGGACTACTAGATGTGGATACAGCATTGCATAAAATTCTAGATATAGCGATATTTTTTTCATCGTAGAGATTTTAGAAATATCAACGACTAGATTAGGCTTGGATGATAATGAGATGAAGATATGGGGTAATTTTCAGCTTAATTTACCAATTCTTACCCTCCCAGATCGCGGGGATCAGTTCCCCTACCCCTGGGCTTAGTCTACTCGTTCTAGCTGCCAAAGGATTTGATTCCCTTCGCGGCGAACCCTCGAGACCACCCAATTGCGCCAAATCCAATTATCGCCTCGGCTCGTGACGGCGCTAGCATTAACATCAATCAAATCTCGAGCTCTGAACTGGTAATCAGATAGCCCTGACGAGCAATTTCATCTGCCATATGTAGCGTATCGACTAAACTACGAAGTTGAATAACCCGTGCCTCGCGGGGAAGGTCAGGGCTATCGGAGATCAGAGGAACAGCAGAATCTACCACAGTTGCACCAGGAGAGGAATGCGATCAGGTAAGATGCCACATTTTCTTTGACCTTTCACAGATATTAATGTGCTTTAGAATACGGTTAGTGTTCAGGGCTTAACTCTCTAATGCTAATTGTTTTAGCGGTGGGGTTTGCCCTAAAGAAAAGGTACGGGCAATCTTGTCACAGCGTTCATTGCCAATGTTACCCGAATGTCCTCGGACATATTGCCATTGCAAAATGCCTGGGGTGCGCTGGCTCAAATCATCCAAAATTTCCCATAGATCTTGGTTCAAAACCGCCTTGCCTGTAGAGGTTTTCCAGCCTTTTTTCTTCCAGCCTTTGATCCATTGGGTAATGCCGTTTTTGACATATTCGCTGTCGGTGTAAAGGATGACGGGCTGGGTTTGACCCGAGGCAATGAGATATTCTATCCCGGCGATCGCAGCTTGCATTTCCATGCGGTTGTTGGTAGTTTGGGGTGCAGCGGCTCCTAGTTCGTGAACAGAGCCATCGGCAAAATAGATGACTGTTCCCCAGCCGCCAGGACCAGGGTTGCCAGAACAAGCGCCATCGGTGTAAATGCTTTGAATCAAATGGGTCATGGAGGTAGGGCGGGGGCTAGGAAATTAATGAGTCAAAATTAATGAGTCAGAACGTAGGGTAGAGCTTTAGATAGTTTAGCTTGGGGTCGTTCAGAAAGTTATTACAATTACTATCCTTGAGAATGTTAACTATTAATGCGACATGTGCCTACGGGTTACATTTTTTTGGTAAATACTTTTCTGTGGACAGATGCTCCCGCTTGGCAGCCATCTCAGAGATTTCCAGTCATTTAATAAGTTTTAAGGAGGCACGCTTTTGTTTACTTTACCCCTACTGGCCCTTCTGCCCAGAACCCTAGAATGGAGCCCCACGATCGGCATCATTATGCTGTTCTGCAATATTGTGGCGATCGCCATTGGCAGATTTACGATTCAACAACCTAATGTAGGTCCCCCAATGCCTTCTGCTGGCGTGTTTGGCGGTCTTAGCCTAGCCGCAGTCATCGGTTCAGCTTCTTTGGGTCATGTCTTAGGAGCAGGCGTAATTTTGGGTCTCTCTAATTTAGGTGTGATTTAATTTGGGTGGGATTGAGTTTAGATGTAATTTAAGTCAAGTTTTTTGTCTAAGAGGATGTTTCAAAAGTATGGACTGTGACCCGAATCGCTACCTCAAATCCCCAATTCTGGATGACTTTGAAGGAGAT
>JAAUPA010000191.1 GCA_012034615.1 Leptolyngbyaceae cyanobacterium CSU_1_4 | reverse complement strand
GATGAAAGAATTCAAATGATCAATTCAAAATTCGGCGTTGCTGAATCACGTATGAATTTGCCCCCTAAATCCCCCATTCTGGGGGACTTCCGAACCTTTCAAAGTCCCCAGAATGGAGGATTTGGGGGGCGATCAGAGCCATAGCATCTCAAGAATTCATACTTCCATTCAGCAATGCCCAAAATTCAAAATGAACAGCCTTTAATTTTGAATTCGATCGCCTTTACCCACTAGTTCAATCCGCAATCAAACCTTTAACTGAGCCTCAAGATGCGATCGCCTGAGGGGTGGAAACTGGGCAAAAAAATCTTCCGTTTGTATGAACACAGACCCGAGCGTTGTCTGATATTGTGACAACATTCCACCGCAGGTCAAGGGATATGATCAAATCTTGGATGGTTATTGGCGGCGTTACCCTAGTTGTGGGGATACTGGTTCAACTATTCATGACTCCTCGCGGGATCAAATGGTTCAAACGCCTGCGCCGTCCAAATTGGCTCACGTTTGAGGCAGCAATCCCAATCATTTGGACGACTGTTTTTATTTGTGGAGCTTGGTCAGCCACTTTGGCTTGGGAAACTCTGGCGAAAAACCAGGCAGGGCGATCGCAAGCTTGGGTTTTTATGGGCGGGTATCTGCTTTTAGAACTCGTTACCCTCGCCTATAGCCCTGTGATGATGAACCTCCAAAGCCTGAAGATTGGTACCCTGATTGGTGCAACAGGAGCCTTGTTGGCAGCCTTATTGGCGATCGCGGTTTGGCAGGTTTCACATACTGCTGCTTGGCTTTTGCTCCCTTATTTACTCTGGAGCCCGATCGGCACCTACACGACTTGGGCAATGGCGCGGCTTAATCCACAAGATGCTTAACTTATGTAGATGCCTAACCTAGATGCTTATCTGAGAGGATGTCTGAGCAGTCTCAAAGATACTTATACTCGCCCCCTAAATTCCCCATTTTGGGAGACTTCCCAACCGATTCTGCTTCAAAGTTCCCCAGAATGGTAGATTTAGGGGCGGATCGAGCAGCAATTTAGACTTTGCTAGATTAATATACCTAAAAATAAATGCCTAAAATTTGATAAATAGATTCGCGATTGCTGACGTTGAATCCACCAATCTCCAGTAACCTTAGAACTGAATCCGATCTACAGATCACCTTATTAGTATTAGTTTGTCAGCGAGTTTAGGAGAATCGTGCATGTCGTTCTTAATTCAATCTCCCTATTCCTTCATGGTCAAAGCCTTGATTGCGGCTGCGCTGGGCTTCTGGCTTGTGGGTTGCTCCGAAAATCGCTCCTCGCAATGTGTCAAGCTGATTAGTGTGGCAAATCAAGCAGTTAATTCTATTGAGGCAGTGACCGCCCCTAACAGTGCCGATAGCATTGAGGCTTTGAAACAGATTGCTGTTGTAGCGCAGGAGACTAACACAGCTATGAAAGATCTCAAATTAACCGATGGCAAGCTGGTAGAATTTCGCGATCGCTTTACTGCCATGTACGAAGCCACCAGTGCAGCCACCCAATCGTTGATTGAATCCTCAAGCGTTAAAAACACCGCAGCTTCGCAAAAGGCATATGAAGACCTCAAGGTTTCAACCAGTCAAGAGTCGCCTTTGGTGGATGAAGTGAACCAATATTGCAACGCGGGTCAGTAAAATTAATAAAAATAATTAAATCAATAAAAATAATTTTCGACGTTCACCTCAAAGGCACTGGTTCTCCTCAACTCTGCCATATCGCGCGGTTAGGGTGCCTCCTGAATGGGCCTGATTGCCTAGCCATGCCCAAAGTTGATCGCCGTAGGAATAATGCCACCACTCTTTAGGATGCTGTTGGAATTCAGCTTGAGTCATGGCTTGTTTGAGGGTCTGACGATTGCCATGAAAAATGCAGGTTGATGGAGCATCGCTAAAGTAGTCGGGGTAAGACCGAGGCGACATTTCATCAATGGGCGAACCCATGGCGATCGCCTCTCCATTTTCATCAATTAACGTGACATCGATCGCCGCGCCTGTGCTGTGGGGCGGTGGCATTGCCGGATTGAGGCTGGGGACTGCCCAAAATTTGTAAACTTCTTCTAAAAACTCCCGGCGCTGCGTTTCAGTCAGCTCTGGCAGATGCAATCCTCTAGCCTGAACCCTTTGGGCTAAAGTGTAATTCACCATAAACTGCTGAACGGCGATCGGGCGGTAAGCATCAAAAATTTGGATGCGCCAGTTTGGGTACTCTATTTGCAGAAAATGTTGCGCTTGTAGCAGGCGTTCTAGGACACCTTGCCGAAGATAATAAGGAGAGCGCTCTCCATAGGGCGCACCTAACTTGACATAGGGATGCGGCTGCTCGGCTGCAAACTGATGAAGGGGAATCGCTACGAGGGATTCTCCGCAGTCTTGAATGGGAACTTGCTGGTAAGGTTTCATCTAGGGCGCATCAATGTCAGGATAGTTTCTCAGAGGATGTCTAAGAAGTATCAAAGATTCTTACGCTCGCCCCCAACCCCCCATTCTGGGGGACTTCCAACCACTTTTTCTTCAAAGTCCCAGAATGGGGGATCTAGGGGGCGGATCGGATAGCAATTTAGACTTCTCAGATACTCTCTCAGAATAGTTTGCGATTCAAGCTATTAGTTTGCTTCGCTTCTCACTTGCCACTCACATCCCCTAATTGAATTATGAAGTCTTACGTTGCTGCTGCCGTGCAAATGAACAGTCTGCCAGATTTGGAAAAAAATCTGGCGCAGGCAGAAGACCTGATCGATCTTGCGGTTCGACAAGGCGCTGAGTTGATTTGTCTGCCAGAAAACTTTTCGTTTCTGGGCGATGAAACTGCCAAATTTGCTCAAGCAGAGGCGATCGCCCAAGGCAGCGAAAAATTTCTTAAAACCATGGCACAGCGCTATCAGGTCACCCTATTGGGCGGTGGTTTTCCGGTTCCTGCCCCCACTGGCAAAGTGTACAACACTGCCCTTTTGATTGGCCCGAACGGCGAAGAGCTATCTCGGTATGAAAAAGTTCATTTGTTTGATGTCAACCTGCCCGATGGCAATCATTACCAAGAGTCTGAGGCCGTTTCGCCGGGAGGACAGTTGCCTTCGGTGTATCCCTCTAAAGACCTAGGACATTTGGGCTTATCAGTTTGCTATGATGTCCGGTTTCCCGAACTTTATCGCCATCTCTCGCAGATGGGTGCAGAGGTGTTGTTTATTCCGGCGGCTTTTACGGCTTACACTGGCAAAGACCATTGGCAGGTTCTCTTACAGGCACGGGCGATCGAAAATACCTGTTATGTCGTCGCTCCGGCTCAGACTGGGAAGCATAACTCGCGCCGTCAGTCCCATGGTCATGCCGTGATTATTGACCCGTGGGGGATTATTCTATCTGATGCAGGCGAACAACCGGGTGTGGCGATCGCCTCTATTGAGCCTTCTCGCCTAGAGCAAGTCCGTCGCCAAATGCCATCGTTGCAACATCGCGTTTTTATCTAAATGTGTTTAATCTTTAAGGGCGATCGTCATCCAGGCGATCGTCCCTAAGCCTATGTCCACCCTTGACAATTTTGTCTAACCTATGGTTAACCTCACCTCGTGGATTTTTTCTTCGCCCCTACTGGCTACCGAAGCCCAAGCCGAAACCGGCTCCCTCGTTTTAGCAGGTGTTTTGCTGAGCTTGGTGGTTATTTATCTCGCCGCCAAATTGGTCGGAGAACTTTGCGCCCGGATTAATCTCCCTTCTGTGTTAGGAGAACTGGTGGGCGGCGTAGTCGTCGGGATCTCTGCCTTTAATCTATTGATTTTTCCGGATAGCAGCGGGGCGTTCCACTCGCTCATTCTCGACTTTTTGCAAACGACCGCAGGGCTAACCCCCGAAGCCCTTCCTAGCGTAGGAAGCTCTATTAGCGAAGTCATTTCTTTGCTGTCCGAACTGGGCGTGATTATTCTTTTGTTTGAAATCGGCTTAGAGTCTGACCTGAAAGAACTCATCCGGGTGGGACCGCAAGCGGCTGTCGTGGCGATCGTGGGGGTGGCAGTTCCGTTTGTGGCAGGCACAACGGGATTGATTCTTTTGTTTGGAGTCCCTGCAATTCCGGCAATCTTTGCCGGAGCTGCCTTGACGGCAACCAGCATTGGGATCACCGCCAAAGTGTTGGCAGAACTTCAGCGGCTCAGTTCTAGAGAAGGGCAAATCATTATTGGGGCAGCGGTGCTAGATGATGTGCTTGGCATTATTGTTCTGGCGGTTGTGGCTAGTCTTGCCAAAACTGGAGAAATTCAGGTAGGCAATATTATTTATCTGGTGGTTGGCGCTAGCGTTTTTCTAATCGGCTCTATTTTTCTGGGTCGGTTGCTCAGCCCCTATTTTGTGGCATTGGTCGATCGCCTCCAAACCCGTGGCAATCTGCTGCTG
This sequence comes from Leptolyngbyaceae cyanobacterium CSU_1_4, assembly GCA_012034615.1. Lineage (GTDB taxonomy): Bacteria > Cyanobacteriota > Cyanobacteriia > Elainellales > Elainellaceae > Timaviella. The sequence continues at coordinate 4,804 of JAAUPA010000191.1, read as the reverse complement.
CCGGCTCTGATCTTTGCCTTTGTCTTGTCTTACATTGGCGCAGTCATTCACCTTGAAGCAATTTTAGGTGCTTTTGCGGCTGGGTTAATTCTTGCCGAAACGGATAAACAACGAGAGCTAGAAGAACAGATTTTGCCGATCGCCGATATGCTCGTTCCGATTTTCTTCATTGTCGTGGGCGCAAGAACTGATGTCAGCGTCCTCAACCCCTTTGTGCCCAGCAACCAGGAGGGTTTAATCATCGCGTCTTTCTTGGTGATCGTGGCAATTCTAGGAAAAGTGGTAACTGGCTTAGGTGTGTTTGGACAACCGGGCATTAATCGACTGGCGATCGGGGTGGGCATGATTCCTCGAGGCGAGGTCGGGCTAGTGTTTGCCGGGGTAGGCGCAACCACAGGCATTTTGGATAAATCTCTTAATGCCGCCATCATTGTCATGGTCATTATCACCACCTTTATTGCACCGCCGCTGCTGCGCATTGTCTTCGACAAAGCAGATGAAAAACTTGAGGAGGCAAAGCCCTAGGCGAACTATTCCCTAAGCGAACTATTACGGAATTTCCTCTATTCGGGCTGTAGTGTTCTGCAACTAAAATCCTGTGATAAACTCATCGCTCAATAAACTCACTTCAATAAAAATCTCCCGTGCCTCAATCTTCATTTTCCGATTCTTCATCTCCTGATTCTTTATCTCCCAGCCCTCGATCGCTTTCCGCAATGCCTTCTTCAGAATCCCCATTCCGTCTTAGCCCTGCTTTCGCTTCAGAATCACAGCGCGATCGCATTGGAGTGTTTGATAGCGGCGTGGGCGGACTGACGGTTCTGCGAGAACTGTATCGCCAACTGCCCAATGAATCGATTCTTTACTTTGGCGATACAGCCCGATTGCCCTATGGCACCCGCTCTCAAGCCGAGATCGTGCAGTTCTCCCGAGAAATCCTGGTGTGGATGCAGCAACAGGGCGTAAAAATGGTGATTATGGCGTGTAACACCAGCTCGGCGTTGGCATTAGAAACGGTGCGATCGGAGTTTAATATTCCAATTTTGGGCATCATTCTCCCTGGCGCACGGGCGGCAGTTCAAGCTGGCAAACGCATTGGCGTGATTGCCACACCCGCAACCGCAGCCAGTAACGCCTACCGCCAAGCAATTCAAGAGATTGACTTAAACGTGCAGGTTTGGCAAATGGCTTGCCCCGAATTTGTGCCCCTGATTGAGCACGATCGCATTCGTCAGCCCTACACCCAAGAAGTTGCCCAAGCGTACCTAGCGCCTTTAATAGATCAGAACATTGACACGCTGGTTCATGGCTGCACTCACTATCCTCACCTCAACCCAGTTTTGAAATCTATTCTGCCGCCATCGGTCAAAATTGTTGACCCAGCCATACATTTGGTGAAAGCTGCCTCCCAAGAATTAGATTTATTAGGTTTAAAAAATACGCGGGTGGCGTTGCCCACTCGGTTCTGTGTCAGCAGTGCTCCGGCTCGATTTGCCCAACTCTCGGTGCAATGGTTGGGCTGTACGCCCCTCGTTGAACAGGTTGATATTCGAGAAATGACTCGTCAGTCTATGCTCAGGGCAGTAGATTAATGCTGGTGCTGCTGTTGTTTTGCTGCTGGTTTTGTCATTGCTCACCAGCGTTCTCTACGCCCTCAAACTCCGCGACGCTGCCCAAGAAGCTCCTAGTCTCCTGCTCAAACCCCAGGAGGGCGAACTGCCTTCTCTATCAGTCATTATTCCTGCCTATAACGAGGCTGAAAATATTGAGGATTGCGTTTGCTCGGTTCTGTTGAGTACTCAGTTGCCACCCGAAAAGCTAGAAGTGTGGGTGGTGGATGATCAGTCTGTCGATCAGACGGGGGAGATTTTGCAGCGGTTGCAAGCTCGTTTAAAAGACCCTCGCCTGAAGTTAATGGCGGGTCAGCCTCGTCCTAGTGAACAGGTTTGGCTAGGGAAAAACTGGGCGTGTGCCCAGGCTGCGGCAGTGGCGCAGGGCGATTATCTGTTGTTTTTAGATGCAGATCTGAGGCTGAATGAAGGGCGATCGCCACCGCGCTGCAATTTGCGCAACAGCAGCAAACCGATCTTTTTACAATTTGTCCCGCTATCGTTTGCGGCTGCATGGCAGAATGGCTAGCCCAACCCTTGATCATTCACACGATGCTGATTGGCTTCGACTTCAAAGCCGTAAACGACCCTAGCACCGATGCTGCCTTTGCGGCTGGAATGTTTATGCTCTTCCGCCGAGCCGCCTACGAGCAAATTGGTGGACATACAGCGGTCGCTGACCAGGTTGTAGAAGATGTGGAACTCGGACGACTGGTGAAATATAGCGGGCTGAAGCTGAATTGCTTCTTGGGCAACAAACTGGCATCGGTGCGAATGTATCGAACCTGGGCGGCTTTGTGGGAAGGGTGGACAAAAAATCTTTATGCAGGCGGACAACGGAACCCTGTGAACATGGCGAAGTTTGTCTTGGTCATGTTGTTGATGGGTGTTGTGCCTTGGGTCGGGCTGTTCATCTCGATCGCCCCCCTCCTGCAAGGCGGAAACTTTTTAAGCCTCATCAGGTTGATCCTCAGCCTCCTGATCATTGCCATGCATTATGTGATCCGGCGCATCGGTTTATCGGCTTCTGGCATTTCTCCGCGCTACTGGTGGCTAACTGGCTTAGGGAGCACTTTTGTCGTGGCGATCGGGCTAACCTCTGTGTTTAAGACCCAAACTGGCTGGGGCTGGACTTGGCGAGGGCGACCCCTCGCGGCTAGTTCACAGAGTTCGCTGAAGCCGCCTGGTTAAGCGATCGCGCTCTAATGCTTGGCTCCATGCCAAAAAGAGAGAGACAAACAGAAAATTGAGCCCCCTTCTGTCTGCCCTCTCTTTTGGTGGACACTGTTGCCAGTTCCAGATAAAAGCCTATTCTGTTGTGGCTTTGAGTAGGCAAAGTTGTGATAAAGACATGACGAGGAAAGGGTGAAACTATGGAGGGGAGCGTTGAAAATGAGCAGGGCGATCGCGTCTCTCGCGTGAACTCTTTAACTTTTCGCCAATTTCTCTCGAAGTTCGCCCTTAATGCGGCTCAAGATTGAGGTTTCGTCTAAAGTGGCAAGAATTTTGTCTACCACGGCTTTGGGGCTGTCTTCGCCCCAGGATGCGCCATTCGCAAGGTAGGTTTTCACCACCTGCCCAATGGCGTAAGTTGAGACTCCAGCCACCCCAGCCTGAGTCAGAGCCACAGAAAAATAGGGTGCCAGGGAAATACCGCCAGTCGCTGGAGCTGCCGCGCCTAAGAAGCTTTTAAGAGAACCCAGCCCCAGAGTGGCAATCAATTCACTCGCTGTAATGCCGCCCATACTGAGGGCAATTTTTTGCAGCAACCCGATCGCCCCTGCTTGAGTCATGGGAATGCCGTAGAGACGAGAAAGGGTCAGAATTAAGGCAATGTCAATGACAATGCCGCTGAGTAGATCAACCGCCATGAGCGGGTTCAGGCGATCGCACCCCTTTAGTCATGACTCCTTGCCAAATTACATCATTGGCACTCCGATCGCGGATCTCCATCTTGCGCTGCACCAACTGTCCGTTTACTGCCCCTGTGTACAGCATGGTATTCAGCGCCACCAAGGATTTTCCTTCTCGGTGCAAAATCTCTAAGATCTTCAGCTTCAAATCATCGACCTGCGGCTTACTCCGGTTCAACCGCGCCACCACCGTTCCATCCGGCAGCCGAACCGCCTGCGCCACCAAGGGAGAAGCCGCCGCCATGACAATTTCTTCTGGTGACAGCAGTTCGCGCACACGGTCATCTCGAATTTTGGTGTAAATGGCTTGGCGATCGGCTTCGGGATATTGATCAACCTTATTCAGCACCAACAAAATCGGCTTACTCGCTTGCCGCAACTCCGAAAGCGCCTGATATTCCACCTGCGTCATATCGCCCGCAATCACAAACAAAATCAAATCTGCCTGTTGCGCTAACTGCCGTGCCAAAGCCTCACGAGTCTCGCCATCAATTTCATCAATACCGGGCGTATCTATGAGTTCAATCCGCGAGGTTCCCAGTCCTGGCAGCCTGACCCGCCGCAGATCAGAACTTCCTCCCGCGATCGGCTCGACGCTCCACTGAGCCGTTTGCACCGTTTGCGTAACGCCATGGATAGCCCCTGTCTCAAATATTTCTTGCCCCAGCAGCGCATTGAGTAAGGAAGATTTACCACGTCCCACCATGCCGAAAACTGCAAGATGAACCACTTGGCGATCGAGCTTATTTAGCATGGCCTCTAGACCCAGAATCTCAGCCTCTAGCCCCGTTCGCTCTCTGGGGGTGAGGTCAAGCCGGGTCACTAAATCGCGCAGTACCTCTTGCGCCTGACGATAGTTGAGCTCGGCTTGGATATCGTCAAAGCTGTGGATTGTTGCTTCTAACTCAGCGTCGGAATTCAAGGCTATCTCCGCAAAAATGGCTACCCTACTCCCTTCGATTCTGCCTGAATTCTCAGTTAAGTGCGATCGGGTTTCCGACTCTGGCATCGAATATGAGAATAAGATTGCAAATTTGTAACAAATCTGTTACGTTGGTTTACATAAGGAAACACATAAAAACATTTAAGGAAAATCATGAGAAGCGGAAGCATTTTGGATGAACAAGGCAAGCTAAACAACTTTGCGATCGAGCCTGAAATATATGTGGATGCGGTGGCGCGAACCGGATTTACCGAATACGGCTGAAAGGCTAAATGGTCGTTTGGCAATGCTGGGCTTCGTCACTATGGTTGCCCTGGAAGCGGTGTCGGGTCATGGCT
>JAAUPA010000190.1 GCA_012034615.1 Leptolyngbyaceae cyanobacterium CSU_1_4 | reverse complement strand
TGCTTTTGAGTTCATGGCAAACTCAAACTCAGGCTCCTGCCGATCGCCGTTTAAAGGCGATCGCAACCTCAGTAAAGCCGTCAGTGCAGCCGGACTAGTCGGCGGTCAAGTGGTAGATTTAGAATCTGAAGGAAACCCGGCGTGACCCTAGAAACTCTAAACTACATCCATCGTCACAAAACAGGAGCCTTACTCGAATCCTCTGTCGTTTGCGGAGCGATTTTGGCGGGTGCCGCAGATAGCGACCTAGAATGCCTCTCCCGCTACGCTCAAAATATTGGTCTAGCCTTTCAAATCATCGATGATGTGCTAGATCTTACCGCCACCCAAGCAGAACTAGGCAAAACCGCAGGCAAAGACCTGCAATCTCAAAAAGCCACCTATCCCAGTTTTTGGGGCATCGACGAGTCAAAACGCCAAGCCGACCAACTCATTGCCGCCGCCAAAGCAGAACTCCAGGCTTTTGGCAGCTCAGCTCAGCCCCTGCTTGCCCTAGGGGACTACATCACGGCTCGCAAAAACTAATCCTCATCCTCTCCACCCCCCAACCCAATCCCCATGCAGGACTTCCCCGCCATCCTGAATAACCCCGTTCTCTTGGTTGCATTGTTTGCCTGTGTTTTAGCTCAGCTCATTAAAGTGGTGGTTGAACTGATTCAACATGGCAAGCTTGACTTTCGCAGCTTGGTCGGCACAGGCGGAATGCCCAGTGCGCACTCGGCGCTGGTGACGGCTTTGGCAACTGGCATTGGGCAAACCTCGGGATGGGATAGTGGCACCTTTGCGATCGCTATTGTCTTCGCCATCATTGTTATGTACGATGCTTCAGGAGTTCGTCAGGCTGCCGGAAAGCAAGCCCGCATTCTCAACCAAATTATGGATGAACTCTCTCAAGGCGAAACCAAATTCACCGAAGATCGCCTCAAAGAACTCCTGGGTCATACCCCTGTTCAAGTCATCGCTGGGGCTGCTCTCGGCACAGTCGTTTCTTGGATTGCGGCTCCTACCTACTAAGTTTTCTACGTCCTTTTTTCTCCCTAAAAGCTGTGCTGTTTGAGTCCGCTCTAGGTAAAAGCTAAGGGAATTAAGTCTAAGCACAGGATCGATTTGAGGAAGCACAACTGCTTTGGAATGATGTTTTTTGGGTCGAGATTCAAGCCTAATCGATCGCAGAACCACGGTTTATGATTATTGGGAAAGTCTGGAATAAGCACTGGTCAGCCGTTGTGACTGACCGAGACGAAACCATCAGAATTATCTCACCTCGGCGATCGCGAGAAAATGAGGTCAATCTTTATGAAGGCTGAGGAATTAGATAAAAAATTCGATGAAGGGGAAGATATTCTGAATTATTTTGATCTTTCTCCCTTAAAACGTCCTGGGCTAGAGGCTCATCAAATCAATGTCGATTTTCCAAAATGGATGCTAGATGGATTGGATCGCGAGGCTCAACGCTTAGGAGTTCATCGTCATGCGATTATCAAAGTTTGGATTTCTGAACGACTTAGGGCAGAGCGGCATATCTGTCCATTCTGTCCATAACTTACTTATGCACACCTACGGTTTTAACGACGCACATCAGCCGTTAGCAGCACCACACCCCGGCTATCAACTAACACTGCCGTAAAGCCTTCTTGAGTCAGCCGACTCAGCACGGCTGAGGCAGAACTGGCATTGGTGCCCTGCGCGGCTAGGAGGTAGGGACGCTGCTCAAACGACACTAATCCTACGTTGCGATTTGTCACATTACGGACATCAGCCGCAATCTCTGGACGGTTGAAATAGCTGACTAACACCGCGTAGCCAGACCCCAAAGGCTGAGGATTGTAGCTTGCGCCCGTCGTCGCTGAGGTCGGGGTTGGGGTAGTCGGCGTAGGGTTGGGTCTGGGGAAGGAACCAGCGCCCGTGCCAGAGGTTGCAGGCGGATTGGGGAGCAGGTGGACACTGGAAGTCGAGCTGGGGCTAGAGACGATCGCCTGTAAGCCTGCCTGGTCGCTCAAATATTTTGCCCAAGCATTAGCCACATCTGCACTGGCAAAGCCTTCTACTCGGACTACACTTTCGTTGAGGTAGGTGCAAGGAGTGAGCAAGGCATTGGCAGGCAATAGCTGGCGAAGCCGAGTCTGGGTATCGGTTTTGGGGTTGCGAACCAGCAGCAAATACTCATTAGGTCTAGGAGCTTGGCAAGCGGCTTGGGTTTGGGCGATCGCGCCTTGGTTGAAGCCAGAACCGATCGAAAGCCCTGCTGTTAATATCATCCAGCTCAATGCCGCTGAAAAATTTTTGATTTTAGATTTTTTGATTTTAGATTTTTTGATTTTAGACTTTTTGATTTTAGACTTTATGTTTGATTGGATGACTTGGGGCATGACTTGAAGGAATGGCATGAAAAGGTTCCTCTTAAAAATGGGGATTGATAAAGATGGGGATTGAATCGATTTAGCCCCTTAGCCCCAATTCTTTAGCTAGCTGGAACCAAGGAGGCTAAGGGGTCGGGAATTGTGGCAGAAGGAGCCTGAAACTCGCCCGTGCTGACATATTCTAGGCGCAGCTTCAGCCAGGTAATAAACTGAGGATTGGTGGAAATGATTGCGACAGCGGGCTGAGGACACTTTGCCTTTAGGGTTGCCATTTCGGGCGCTTCTAGAAAAGCAGGCTGATGAACCAACCAAAAATCTATTTCTTTTTCCTGTTCGTGGTAGTGCCGGATGCGCTCCTTGAGAGCCTCCTCGGTGGGTTCGTCTTCCAACATGTATTGACGGCTGGCTAAGACATAGTAATAGGTGTTCATGGGTTTGAGTCTTAAGATTTTGATCAATTTTGTTAACTAAATTTTACCGTTCATTGCCTCCCAAATTGCCTGCTTCATCTCTCGTACTGCTCGCTCCATGCCCACTAAAACGGCGCGACTGATGATACTGTGACCAATGTTGAGTTCTTCCATTCCGGGAAGAGTGACGATCGGATGGACGTTCCAGTAGGTCAGCCCATGTCCGGCGTTGATGCGGAGCCCGACTGCGATCGCCTCCTCACATCCCCGTTTCAACACTGCCAGCTCTTTTTGCCGTTCTTGTTCGTCTTTTGCCTCAGCGTACTGCCCTGTATGCAGTTCAATAAACTGCGCCTGCACCGCCGCCGATGCCGCAATCTGGCGATCGTCGGCATCAATAAATAAGCTCACCGGAATGCCTGCCCCTTGCAGCGCCGCAACCACCTGCTTCGTCCGGTCGAGCTGCCCAGCAATATCTAGTCCGCCTTCGGTCGTAATTTCTTCGCGCTTCTCAGGAACGAGGGTGACATAATCGGGCTGGATATCGAGGGCGATTGCCACCATTTCATCAGTTGCCGCCATCTCTAGATTTAAGTGCGATCGCACCGTTTGCCGCAACAGCCTTACATCCCGATCTTGCATATGCCGTCGATCTTCTCGCAAATGGACGGTAATTCCATCTGCGCCCGCCAGTTCTGCCAACACTGCTGCCGCCACAGGGTCAGGCTCAACGGTTCGTCTGGCTTGCCGCACGGTTGCCACATGGTCAATATTGACCCTAAGGTTGGCATTCTCACCATATTTTCCATCCTTCACGCTCTCGCCTTGATTCTACAGGCTGATGCAAAAATTCCCCAGTGTGCTCTGCTGGCTCTGGAAGCACCCTTTTCCATAAGTTTACAACTCTTATCATTGGGAGGAGTTTTCCCCAAGTATTCCACAAGCTTTCCACAAGGAGGAATAGATTTTCCACAGGTTTTGGGCAGGTTTTCCACAACCCTATACGAGGTGACGTGGGTTCGCAGATTTATTGGGGAATAACAAGTTTGCACCGAATGAGTCCCGATCCCGCTGAGATTGTGTTAAAGAATGTAACAAAAAAAGCTCTAAAAAGGCTCATTATGTCGTTGCGCTTCTCGGGTCGTCCCCCCAAAAATTTGCCCAAGGGTTCTGCATTGACAACCCCACCCCCCCCCATAGCGTACATTGATGCGACCAACCTTAAAGAGCGCTCTCAAATGAGTCGTCTCAAATCACCTACTAGGCGTTTCCGTACCAGGTGTTTGAGTCGGCGCAGGATAGGCTAGCTCAAATTTTGGCTGCACTCGCATCCCAGTAATTCACTTCAATTCACTTAACAGGCTCATTCACCATGTACTCTTCCGATACAGAGGTTTCTATGAATTCAAACGTCAGCATTTTGGCTGAAATTCCTGAAGATTTGCACGAATCGCTTCAAGACTATTTGGAAACACACCCCGATTGGGATCACGATCGCGTTTTTGCAGCGGCTCTGTCGCTGTTCCTGCTGCAAAATGGCTGTAGCAGCACCCCCGATTCTTCTCGCAGCTACCGTCGGGCAGCGCGGGTTTATCTAGATTCGCTGTTTAAGCACGCTGTTTAAGTACGCCGTATGAGTTTGAGCAGATGGTCTGAAATTTGAGGACTAGGAATAGGGGGAAAGCGTCAAGCGCCCTTCACTACATGCCCCCTTTCCCGCCTCTAAGGTTCCGTCTCCCGGTAGAATAGGGTTCTAGATAAGAAGAGGATTTAACCCATGCCCTATCTCTGGTTTAAGGCTTTTCATATTGTGGGGGTTGTGGTTTGGTTTGCCGGGTTGTTCTATTTGGTACGGTTATTCGTGTATCATGCCGAAACTCTGGAGCAGCCCGAACCCGCTAGAAGCATTTTGCATAATCAATACCAAATTATGGAGAAGCGGCTGTATAAGCTGATTACGACTCCTGGTATGGTGCTGACGGTGGGTATGGCGATCGCCATGCTAATCACTGCTCCTGAACTGTTGAAAGAGACCTGGCTCCAGGTCAAGATGTCTCTGGTGGGGGCTCTGCTGATTTACCATCATCTCTGCGCTCGCTGGATGAAGCAGCTTGCCGCTGGAGAGTTTAAATTCACGGGGCAGCAGTTCCGCTGGCTCAATGAAGTCCCTACTGTATTTCTCGTGGTGATCGTCCTGCTAGCGATCTTTAAAAATAACTTTCCGACTAGCGCTGCCAGTTGGGGCGTATTTGCTATGGTTGTGGCAATGGCGGCAATTATTCAACTTTATGCTCGGAAGCGACGGATGGATAAAGAGCGATCGCTTGCTGAGGCAGAAGAGGCAGCGGTAGAAGGATCTGTGTCGTAGGGGTCGTCAAGAGATAAAAGATGAGGTGAGCAAAGAATTCAAAGTTCAAAATGAACAGCCTTTAATTTTGAATTTTGAATTGATAATTTTGAATTCGATCGCCTTTACCTACTCCCTAAATTGCTAACTGTAGTCTAGATCCAACTTTGGGTAGAAGGAGGTTGGGTTGCAATTCGATAAGCTCCATGGGTACTAGAAACCGTAAACCCATGGAGGTTTTTTATGATTAATTTATTTGCTCAGGCGATCGCTCGTCTCAATTCTTGGATTCAATCGTTTCAAGTAAAACAGTTTTTGGCGATCGCCTTGGTTGGCGCTATTTTGCTGCTTGCACCTGCTGAAACCCCGCGAAATAATCCAGATTTAGGTCAGCGTATTGATCGTGTTTTAGAAAAAGGCAACTCTGAAAGACCGACCACTACTAGAGAATGGCAACAAGAGGCGCGTGAGGTAGAAGGCAATCCGGGTGAGCGGTTAAAAAGGATTGGTGAAGAATCTAAGGAGGCTTTCAAGGAATTTGGTGGGCTTTATCCCGACACTGCCGAAAGAAGTGGTGAAACGATGAAAGAAGAATAAAGGTTACGGAGCGATCGGTAGGTTGGGAGATTTATTAAAAACTAAAGTTCGCTTCACCCGCTGTCAAAATCGAGATGACCAGACAAACGTCATCAATGATCTCAGGATCATAGTCAACGTGAAGTGACAAGCCTTCACCCGGAAAGTAAACCCCAATCTGCGCGGGGGCTTCCTGCAAAACAGGCAGTAGTTCAGGGTGTTGAGTGATGAACTCTAGAACTTCGGGAAGGTCTTGATCTGATAATTCTTTTCAAGCTGTCGGATCTCTTCAGCACTCAAGATGGCTGAATTAGACAGGGCGGTGGCAGGAATATTCATCAGGCTTGACTTTACTAGGTGATTTGATGTTAGCAGCGCGCTGGCTTCAGCCGTTTAGGACAGCCTGCGGAAACTGTCGAGCCAAGGCTGGCAACACCGGGCAAGGAGGGCGATCGCTCAAATTCTCCGGCTTACTCCACGTAAAAGGAGCCTGACGCGCTGCCGACATCCACAGCAACTTTCGTGCCCGAGTCATTGCCACATACAGCAACCGAAACTCCTCAGCGGTTTTCAGTACTCCTGCTCGGTTCCAAGCCGTTTCAATATCGGGCAAGGTCGTTTCGCCATGAATGTAAGCGCGAATTTGTGCCCGCGCCACTTCCGAGAGCGTAAAGTCTCCCAGAAACTGCGCCTGGGGCAACACCCGCAAACTGCCGGGAATCAGAGCCTCGTGAAGAAAGGGCAGAAATACATAGTCCCAATCTAGACCTTTGGCTTTGTGCATGGTCATAATGGTGAGCTGGCTGGGGCGAGTGTAGCGGGCTTCTGAATCGTCAGTTTCGATGGGTTCAAAGCGCTCGGAACGAACCAGTTCACCCAGGGCTTCTAGGATCGCCGTCATAGAGGGGTCAGCAGCAGTTTGTTGAGAAATCCGCTCTGCTAGTTTGTCGGCGCTGGCTAGCTCGGCTGGGTCATACTGCAAGGTCATGGCTAGGAAGGAAATAAGCTGATACTGGGGCAGTTCTAGGCGAGCCCGAAGTAGCCCAGCACAATAGCGGCGAGCTCGAAGGACGGGTTCGGGGCTGGGGTGGGGTCGAGCGGGGTTGGATAAAGGAATTGTTCGGGGGAGGCTGACTAGGCGGTTGAGGTCTTGGGGGGGGATGAGTTGCCGATCGCTCAATACTCTTAGCGCTGCTTTCAAATAATCGGGGGAGTGGGGGCGATCGAGGAATTGCAGCAGGGTGAGAACTTCGGCAGGCACATGGGAATGCCGATCTCGATCGCCCACGTCGTAAATTTTGATTCCTATTTCTTCCAAATTGACTTCAATGCCATAGTGAGCCGGATTTCGTAACACCTCTGCTAAAAACCGTCCTTGCCGATTTTCTCGGACTAAAACGGCTGCTCGTCCTTCTGGGTTATGGGTGAGGCGATCGGCAACCTGTTGGGCAATCAGAGCCACAGAGCGGTAGATATCCTTGGGGAAGCAAATTTCTAAGCCAATGCCTTCAGCAGCAGGATTGGCATCGCTTTGGGGATCGTGGGCAGAAACCGGATGAATGTGTTGAGGACGAAAAGGCTGGGTTAACCCGCTCTGCTGGGCTGTTTCGCCAGCGGCAGGGGAGTAGCGATCGTTGACCCAATCGAGCATAAAGTTAGCTGCGTCGATGATCATTTGGGTGCTGCGTCCTGCCTGATCCATCTCAGCTAAGCGACCTTGGGTTTGGCAGCGCTGACAAAAATCATTAAAAAAGGATGGATCGGCGGGTGTGAAAGTAGAGTTGATGGCTTGATTGGGGTCACCCACTCGAATGAGATTAAGTCTAGGTTCGATCGGATGGGTTGCCAAAATCTCTAAAAGGCGGGTTTGCAAGGGTGAGGAATCTTGGGCTTCGTCTTCAAAAACGGCATAGATTTGCGATTGCCAAAGCTGACGGGCAGACTCGTTTTCCAGCACTCGTAAAGCCGCCAAAATCATGTCGTCGTAATCGATATAGCCTCGAGATTGCAGGAGTGTTTGGTAGCGATCGTACAGTCCAGCCGCTATTTCCAAAACGTTATAAGTTGCGCCCTCCAGAGAACCGCGCAGCTCTAAATTTCTACTGATCTCTTGTAAATTCTGGGGCAGCAACCCTGAACTTTTTGCTTCATGGATGGCAGTAAACGCCAGTTCGGGTAAAACCTCCGATCGCAGCACCGATTGACGACGTAAGCGCTCTGTTTCCTCGTGATCTGCCTGTCGTCCTTCCAGAAGCTGTTGATAGGCTTGAGGGTTTGCCGAGAGCCATTGTTCGACGCAAGCCCGAATCAGGCGACTGCTTTGGCTCGGAGAAACTAACGTCATGCGGCTAAGGTTTAGCCCTGAAAGTTCGGGGTGCTGAGCGGCAATGTTCAATGCCAGTCCGTGTAAGGTGGATACCATAAATCCTTGAGGCGGCAAGGATAGCTCTTTTAAAGACTGACGGATTTTGCTTTTAAGATTGGCGACGGCTGAGCGCGTAAAGGTGACTAGGGCGAGCTGTCCGGGCGCATCTTTGCTTGAGTGGAAACGGCGAGCTAGGAGGAGGGCGGAGGCGATCGCCATTCCGGTTGATTTTCCTGAACCTGGCACTGCCGAAACCGCCAATGCTCCTCCCTGCCAGTCTGCCATGCGCTGCTGCCCAGGACGCAGGCGATCGCGCAAAGATTTGAGGGCGAGGTTCTGCTCTATCTCTGGGGGGCTGATCTGTTGTGAATCTGAGGACGTTACCATAATGACGAGGCATTCAGTGAAGGACTCTAGTGATGCAAGCCACTCAAACTCGTGACTACACCCCCGAAGAATATCTGGCGATCGAAGAATTTTCTGAATACAAAAGCGAATACATCAACGGACAAATTATTCCTATGGCAGGGGGAAGTACGAACCATAATCGAATTGCTCTAAATTTTAGCAGCGCCTTGAATTTTGCATTTAAGCAGCAAGACTATGGGGTTTTTGTGGGTGATGTCCGACTGTGGATACCCGAAAAGCAAATTTTCACTTATCCAGATGTGATGATTATTGCAGGCGAACCAGAATATTTTAACAATCGCACGGATACCATTGCCAATCCTGTCGTCATTATTGAGGTCTTGTCAAAATCTACCCAGGCATGCGATCGCGGAGGAAAGTTTAATGTTTACCGCACCCTGCCCAGTTTTCAAGAATGTTTATTAGTAGATCAAACTCGGATTCATGTAGAGCAATCTTGTATAACGGGTAAGAAACAGGGATGGTTTCGGGAATATGACGAAGAAGATGAGGCGATCGCTCTTGCCGCCGTGCCCTTTCAAATTTCTTTGAGTGATATTTACAACAAAGTTAAGTTTGAGCCAGCTATAGAAGAAGAAATTCCAGGCTGATAAATAAACGAAATCAAGATAAACGAAATCAAGACCGAATGTTTACCTAAACTGCTGTATCTTGCTTAGAGAGTATTTTAGGAATATAGATTGTGATCCGAACCGCCCCCTAAATCCCCCAAGTTCGGGGGACTTTGAACAGAATAGG
>JAAUPA010000189.1 GCA_012034615.1 Leptolyngbyaceae cyanobacterium CSU_1_4 | reverse complement strand
TGTCAGTCTTGGTAAGGTTCTTCGCGTTGCATCGATTAAACCACATACTCCACCGCTTGTGCGGGCCCCGTCAATTCCTTGAGTTTCACTCTTGCGAGCGTACTCCCCAGGCGGGATACTTAACGCGTTGGCTACGACACTGCCCGGGTCGATACGGGCAACGCCTAGTATCCATCGTTTACGGCTAGGACTACAGGGGTATCTAATCCCTTTCGCTCCCCTAGCTTTCGTCCCTCAGTGTCAGTAATGGCCCAGTAGAGCGCTTTCGCCACCGGTGTTCTTTCCAATATCTACGCATTTCACCGCTACACTGGAAATTCCCTCTACCCCTACCACTCTCTAGACCACCAGTTTCAGCCGCCTCTATGAAGTTAAGCTTCACTATTTAACAGCTGACTGGGTGACCCACCTACGGACTCTTTACGCCCAATAATTCCGGATAACGCTTGCCTCCTCCGTATTACCGCGGCTGCTGGCACGGAGTTAGCCGAGGCTGATTCGATCGGTACCGTCACTGTCTTCTTCCCGATCAAAAGAGGTTTACAATCCACAGACCTTCTTCCCTCACGCGGTCTTGCTCCGTCAGGCTTGCGCCCATTGCGGAAAATTCCCCACTGCTGCCTCCCGTAGGAGTCTGGGCCGTGTCTCAGTCCCAGTGTGGCTGATCATCCTCTCAGACCAGCTACTGATCGTCGCCTAGGGGTGCCGTTACCACTCCTACTAGCTAATCAGACGCGAGCTCATCTCCAGGCACTTAAGCTTTCACCTCTCGGCACATCCGGTATTAGCAGCCGTTTCCAACTGTTGTCCCGAACCTGAAGGCAGATTCTCACGCGTTACTCACCCGTCCGCCACTAATCCCCGAAAGGACCCGTTCGACTTGCATGTGTTAAGCAGACCGCCAGCGTTCATCCTGAGCCAGGATCAAACTCTCCATTGTGTAGTCAATACAAACAATCCTACTTAAAGACTTGCCCACATTAACCATTTTGAGTTTAACGGCTCCGATCTCTCAATCGGATTTGTTATCTCGATTGCTTGAGTAAAAATACTCTCTATCTATTGCATTCACGAATGTTAAATGCTATTCTGACTCTCAAAACTATATAGATTGTCTAGGTTCGGAAGTCGCTCTCCGCTTCACTTTCGCTTGGCTTCCCTCGACCGCTTTATTAAGATAACCCTTCTCCCGCACCTCTGTCAATATCCTTCTGAAAATTATCCCCCTCCCTTAAGAAGAAAAGGTTTGATTGCGCTCTGGGCAGAAATAGCGTTGATGACCAACGGAATATCCTGCCATGTTTATGGGAGTGGGGATGACTACAGAGTGGGCATTCCATAGCTTGTGAGGGGAAAAAGTTATTTCTGCTCTACTAATGCCATTATTTTTAATAATGCCCAACATTAAAGCGAAAAGCTGAGCAAATTACTCCCGACGAAACTGCTGAACTAGATGCGATCGGAAATTTGGATCACATTTTTATCATGTCAAGGCGATGCTGGCAGCTCAAAATTTCGCTCAATGATCAACTCAAGGGTAGTGTTCTAGAGATGGGGAATTGTGGGAGGGATAATGAGGGAGTTGCTCATCTCTCTTGCAGTCACTAATCTTAGGGTTGTTGAACCGATTTGCTGTCCGGTCTGCAACAGTACGGATATCGTCAAGCACGGCAAAACAGATGCTGGGAAACAACGCTACAAATGCCGCAATTCAGAGTGCTCCCGGCACAGCTTCATTTTGAAGTACTCCTACCGAGGCTACCTAGCGGATGTAAAAGAACAAATCGTTGATATGGCGATGAATGGCAGTGGCATCAGAGACACGGCAAGAGTGCTCAAGATTAGCCCCACCACAGTTATCGAAGCACTAAAAAAAAGATTGTTTTTTGGAATAAGTGAATCAATCATTGCTGAAGCAACTGGGCTCAACCGAAGTTGACATCGTGCCGATTGGGGCGGAAGCCGAAATGGATGAAATGTGGAGTTTCGTCGGGAGTAAACGTCAGCAACGCTGGTTGTGGCACGCGATTGATCATCAAACGGGACAATTTCTTGCCTATGTTTTGGCACCGCACGTTGACGTTGCTTTGCTGCAATTGCAAGCCTTACTTAAGCCGTTTGGCATTGAGCGATTTTACACTGATAGTTGGGGCGCGTACTCGCGTTACCTTGCCCCCTTGAAGCATACGACTGGCAAAGCCAACACTCAGAAAATTGAGCGTAAACACTTGACGCTTCGCACTCGCATTAAACGCTTAACTCGAAAAACGATTTGTTTCTCTAAGTCGATCTGGTTGCACGATGGGGTGATCGGTTTGTTCATGAATCGCTATGAATTTGGTCGAGCAGTCTGAATGACCCGATCCCCACGTCTAGAACACTACCAATTTATGAACGAACTCAGGATGAAGAGGCATAGATGAGGGAGAGAGTACGATTCAGCTAGGGGAAGCAGGGCGCGATCGCGCCGACAAGTGCTGAAAAACACGCATCAGTATTCAGTGGGATGATGAGGAATGGGAATGGTTTCGTGAACAAGTTCGTGCAACAGACGGTAATGAGCAAAGTCTGAGCCATGAGGCGTTGTATCAGCATATGTAGCTAGCAACAACACAAGCCCCTTGAAACCCCGTTGCAAAGAGTTTTATGGGAAGAACTGAAGCGAGAAGGAGAGTAGTGCATTTTTGTAGCGGTATCTAACGGGCTTGGGCTACGAGGGTACGGTGGCGGGAGCTATTAGACGTGATGGTGGGGCGATCGAAGCCTGCGTCGTAGATAGCTTGGGCAAGGTCGAGGGCAAAGTATTGATCGAGGTAGGGTTCGGTGCTTTTGAGCAGGGTCAGAATATACGGTGGCATTTTGGCATAGACCTCGGATTGAGGGTTCATGTCCATGATGGCGAGGTGTCCCCTGGGGCGTAAAAGGCGACGAGCCTCTTGGAGAATGGCGATCGCCGCATCTCGAGGCAATTCGTGAAAAATTAAGTGAGCTGAAACCAGATCAAAGGAAGCATCGGGTAAGCCAGTGGCTTCAGCAGCAGCATGGAGCCAAGTGGGAGCAGGCTGGGCACACGATTTGAAAGACCGATATTGGGCGATTGCCAAAAAGTAGGGAGACAAGTCCAGCCCAGTGATTTGTGCTTGGGGATAGGTGTTTTGCAATGCAAAGGTGCTCATTCCAACGCTACAGCCTATGTCTAACAGGGCTTGTGGAGCAAGGGTTATCTGCTTCTGCAAAACGTCGTGATAGCTTTGCCGCAGCATGGCATCTCCTTTTGCGCCTGCATCTTGCAAATTTTGGCGTGAACCGCGTGGGCTGCCACTTCTACTTCCATGGCAGCTTCCCAGCTCATGTTGCCTTGGTCATAGGCATGGAAAGGGCAGAGATAATAGTTGGGATAGGTTAAGTTGGGATTTTTGACTTGGGCAAGCTCAGTTTCCCACTCTGGTGCAAACTCGGCTTGGCTGCCGCGCGATCGCAAGATTTGAACTTCTTGCCGCCAGTAAACGCCAATGGATTCTGCCCGTTTAATCATCATGGAGCGGGCTTGATGTTTGGCGAAGGCCGCCAACGGTTTAATCGCAAGGATGCCATTGACTAATCGCGAGGCGAGGCGAGGCGTAGTTTTGAGAGTGGCAGTCATGGAGAGAAAGAATGAGGGATTTTGAACAGGTGGCGTTGGCAACCCTAAAGATTTTATGGTGAACTGGGCATTGACTCAAGTCAGGAAGGCAAGATGAAGACAAGGTCTTAATGAAACGTCTTTTGTGTCCTTTTCCTAGGCTCGGCTGACAGCCGGAGTATTTGGTGCAGACGAAGCTATGCAATCTTTTAAGTCGCCAGTGGTAAGTCAAGTTTTATCGAGTTCACAGTTTATCCAATTACAGAGGCTTTTGGCAGAAACAGCGGGGGCTGAGGCATGGGTGCTGACAGAGCAGCGATCGCCAGAGATGCCGCGATCGCTTTGCATTGAATCGCCCTTTGAGGGGTTAGGGCTGAGGGTTGATCACTTTATGGGCGTTTTGTCGGCAGAGTTCAGTGCGCTTTTGGTGGGAGAACGGGTGGCACAAGGGCATCGCATTAGTCTAACGTTTGAGCCGGAAGCGATCGCCTGTTTTCTATCTCAACTGACTGCTCCTCAGCCTATCACCAAGCCTCAGCCCAACAATCCCCACATTCAATCTGAGTTTACTCTCCAGCTCATTCATATTCTTACCACAGACCTTACCACAGAGTCTTTAGCCTCTGAAGCGGCTGGAACGATCGCCATGCAGCAGCAAATCCAACAGGTCACAACTCAAATCCGTCAAAGCTTAGAACTGCCCGTCATTTGCAAACGGCAGTGGATCAAGGACGAGAGTTTTTAAATGCCGATCGCCTGATCATTTACCAACTGGGGCATTCTAATGACTCTTCGCCAGAAAGCGGCTTTGTCGCCTATGAAGCTAAAGCGTCTGATGAGATTTCATCGGTTTTGAATTTAATTGATACTTGTGACGTGTTGCAAAGCTCTCGACACTCTGTGCTTTACGGTCAAGGTTCGGCTTTAGCGGTAGAAGATGTCAACGTGTCTTATGCGGCAACCCCTTGTTTGCTACATTTTCTCCAAACCGCACAGGTGCGATCTAAGCTGATTTCTCCTATTTTTCAAAATCAAGCACTCTGGGGCTTTTTGGTGGCTCATGAATGCCATCATACCCGCCAATGGCGAGAGAGCGAACGGCATTTTTTACAGCAAATTGCCGAACATTTGGCGATCGCCATCAGCCAAGCCCAGCTCTATTCCGAACTCCAGCAACAAAAGCAAACCTTAGAACAGCGCGTCATTGAACGCACTCAGGAACTCCAAGCCGTCACGCAGACCGCGCAATCAGCCAATCGAGCCAAAAGCGAATTCCTTGCCAGCGTCACCCACGAACTCCGAACCCCTTTGACCTGCATTATTGGCATGTCCACTACCCTCCAGCGGTGGTCAAAAGATACGCTCAACGAACGGCAGCAAGGTTTTTTACAAACTATTCATGACAGTGGCGAACAACTCTTAAGCTTAATCAACGACATTCTCGACGTGTCACAAGCAGAATCCCATCAAATGACGCTGGAGCTCGCCAAGGTTTCGCCCACCCTATTGGCACGTCAGACCGTGAAGGCATTTGAGGCTCAAGCGACGCTGCGAGAAATTGAACTCAAGTTAGACTTGCCCCCCAGAGAAAAAGTCGAGAGTTTTACAGCAGATCCTCGACGAGTGCAACAAATTTTGTTTAATTTGATGGACAATGCGATCAAGTTTACGTCCGAAGGCGGAAAAGTCACGTTGGGGTTACTTCGCGAAGAGAACCAAGTCACCTTTCAAGTTAAAGATACAGGAATTGGTATTGGGGCAGCCGAGTTACCCCTACTTTTCCAAAAATTTCGGCAGCTTGATGCGGGCTATCAGCGCCAGTACAAAGGCACAGGGTTAGGATTGGTGCTGGTCAAGCAATTAGTAGAGCTGCATGGCGGCTGGGTCGGTGTGGAATCTACACCCGGTGTGGGATCTATTTTTACGGTACAGCTACCCACTTCTCACCTAGGCGAGATTAACGTGCGAATTCCGCCTCTGGTTGACCAGCCGCGAGGACGGATCGTTTTAATTGAGCAGGATGAAGACAATGCCACTTTGGTGTGTGACATTCTAACGGCAGCAGGCTATCAGGTGGTTTGGTTGTTAGAAGGCTCTACGGCAATTGATCAAATTGAAGCGCTTCGTCCTTTTATTGTGATTACCAATGCTCAGCTTCCAGATATTAATGGCGCTGACCTGATTCAGCGTTTGCGCCGAAACTTGGCAACTAGCAAGCTAAAGGTCATCGTTATGGCGAATGAAGGACAGGGGGGAACGCAAACAAATTGGGGGGCGATCGGGGCAAATGATTGGCTGTTTCAACCTGTTCGCCCTGACCTATTGCTGCAAAAAATCCTTCTTTTGGTCTAGGTAAAATTCTGGTTCAGGAGTAAGCGGCTAACCCCATAAACAACAGCCCACGACCTCAGAAATTCTTCTAGGGTCATTGGCTGCTGTCCAAGAAACTCTAGTTAGAACGAGCGAGCGAGCTCTAAAAGAGAATGCTTCTAAAAGAGCAAATCTTATGGAATGTATTGAGTTTTAATGAGAAGCTATTCTGAGCTAAATCAAGAATTGGTGGTTTGAGCGGCTAGAAGCTGCTTGAGTTTTTCTAGATCCTGTGCCCAACGTGGATCAGGCTGAACCGACTCAGACTCAGTAGGCTCGGCAGATGCAGGGCGGCGAGACTTGTTGCCGCTGTTAGACGACTTACTGCGCTTGGCAGCACCGCCACCCACAGGAGCGGCTGGAGGGGCACCTTCTTCACTGCCTTTGGCACGAGGAAGAGCTTTCTCAAGTTTTAGCTCGGTGTCTTTGAACATAAAGCCATTGAACTTTTCGATGAGAACATCGGCTTGTTCATCAGTTTTGACGGTGACGAAACCAAAGCCACGGCATTTGCCTGTTTTGCGATCGGTAATGACTTTAGTAGAGGCAGACTCGTCAAATTCGGCGAACACAGCCTCTAATTCCTCACGCTCAAACTCTTTGGGCAGATTACCCACGTATATGCGAATAGACATTATAAAAAAACCTCCAGAGGCTTAAAAGAGATAAACGGTTTAGAAAATGTGTTCCCTACTTCAGTAAAGGAACCGGATCTGACCCTCTTTATCAGTAGGCTGTGTCGCTGCTTAACCAACTTTGATAATCCTACCTACAAACTTGCAATATCAATAACTGTGGAATGAGAGCCGCCCAATGTCACTTCAATAATAGGCTGGGTGCGATTGGGTAGTAACCCTCATCAAGGTGTCTTCGCCATTCATTAAGCTATCACGGCGTTGTTCTCTCAAACCGGATTCACTCAAGATTTAATCAAAACTATCTTTAGTTCTATTGAAACCATGACACACCTTGAGGAATTTAAGGGGAATTGAGGAACAAATATAACGGTAGATAGAACTTGAATTCAAGGTTTTAATGAGAGGCTCAGTGAAAAGCCAGCCTTTAGGTAGGCTGGCTAAACTCGCTGTGTTGGAAGGAGATACTCGGTACTAGTGAAAGTCCTGTCTGTTGAAGTTGATGAGCTTGCATCACGCCAAACAAACCAAGACGAGCCGCCAGCCCTTGCAAAGAAATGTAACATTAAAGAATTGAATTCGCAACATCTTGTTACATTCTCTGGGCATCATGATTTATTTTTGGCGATCGCACCCTGGTACTCCTCAGGAGCGGCGGTGCATTCTGCTTTGCCCCTACTCTAGGGGGCTTGCTCACCTCTCTCAGGAAAGAGATAGATGGGTTCAATCCGCTCATTCATTGAGGTGATCTTTAGTTATTTTTCATGACGCGCTGAATTTCTCGGGTTTCTTGTTTGCGCTTCAGGTCTTCCCGTTTGTCGTGAAGCTTCTTACCTCGAACCAGGGCGATCGTCAGCTTCACCCAGCCGCGCTTCAGGTACATTTTTAGCGGCACCACGGTTAGCCCTTGCTGATCGACTTGGCTGACTAGCTTGCTAATTTCTTTGCTGTGTAACAGCAGTTTGCGGGTGCGGAGAGGTTCATGATTAAAGACTTGGCTAGCGGTTTGATGAGGGGAAATATGAACATTGTGAAGCCACGCCTCTCCTTTGCGAATCAGGGCGTAGCCGTCGCGCAGGTTGGCTTTGCCATGACGAATTGATTTGACCTCGGTGCCCCGAAGTTCTACTCCGGCTTCGTAGGTTTCGAGGATTTCGTAAAGAAATCGGGCTTGACGGTTGTCTGCCACTATTTTGAATCCATCATCATCGCTCATGCTTTTGTCTCCCATCCTTTCCACACTTTCAATCTTAACCACTCGTTAGGGATCTTTTAAGGGTTCTTGCTGTTTAGGGGTTATTAAGACAATGAAGGATTATTCAATGATTATTTAAGGATTATTCAAGGACGATGCACCATTCGTGCAGCTCGTACTCCACGCAGCCATTTTTAATGAGTGGATCTTGAGCGGCGATCGCCTTGGCTTCTGCTAAATCTTTGGCTTGAAACAATAGCATTCCACCGCCAAATTCTTTCCAGTATCCGGTTTTTGCTTGGTGACCGTTGGCAATTAAGTTTTTAACATAGTCTTTGTGGGCAGGAACAAACTGGTCAAAAGTCGGTTTGTTGACAATGCCTTTTTCAATTTTCACAAACCAGGGCATAGACGAGTTCCTTCTGAAAATGGGAGGAGACGACGAAAATTATTTTGTAGTAACTAAATCTTGATTTTATGGCTAGAACGGCGTTAGTTGATCGGTTGCGACAGGCTTATCAGGTTTATCTGACTTCAGCA
The DNA here is from genome assembly GCA_012034615.1 of Leptolyngbyaceae cyanobacterium CSU_1_4. Taxonomy (GTDB): domain Bacteria; phylum Cyanobacteriota; class Cyanobacteriia; order Elainellales; family Elainellaceae; genus Timaviella. The sequence goes on along the minus strand of JAAUPA010000189.1, from coordinate 1,023 downwards.
AAAACAGGGATGCCAGCGGATGAGATCATGGAGTGGAGGCTGTCGCGGCGGCAAGTGTTGGGCGGTATGGCGGCGACCCTTGCGGTATCTGCCAAGCAGCACGGGGGAGGGGGGCTGCTGCCGTCTGCACACAATCAAGGAGCAGAAAATCAAGGCGCATCTGCGGGTTTATCTTTGATCGATCAAGTAAATCCAGCGTGCTGATTGTGGGAGCTGGGATTGCGGGCTTAACGGCAGCTTATCGGTTGCAACAGGCAGGAGTGCAGGTAGATGTGGTAGAGGCAGGCAGGCGGCCGGGGGGGCGATTGCGGAGTTTGCGGAATGTGGCGATCGCTCCGGGCGTAGTGGAAATGGGAGGAGAGTTTATTGATACTCGTCATCGGGCGGTGCGATCGCTGGCGGTAGAACTGGGGCTAGAACTGGCTGATCTGCGATTGGCGGATACCGGGTTAGAGCCGGAGGTTTTATTTTTTCAGGGACGTAGAATCAGTCAGCAGCAAATCATTGAGGAGTTTTCGCCCTTGGCAAGGCGAATTGCAGATGATTTGCAAACGTTGACCGACCCTTGCGGTAACAGCACCGATCGCAGTATTGGCTATCACGATCCGAGTCCAGCCGCAATTCGGCTCGATCGCCTCTCCATTGCAGAATATTTGTCTACTACACCGCTCTCACCCGTGGTCGATCAACTGCTGAAAGTGGCTTATATTACTGAGTTTGGGCGAGATGCGGAGTCGCAGTCTTGTTTGAATATGTTGTTTTTAATTGGGGCAGAGGTGGGTCAATGGAGTACTTACGGCGTTAGCGACGAGCGGTATCACGTCATTGGCGGCAATGATCAGATTCCCCAAAAATTGGCACAGCGGTTGAACAGAGACGTGGAAACCGCCACGGTATTGGAGTCTATTCGGCAAAAACCAGAGGGTGATTATCGGGTGAGTTTACGACAAGGCTCAACGAGTGAGGAACGCAGCTATGAACAGATTTTGCTAACGGTGCCGTTTGGGGTGTTGCGACAAATTG
>JAAUPA010000188.1 GCA_012034615.1 Leptolyngbyaceae cyanobacterium CSU_1_4 | reverse complement strand
TTGGATTTGGATTTGGATTTGGATTTGGGTTTGGATTTGGATTTTGGATTGATCATTTGATTTCGCTCGTCTCTACCTACTAAAAATTGACCACCTATTAGCGCTGAAGCACGATGAGTTTTGTTTTCTCTCGTACTCTTCCTCTCTATAAATCTTGGTATCGTTGTAGCCTGGAGGCAAGCGATTTAGAATTTGGCGATCGCTTCACACTATAAAAACTATGGCACTGATTGTTCAAAAGTACGGTGGCACATCGGTTGGCTCAATTGAGCGGATTCAGGCAGTGGCACAGCGGGTGAAACAAACGGTACAGGCGGGTAGCTCTGTGGTTGTGGTGGTTTCGGCAATGGGCAAAACAACCGATGGACTGGTGAAATTGGCATACGACATTTCGCCCAGCCCAAATCGGCGAGAAATGGATATGCTGCTGTCTACTGGCGAACAGGTGACGATCGCCCTCTTAAGCATGGCGCTGCAAGAACTGGGTCAGCCCGCAATTTCAATGACAGGGGGACAGGTCGGCATTGTGACTGAAGCCGAACATACCCGCGCCCGGATTCTCAGCATTGAAACTGAACGGATAGAGCGATATTTGGCAGAGGGAAAAGTGGTCGTTGTGGCGGGCTTTCAGGGCACCAGCAGTTTAGATGAGCTAGAGATCACCACCTTGGGGCGCGGCGGCTCTGATACTTCAGCCGTTGCCCTCGCCGCTGCTCTTACGGCCGACTGTTGCGAAATCTATACCGATGTTCCGGGCATTCTCACCACCGATCCTCGCATTGTGCCAGATGCTCAGCTTATGAGCGAAATTACGTCAGATGAAATGCTGGAGTTGGCAAGCTTGGGCGCAAAAGTGCTGCACCCTCGCGCTGTAGAAATTGCTCGAAACTATGGCGTTCTGCTGGTGGTTCGTTCGAGCTGGACTGATGAACCCGGAACGCGGGTGGTGTCGCCTCTGCCTCAGCCCCGATCGCTGGCAGGACTAGAGATTGCCCATCCTGTCGATGCCGTAGAATTTGATCTTGATCAAGCCAAAGTAGCGCTGCTGCGAGTGCCCGATCGCCCTGGAATTGCGGCTCGGTTATTTGGTGAAATTGCGACGCAAGATTTGGATGTGGATCTGATTATTCAATCGATTCATGAAGCCAATACCAATGATATTGCCTTCACGGTCACCCAAAATTCTTTGACCCGTGCCGAAGCTGTTGCCGAAGCGATCGCCCCAGCCCTGCGCCATGTCCTCGATCCGGCGGCGGGAGAAGCCGAGGTATTAGTAGAACGAAAAATTGCTAAAGTCAGCATTGCTGGAGCGGGCATGATTGGACGACCCGGCGTTGCGGCAACCCTGTTTTCTACCTTGGCAGATGCCGGAATTAATATTCAAATGATTTCGACTTCTGAGGTGAAGGTGAGTTGCGCAGTCGATGCGGCAGATTGCGATCGGGCGATCGCAGCTCTTTGCCACACGTTTCAAGTCAGCAGTTCTCCAGTTGTGGCTCCAGTGCGATCTACCTTGGCTCCAGTCCGGGGGGCGGCTCTTGACCTGAAACAAGCGCGTCTAGCCATTCGGCAAGTGCCCGATCGCCCTGGAATGGCGGCAAAGATTTTTCGCCTACTTGCCGATCGCAACATTAGCGTGGATATGATTATTCAGTCTCAGCGCTGCCGCTGGGTGAACGGAGTGGCAACCCGGGACATTGCGTTCACAGTGACGCAGTTGGACGCAGAAGATGCTCAAGCGTTGTTGCAAGGGGCGGCTCAAGATTGGGGCATGGGCGAGGTGATGGTAGACCGGGCGATCGCCAAGGTCAGTATTGTTGGCATGGGCATGGTCGGGTGTCCGGGCGTGGCAGGACAAATGTTTGAGGCGTTGGCTCAGGAAGGCATCAATATTCAAATGATTGCAACTTCTGAAATCAAAATTAGCTGTGTGGTGCCCGAAGAAGACGGGGTAAAGGCATTAAAAGCCGTTCATGCCGCTTTTAAGCTTTCTGGGGCTGAACGAATTACTGTGCCTGCCTGATTTTGCATGATCCTGATTCCCCGGAACGGGATTAGGGCATGGCGGTTTTTAAATACTCTTGTTCGGCGACGCGCTTTAATCGGCGCAACTGAGCTTGCATGTCTTGTTTCGTCCAATTAAAGGCAAACGTGTTGAAACCATAGCGCACGATCGGATTCGGAATTTGGAACTCAAAGCGATTGACCAAGCTAGTGCCTTTTTCGGTCGGCAAGCATTCCCAGCGATCGCGTCCTCGAAAAAAGCCCGAGAATTCCCACACAATCAACCCGGGCTTCCGTTCCACCACCACACTCTGAAGGCTAGGTTGCAACAAAGGAATTTGAATGATAAACCGACTTTTTGCACCCAACTCTGTACTCCATTCCCCTATCGGCTCACACCGCAAGGCAGGATTCAGCCAACGATGCATTAACACCGAATCGGTAATGCACTTTTCGACTGCCGTGGCGCTTGCATTGACTTGGATCGATTGTTCAAAAACCTGGTGAGACGACATTTCGGGAATCTTCTCCACATGCAGGATGTCACTAACGCTACTTTAGCGAGATTTCCTCTTCTGTGATTTTATTTTTGGGATTGGTAAAGCAAAATCGGGGATTGGTAAAGCAAAACACCAGTTACACCCTAAATTTAGTGATAAGTTCTCGGTGGGTTTTGGTAATTTGTTCAAATAATCCAAAGCCCTCGGGTCGAAGTTTCTAAAGATTTCCTCTCAGCAGAGACTTGGGTGCTTTAAGCTGAGACACGGGCGATCGCTCAACGGCTCCTCTCAAGGATTCAACCTCCTGAACGATTCAGTCTCCTGAACGATTCAACACCTGAACGATTCAACAACAGCGGCTTAAATCACTCTAATTTTGACTCGAGCTATTCAACTTACCTCAGTAAAACATTTTACTTAAGATCCTACTTTTCCTCCTCTGCTAGCACCTTGAGGTTTTCGGCAAATCCTTATACAATAAGCGCTCAAACGGACTTCATGTTTTCTTGATGAATTCTCCATCTACGGTTTAAGGTCATTATGAATGCAATTAGTTTCGGTGTTTTCCCTGAGTTAGACCTGTCTTATCTATTTCAGATATCTTGGCTCGCTCAAGCACCCGTTCAACCTGTGCCCGTTCAGTCGGCACCTGTTCAGCCAGTCGGCAACGCAGCTTCTGGGCTGTTTCAAGGGACTGGCTTTCAATTGGGTCAGTTTATTCCCAGTTTCCTGGGAGCGCTGGTGATCTTAATTGTCGGTTGGGTGGTCGCCACCATTGTGGCGAGTTTGATTCAAAGTCTTTTGAAAAAGACAGGGATCGATCGCCAAATTTCAGGAATGGCGGGTCAGCGTTCGAGTGAACCTTCCTTGCCGATCGCGAAGTGGGTCGCAACTTCGGTTTATTGGTTGATTCTGGCGTTCACCTTGGTGGCATTCCTCAATGCACTTCGTCTGGAAAGTGTTTCCACCCCGCTTAATGCCTTCCTACAACAGATCTTGGGCTATTTGCCCCGGCTGGGTTCTGCGGCGGTGCTGCTGGGAATAGCTTGGCTCATTGCAACGCTGGCAAAGACGCTGGTGACTAATGGATTAGCTCGCTTTAACTTAGACGATAAGCTGAGGGAGCAGACGGGCGAGGTGGGCGGGGAAAGCCCGATTGTGGTGACCGAAACCTTGGGGAACGCCCTCTACTGGTTTGTGTTTTTGTTCTTCTTGCCCTTAGTGCTAGATGTGCTGGAACTGCAAGGACCCTTGGCTCCGGTACAGAATTTGCTCGATCAGATTCTGTCCGCTCTTCCTAAGATTTTGACGGCGATTTTGATTGGGGCGATCGGTTGGTTGGTGGCTCGAATCGTTAAGGGTATTACCACTAATTTGCTAGCAGCGATCGGCACGGATCAACTCGGCGCGCGGATGGGCTTTAACCGCTCGGCTGGGGGAATGTCACTCTCGACGCTGCTGGGGACGGTCGTCTATGTGTTGGTGTTGATTCCAACGGCGATCGCGGCGCTCAATGCGCTCGATATTGCCGCCATTTCTACGCCCGCCGTAGCCATGTTGAACCAAGTGCTGACGAAGCTGCCCCAGATTCTCACGGCAGGACTAATCGTGACGCTGTTCTACTTTATTGGGCGGTTTGTTGCCGATTTGGTAGCTAACATTTTGACTAGCATTGGGTTCAACAATATTACGTCGCTGTTGGGCATTCCGGCTCTGGCTCGTCCTGTCCCACCCATTGATGAAGTCGGCATGGGCAGCAACGCCCTCAGAACCGAAGCCCTGTTACCTAGCCGCACGCCTTCAGAAGTAGCGGGCATTGTCACCCTAGTCGGGATCATTCTATTTGGCGTGGTGACGGCAACAGAAGTTTTAGGGCTGCCTGCGCTGACCGCCTTAATGAATGGTGTTTTGGCAGTTTCTCTGCGCGTGCTGGTGGGCATCGCCATCTTTGCGATCGGTCTGTACTTGGCAAACTTGGCGTTCAAACTGATTACTCTTTCGGGAGGTCGGCAGGCGAATGTGTTGGGTCAGACTGCCCGGGTTTGCATTTTGGCATTGGTTGCCGCCATGTCTCTTCAACAAATGGGCATTGCTAGCAGCATTGTTAACTTGGCTTTTGGTTTGCTGTTGGGTGCGGTGTCTGTGGCGATCGCCCTAGCCTTTGGTCTAGGCGGTCGAGATATTGCCGCAGAGAAAATCCGAGGCTTCCTCAACTCCTTTGAAGATGGCAAGTCTTGATCATTTTGCTCGGTAGATTCCAGATAGCTATTCACTCAAACCCGTAGCAAAGCCTGAAAATAAAGCCCGAAAAATAGAAGTCATTGCAGCAGATGCCTGACTCTTGATAAGGAGTTAGGCATCTTGGCTATAGCGCTTGAGTTAAGAAACGCTGAACGTGATCCCAGACTTTCGCAAACAGATCAGGAGAGTCTGAATCAAACCAAGCGATCGCCGGATCAGCCCGAAACCAAGTGCGCTGCTGCTTGGCAAACTGGCGGGTATGCAATACCGTCAAAGCCTTTGCCGCTTCTAAATCTATCTCTCCTGCCAAATATTGCCCGATCTCGCGGTATCCCAAAGTTTTTAGAAGCGGCAGATCCCCATATTTCTCTGCCAGGGCTTCGACCTCTGCCACAAATCCAGCCGCCACCATGTCCTGGGTTCGTTGGGCGATGCGTCGCTCCAATGCCTCTGGCTCAAAGCAATCTAGCCCAATTTGCAAAATGGGATAGCGGGGTGGATCTTCCCCCTGTTGCCGAGAAATGGGTTGTCCGGTGACGTAAAATACTTCTAGCGCTCGCAGCGTTCGCACGGGGTCATTAGCATGAATCTTTAGGGCGGATGCTGGATCGACCTGACGCAAAAACTCGTAACACTGGGATTGTCCCAGCGATCGAAGCTGCGATCGCAATTCTGCATGGGGCGGCACCTGGGGAATTTTTAGCCCTTTCACAATCGATCGAATGTATAAACCAGTGCCGCCCACCAAGAGAGCCGGGGCAGGGATGCAGCCGATCGCCGATCGCGCTTGCCGTTGGTATTCCGCCAGGGTCAGAGTCTCGGTGGGTTCACAGATATCAATTAAATAATGCGGGACTTGTTGCTGCTCGGTGGCAGAGGGTTTAGCCGTGCCAATGTTGAACTCTCGGTAAACCAGACGGGAGTCGGCGCTGATGATGGAACTGTTGAGCTGCTGGGCTAAGGCGATCGCCAAACCCGATTTTCCAGTAGCAGTAGGACCCCCAATGACAATTAAGGACGATGAAAACGAAGAGGAGGGCGAAGAGTGTAGTACTTTAGTACTCAAAAAACTTCCTCCGCGCTAAAATTAATGGAGCAAATTCTGTTTTCTTCATTAGAATTCAATAGGCAAGAATTAAGAGTGTTCTGGAAACACTCCAGATCCATCTAGGTTTCAAACTTTGTCTCAAACCGTCTTAAAATCCCCTCAAACCCTTTTGTGCTATAATTTTGGTATATTTTGATGTTTTGAAGTCTAACGTGGCTTCAAACGAGCTAGAGGAGCGCTTCATCCTATGACGACGACAGATTACGGTGCTGATCAAATTCAAGTTTTAGAAGGGCTTGAGCATGTTCGCAAGCGTCCGGGCATGTACATTGGCAGCACGGGACCCCGAGGGTTGCATCATCTAGTGTACGAGGTTGTAGACAACTCCGTTGATGAGGCGCTAGCCGGACATTGTAAAGAAATTCTGGTGACCTTGAACGCCGACGGTTCTGTCACGGTGGTCGATGATGGTCGCGGTATTCCCATTGATACTCATACCAAAACTGGCAAATCTGCCCTAGAAACAGTCATGACGGTGTTGGGTGCGGGCGGTAAATTTGGTGGCGGCGGCTATAAGGTTTCGGGCGGACTGCACGGGGTGGGCGTTTCTGTGGTTAATGCGCTCTCTGAACAGGTAGAGGTCAAAGTCTGGCGCAACCACAAGCTGCATACCCAGCGGTATCATCGGGGTGTTCCTACTGGCGAACTGCAAGTGGAATCGATTGGGGGCGATCGCACCGGAACTTCGGTTACCTTCCTGCCCGACGCAACTATTTTCACCACAGGTATCGTTTTCGACTACACCACCCTATCCGGTCGCTTGCGTGAATTGGCGTACCTCAACGGCGGTGTCAAAACAGTCTTCACCGATAACCGCATTGCTGACTTGCCCAACCATCAGCCCCATGTCGAAACCTACTATTACGAAGGCGGCATTCGGGAATACATCGCCTACATGAATAAGGACAAGCAGTCCCTCCATGAAGAGGTGATCTATGTGCAAGGTGAGCGAAATAATGTGCAAATTGAAGTGGCGCTGCAATGGTGTGAAGATGCTTACACCGACACGCTTCTTGGCTTTGCTAACAATATTCGCACCATCGACGGCGGGACTCATTTAGAAGGTCTGAAGGCGGTTTTAACTCGGACGATGAACTCGATCGCCCGTAAACGCAACAAAATTAAAGAAGGCGAATCTAACCTGGCGGGCGAAAACGTCCGGGAAGGTCTAACGGGCGTTATTTCTGTTAAAGTGCCTGATCCAGAATTTGAAGGACAAACTAAGACGAAACTGGGCAATACCGAAGTCCGAGGGATTGTGGATTCTTTGGTCGGTGAAGTGCTCAGCGAGTACTTAGAGTTTCGCCCAGGCGTTGCCGACGCGATTCTTGACAAAGCAATTCAAGCTTTTAACGCAGCCGAGGCGGCGCGGCGTGCCCGTGAATTGGTGCGGCGGAAGTCGGTGCTGGAGTCTTCAACGCTGCCTGGTAAGCTGGCAGACTGTAGTTCGCGCGATCCTTCCGAGTCAGAAATCTTCATTGTGGAAGGAGATTCTGCGGGAGGTTCTGCCAAGCAAGGGCGCGATCGCCGGTTTCAAGCCATCTTGCCGTTACGAGGCAAAATCCTCAATATCGAAAAACCGATGATGCCAAGATCTATAAAAACACTGAAATTCAAGCGCTGATTACGGCTCTTGGCTTAGGCATTAAAGGTGAAGAGTTTGATGCGACTCAACTTCGCTATCACCGCATTTGTCTCATGACGGACGCGGATGTGGATGGTTCGCATATTCGGACTCTGCTGCTCACCTTTTTCTACCGCTATCGGCGGGCAATGGTAGAGCAGGGCTATATTTACATTGCCTGTCCTCCTTTATACAAAGTAGAGCGCGGGCGTAATCATTATTACTGCTACAGCGAACGCGAACGCGACCAAATTGTCGCCGGATTTCCTGAAAATGCCAAGTACGAAATTCAGCGGTTTAAGGGTTTGGGCGAAATGATGCCGCAGCAATTGTGGGATACCACCATGAACCCCGAAAGCCGAACCCTGAAGCGCATTGAAATTGAAGATGCCGCCGAAGCCGATCGCATTTTTACTGTGTTGATGGGCGATCGTGTAGCACCTCGCCGCGAGTTCATCGAAACCTATGGTCCTAAACTCAATCTCATGGATCTAGATATCTAGTTGTTTTAGAGCAAGAGGAGTCGGTTAAACCTCAAGGAAGACAGCTTTCCCATAACTTTCGGTAGAGTGAAAGCTCCTCGGTTTCTTCAAGAAGTCGGGGATTTTCAATGAAGGGTTGTCTGTGAACAGTTCTTCATCCTCACCTATTCCACACTGTGTTAAAACAGGGCTTGGGTAGAGCTTTGCTTAACCCATCGTTACGAACTTAGATGTAAGTGCTTTGAAAGAACTTCATTTTGGTTTAAGAATTTTATAGAGCTTTGGTATGCCACAATAAAGGCGGTTTTGCCAGCTCGATAGAGCGCTGTGGAGTGGGCGTGACTTATGGAATCCATTTATCAATTTGCCTGGATCATCCCGGTTCTGCCCTTGGCAGGAGCGACGTTGTTAGGCTTAGGTTTAGTTTCTTACGGTAAAACGACGAATAAACTCCGAAGCTTAAGCTCGGGTTTGATTGTCTCTCTTTGTGGAACGGCGATGGTGCTGTCTTTTGCTCTGCTGTTTAGTCAGCTCCAAGGACATGCACCCTACACGCATTTAATTGAGTGGGCAGCAGCAGGAGATTTTCGCCTGACCATGGGCTACACGGTCGATCACTTAACCGCAATGATGCTGGTGATTGTGACGACGGTGGCGTTCTTTGTGATGATTTACACAGATGGCTACATGGCGCATGATGCGGGCTATGTCCGGTTTTATGCCTACCTCAGCCTTTTTAGTTCTTCCATGCTGGGCTTAGTGCTGAGCCCTAACCTGTTACAGGTTTATATTTTTTGGGAACTGGTGGGCATGTGTTCCTACCTGCTGATTGGCTTTTGGTACGATCGCAAAGCCGCCGCCGATGCCTGCCAAAAAGCATTTGTGGTGAACCGCGTGGGAGACTTTGGGCTGCTTTTGGGCATGTTGGCGCTGTTCTGGTCTACGGGCAGCTTTGAATTTGACGTGATTGGCGATCGTCTCCAGTCTCTCATCGAATCAGGTGCCCTGAGCGCAACCCTAGCCTCATTCTTTGCCATCCTGGTTTTCCTGGGTCCCGTCGCAAAATCTGCCCAATTCCCTCTCCATGTTTGGCTCCCCGATGCCATGGAAGGGCCTACCCCAATATCGGCGCTCATTCATGCAGCAACCATGGTGGCAGCCGGAGTCTTTCTCGTGGCGCGGATGTATCCCGTGTTTGAGCATCTGCCTGCTACCATGAACGTCATCGCTTGGACGGGCGCTGTCACCGCCTTGATAGGCGCAACCATTGCCATCACCCAAAACGACATCAAAAAAGGGCTGGCATATTCCACCATGTCGCAACTAGGTTACATGGTCATGGCAATGGGCGTTGGCGCTTATGGAGCCGGACTGTTCCACCTCATGACTCACGCCTACTTCAAGGCAATGCTATTCCTGGGTTCAGGCTCAGTCATTCATGGCATGGAATCCGTCGTAGGGCATGAC
>JAAUPA010000187.1 GCA_012034615.1 Leptolyngbyaceae cyanobacterium CSU_1_4 | reverse complement strand
TATCGGAAGATCCCAAAAAGCGAAAGAAGCTATGTTTTGTTGTATCTACGCGTGTACCTAGACAAACAACAAGAATACAGAACCTGCAAAGTCAGTTTAAGAAAAACTTTAATGCTAGTTTCCGACTCAAGAATATTCAAGATGAGTATGATTTGGGGACTTCTTAAGTTAACTTTATTTGCGAGTCAGAATCTAGTTGACTGACCTCAAAGCTACAATTCTTTCAAGCCCTGATTGGCAATAATTAAGTGATATTTCGAGGTATGGAGTACTTTATGACGACTCGACTAGAAGTTGAATCTGCGATCAAGCAATTACCCGAAAGTGAAGTTCGTAACCTTGCAAAATGGCTTCAAGAGTATCTTGATGATGCATGGGATGAACAAATTGAATTAGATGTAGCATCAGGGAAATTGGATCATCTCATTGCTCAAGCAGAGACAGATATTGCAACCAATAACGTGAGAGATCTCAATGAAGTCCTTCACGACGGCTGATTTTTGGAAGGCGTATGCTGAGTTGTCGCCTAGCATGAAGGAGCAAGCTCAGAGGTCGTACCGACTTTGGCTTGAAGATCCACTTTATCCGTCTTTACATTTTAAAAAAGTTGGGCAAAATCTTTGGTCTGTTCGCATCAGTGGTGGATATCGAGCGCTAGCCTTGAAAAAGGGTAACGATTACTATTGGTTTTGGATCGGTGCTCACGATCAGTATGAGAACTTTTTGAATTAGTCGGTTGCAACAAACAGCCTTGATATTGAAAATACCATCGCTCAATTGAAGATCTTCTACTTAGGCAAGAAGTTAGAGTCATAGAATACTCCATACCTAAGTAAACCCTCGCTTAAACGATCGCCCTCTCCTTCAAACTCTGCTGATCGCGCTCAATGGTCTGTTGCAACGCGATTAGTTCATCCATCTGTTGTTGCAAATCCTGAACCTTGCGCTTAAAGGGATATCGTCGCTCTAGGGCTGCCCGTGCTAGGGGTTCTTTGCCTTGTTTGAGAGCAAGTTGGGCGGCGCGCTGCCAGGTATCCATTTCTTTTTGGGCTTGGGTAAGCTGGGCTTGAAGCTCGGAGTGAGCGATCGCCAAATTTCCCAACGCTAGCCGGAACTGCTCCATCGCTGCTACTGGATTGCCCTCCGCCGCCTCTTCAACAAAGCCTCGATCAAACTGCTTCAATAGGTTCACATCTAACCCCGCAAGCTGGACACATTCACTTTCTCCAATTTTTGCACCAAGTCGCAAAGTGTTCGCAGTTGTTGGTTAATAAACTATACTGCCGTTCACCCAGCCGACTTTCTGCCCGTTCAATTACCACATCGGGCACATACGAAGTCGTGTAATGTTTGGTATAAACAGGTTTACCTTGAGCAAAAGTTTCGTAAGAAGTCCGGCTAATTTCTGCTTCACCAGGCTTGTAATAATGAATGACTGTCCCATCGCCGCATTCGATGCCGTGGTGTTGGTACAAACTATCTAGTCCTGCTAAGGTGCGCATCACGTAGATTTGGTCGCCGCGTGTCATGAGTTAGGGTGAAGTAAAGGGACTGAATGAATGGGCTGATAACTACACCCTAATACCCTACAATGCCAACGCTTAGAAAGGGAGAGTATCCAACTGTTAAATTCCAATCACATCACTAAGCCGAGACGAGCCAAGGGTATTTAATCCGCTAGATTGTGCCATGTGGTAGGCACAGCCGCAGCGAATAAATAGGTCGTTAGAATTAGGCGGCAAGCTTGAGATCGTATTGCTGGAGATCGTATTGTTGGCGGGAGCGGTCGTTCTGGAGAGGGAGAAAGATTCGGCAGCGCCATAGTTGACATTCCAGCCAATATCGCGCAGGGAGGCGATCGTCAGTTGGCTGAGAGGGATTTTAACGCCTGCGCCTTCTGCTTCTGGAGTAAGTAACTCGTTGCCAAAAACGGTTTCGCTCCAGTGCCCGTAAATTAAGTTGCCAGCAGAGTCTTTATCTTTAGAAAGGGGAATGGCGGTGGGAGCAAATGTGCCCGCTATATCGCCGTAGGCAATACCTGCATAGCTATCGGCAGTATAGGTATCGTTTTTAGCGTTAATTAAAGCGCGTCCATTGTTTTCCCAGAGCGTTCCAATGCCCAATACATGGGCAAACTCATGGGCAAGGATGGCGGTTAAATATTCGGGGTTGCTGTTGAAGGTATTGGCGTACGTGGTGTTGATGCGAACTCTGCCTGTAGTGGGCATCCACTTGTTAGTTTTATCGGGAACGCCTTGTTTGTTGGTGGCAGCGGCGTACCAATTGTCGGCGTTCGCTTCGCCAATTACATCAACATCTAGGGTATGGGTGCCGTTGAAACTGCTGTAGGCAATGACGTTTTCCCAAACTTTTGCAGCTTGAGCGATCGCCCCTCTCACGCTGTCGTTAATGCTGCCTAACCCTGCTCCAAAATTTAGCCGAATTGAAAACTGTTGGCTATCACTCGCCGCTGCTGTGAAGTTGGTATTGACGTTGTAATTGGCAGTTTGATTGTTGTAGCTCATCACTTGCAACAAATAATTACCTGCTCCCACAAACTTACGAATTGATTCATTACCAGTGCCGCGTTCCCACTGCCAAGCCAAAACTTCACCCTGATCGATCGCCCCGTTACTATTAATATCCTGTACTAGTCGCACATCTGCATCACCCGTTAAGCCCGTTAAATTAGCGGTAAATACACCGGATTGATTCACGTTAAAGCGATAGAACTTACTGCTGCTTGCTGAGCTAACTTGACCCGATTGTGAAAAGATGGGTGAACTCTGTATGCCACTAGAATTACTGGTAGAATTACCGCCAGGAGGATTGGGTAGATTACTCGGCACAGGACTAGGTGCGATCGCTCCTCCACTATCTGCTGCCATTGCCAATGTATACTGCACGCGCGACGAAAAGGGAGAAACTTGGACAAAATAAGTCCCTGCTTTTAACGCTTGCTGAATGGATTCATTCGATCGCCCATTGGTTGCCGATCGCGCCAGTTCATCGCCGTTTTCGTTCAACAGCATTAGGTCAGCATCTCGACGCAGACCACGGAGCGACAAATCAATCGCACCATCGGTTGCTAAATCAATTTGGTAAAAGTCTTGGCGATCGCTTCTCCCGCCCACTCGCTGCTGAAACGTTCGCTTAACCCCACTCAAAGTTCCGGCATCTAGCGCTTCGTTGATCTCATCTCCCGCATCGATCGCCCGTCCTGCACCCTTTAAGTTAAGCTTATAACGAGCATTGCTCCCGGCTGCCACTTGCACATAGTAATCGCCCGACTTCAGCCGAGTATCAAAGGCTTGCTTGCGGCTATCCTTCGCCCGTTTCAGTTCCGAGCCATCAGACTTAAGCAACTGCAAACTAGATTTACCACTGACCTGATCGAGGGAAAAATTGAGCCGACTGGAGCGATCGAGGCTAAAGCGATAAAGTTGTTTACTACTGCCTTGGCTGCGATAGTCTGCATCGCCGTTAAGGTTGCCAATATTTTGGGCGTTGCTGAGAACTTTGGGGGCATTGCGCGTTTGCATAAATATCCTGTGGGAGAACATGGGCGCGACAAATGAGGGCAATCCCTTGAGGGTAGCTCGAAGAATTTTCTGCCGCGATTGATGTGCTTTTAGTCAATGACTATCGATCGCCGTTTGTGTTCCGCGATCGCATTTGCTCTGATGATGGCTTGGCGATCGGGCTGCGTCACCCCAAATTGAGCCAGTTTCTCAATTGAATTATTTCAGCAAAACTAAATATGAGTATCGAGAATAATTACTTGAGGCATTCCCAATCCTCTTCATCAGCGATCGGGCTAACAATATCTCCTAAAACTTCTACTTTTCTTGCCATGTCCGTTGGAAAAACGCGCCGTTTTACCAACGAAGTTTTCTCTGTTAAAACTGCATAGCTTTGGTAGCGTTGAATCTCTCGCAGTCTATCCGGCACAGAATTCCACTCATCGTTTTCTACAGATTCCAGGATTTCCTGCTCTTCAGGATTTAAAGGAAGCATAGTTTTAGTCTCCCCATTTTTCTTCATCTTACGGTATGGATATCAGCTACAGAAATTAGCCAATAAAAAAGGTGGACTCGTTAGCCCACCCAAAAAAGGAGTCAGTCGTTCCAGTTAGCCTGTTTAGGGCTGAACACCTTGACGTTGTAAAAGCTGCTGAGTTTCTGGCATTGGCGTATAGCGATAGCCAAAATTAGAATTGTCATCATCATTCAAGATCTGGGGCGTGAGGAGGACAATCACTTCACGCCGACTGTTTTCTCGGCTGGTGCTTCTAAATAGTGCGCCCAGAATGGGAATGTCGCCTAGAATCGGAACCTTGGTGATGGTGGTGCGATCGCTGTCTTGAATAATTCCAGAAACAATCAGAGTTTGTCCATCACGCAAACGCAGGTTGCCCGTGTCTAAATTTCGCCGATTTAGCAGCGTGATCGTGTTTGATCCACCATTGCCCAAGCGAATTTCGCGGGTTTCAAAAGGTGAGGTTACAGAAGGATTGATGTTCAAAGAAACAAAGCCATTGTCATCAATTCGAGAGACCGCAACCGTTAGAGTTAGCCCTGCGTTAGCTTTCTCAATCTCTGTATTGGTAACAGTTTCGTTATTGGTAGAGGTTCGTGTTTCCAGAACGTTTGTAATCACTTCCTGTCCTAGCTCCACTACTGCCTGCTGCCCTTCCTGAATTACCAACGTTGGATCAGTCAGAATTTTGGCATTGCCGCTCACCACCTGCGCTTGCAAACCTGCCAAGAACCGAGATGGGTATTGAAATAGACTCGGTAAAGCCGATGAAACCGTGGACGCAGTGCCTTGAGTAAAGGTAATTTCTCCTGTCTGAGCATTGCGAGCAATCACCGTTGGTGTTCCAGGCTCAAAATCAGTCACTCCAGGGCGCAATGGATTATCGTTACGACCCAAAGGGGGAACAGGTTGAAGGAAGGTTGCATCGGTATTGGTAAATCGTCCTTGATCCACCACGCCGCCACCGCCCCCCGGAACAACCAACTGTTGAGTTGCATCCAAGAATGGCGCATTTCCTGAATAAGGATTGTTGATGGTGGGTGGGCTAGTCAAGCTGTTGCGCGATTGCTCTGCTGATGCTGGGTTGAGCCGACCGTAGTTGAATACTGCTGCACCTCGATCCACTAAGAAGAAGCCATTGCCGGAACCAAACGAAAAGCTGGTGCTGAAGTTATCGGTGGCAAGCAAGTTAATATCGACGATTTTAACGTTGACTGCCACTTGCCGTTGGCGCAAGTCGAGCTGTCCTAGCATGGAGGCAGCCATCGCAATCTGAGTGGGATTGCCGACTAGAGTGACAGAGTTGAGTCTGGGGTCAGCAGTTACCGATAGACCTTGAAGCACTAAAGGACTTAACCCTTGATCGACTTTAACGGTTTCGATACGGGGAGGGATAGGTTCTCTCACTGTACGGATTAACCCTGTTTCTTCGTCCCGCTCTGTAACAGTTTGCTCTCCACCCTCAAAAAACTGTCTTGTCTCAGCTCCTAAAGTTGCAAGGTAAGTTGCAGCGCTAACAGCCGTAGTTTGGTTGACTCGAATGGTGCGGGTCAGAACGTTGCGGGCAGAATCGGGTAGGCGTGGTCCTACGAAAATGGTTCTCCCAGCTCGGTTTGCTTCTAGCCCTGCAACTCGCAAAACATAATTAAAGACGTTCTGAACAGGCTCATTTTCAATATCAAGAGAAATTTTAGCTCCAGGACTGGCTGTAGCGGTGGCAGCAGGCGCAGCGTCATCGGTGGTTGCTTCTCCCGCAGCAGCACCTTCTACATAGGCAACGTTCATGCCAGCGGCACGGGCAAGGAGGGATAAAACATCCCGTACGGGCGCATCACGCAGCACTAACCGAGGAACGACTTCATTGGTTCCTAAGTTAATTTCTGCGGGAGAAGAGTCAATGCTGGAGACCGACTGGTCGCCTAGGGGGGTGCGATCGCCCTCGGTTGCGTAGGCGGCACACTTTGCCCAGTCGGGAACCCAGGAGCACCGGGCAAGGACGGCGGCGGTTGGTTTTGGGCAATCTGATTCGGGGCAGATTGGTTGGGTAGAGGCAGACTAGGGGATGCGGCAGCACTAGCAGCGCCTCCAACATTGAGCGTAATCAAACCCGAATCTTGGCTCACCTGACCTGTCGGGGCGGCACTACTGCCACTGACTTCCACCCGCACACTATTACCATCCAACTGCGTCACCGACACCGAACTAATGCCAGGAGCCGGATCATTTTTCAAAAAACCATTGCCCGCAGAGAGTTTTAGCTCCGTGTTAATAATATCGGCAATCAAGGCATTGCCTCGGCTGACGGTAAAGACCTGGGGGCGATCGCCATCCTTGGTTTGCAGAACCACCTGCACGCCGCCATTTGTCTGCTTCAACTGCACATCAGTAATCTGCGTCGAAGCAGCCTGGGCAGCCTGGGATACCATCATCACCAAAGCTACACCACCAATTACACTACCAAATCCAAGATGCCGTTTCACGGAACACTCCTCCTTAAATATTCAGATATCAGACTGCTGTGGGGTTAGGGGCTGGGGGCTGGGCTAGGGGGTGCCGCAGGAGCCGTGCCGGGTGGAGCATTGACTGCTGGGATACTCGCTGCGGGCGCAACAGATTGCTCAATGGGCACTAAAGCGGCAAGCTGAAACCCAGTGGTAATTCGGGTGACGGGCTGTCCAAGCAATCTGCCCTGATCGCTGAATAGCACCTCTTGGGTCGAGCTATCTAAGTCTGTTTTAAAGTTACTAATCACCAAGAGGGGCTGTAATCGTTCGATGTTGCGAATAATCGACTGAGTTTGAGGGTAAGACCCTTTGATTTCCACCTGATAAACTCGGCGTTCTAAGCGGTTATTCACCTCAGATCCTAAAGAACCATCAACGACAGGTCCCGATGCTTCGGCATCCAAATCAAACTTAGAAAGCGTGGCTCGTTGATCCGGGTCAGTAATGCCAGCATTAACCGATTGAACCCGCTCATTGACATCTAAAAGCAAAGTGTCTACGCTTTTTTCAGAAGCAAACAAGCTCAAAACATCCGCCCGCAACTGCTCGGCATCTTTCAGCCTGAGGCGAGCGTCTTCGATTTGCTTTTTAAATAGCTCTAGGTTTTGCCGTTGCGCTTCTTTAGTGGCAATGTCTTGGCTCAACTCTTGGTTGCGTTGCAGCGCGGGCTGCACCAAGCTGGAAAACAGAAGATAGGCTCCTACTAACCCAACCAGCGCCACCAAAACACCGTTCACCGTTGGGGTTAATGACAGCCCAAACAGCTTAGGAAAATCGGGTGTGTCTGCTGTTTCTCCCGAAGGAACAAAATCTCCGCCGTAGCTCATGGCTTTAAAACTCCTCTATCCCTGAGTGCTTGAATTCTGCTGGCTAACCCTACCGACAAGGTGCGCTCTAAATCCTGGAGTAGGGCAGAGGCAGGCAACTCGGTCAACGTGGTATCAATGGTGTACTCTACAACCTGAGGAAATTTAATTTCAACTTGATCGCTGGAGGTGGTTTGTCCATTTTTTTCCTCAAATGAGATTTTAGTGGGGTTATCAATCAGCTTTGAGGTGGTTAGTTTGGTGTCTTCGCTGGTGAGGAAGGGCGATCGCTGCAAGGTCAAGATAAAGTCATTCACCTCGCTAAACGACTTTGCCCGCCCCGTCACCCGAATTCTTTGCGGCTGAGGCGCTGCCGCCACAATCTCTGGAACCGCAGGCACCCCAGGGGAGGGGCTGGCTCCAGGGCTAGGGCTAGGGCTGGCGGTGGCAACCGGAGCCGCTGCCGGAGTTTCCTCGGGCGGCAACTGTTCGATCATGCTAATTTGCACGCCATTGGGAACGCGATCGCGGATATCTTGGAGAATGCCCGACCACGGCTTAATCCGGTCAAAAACCGTTGCCAGGGCTGTGTTGTCGTCTTCATAGTCTTTCACCCGTTGGGTAATCGCATCCACCTCAGCTTGCTGAGTTTGAATCACTGCCAGTTCGCTATCGAGGGCGGCTTGCCGCTGCTCTAGGGTGCTGTTTTGCGACTGCAACAAAGCCCATGCCCCCAGTGCCAGGGCGGGAAGCGCGATCGCCGCTGCCAGCCCAATATAAAAAGGAGCTTGATTAACCGGACCTTTCGGTTTGCGTTGACCCGGCTCAGGTTGCCGCTCTGCCCGGTCATTGAGAAAATTAATATCTAGCGCGTACATTTACCATGCCTCCCGTAATCCCAAACCCAGAACCACCCCCAACCCCGATCGCTGCGCCATAGGAATCTCTTGCGCCACCTCTAACGACATGGCGGCGATCGGATCAATGGGCGTAGTCGGCAGGCTCAACCGCTGCGAGAAAAACTCATCCAACTGCCCGATCGCCGCACCCGGACCCGCCAGCAACAGTTGCGCCACCTCAGTGTTTTCACCCTGATTATGATAAAAGTCAATCGAGCGGCGTAACTCATCTGCCAAATCTCCCAAAATTCGCAGCATCGCCGTTGTCCCCGGATTCGTGCCCCCGCCTTTCATAGGCGCATCCATTGAATGATCCATAGGGCTAGCAGCCGGAACGGTCATGCCTTGCAGCAACTCGGTATTGCGCGAAGGCGGCAAGTTCATGGCTCGACTCAGCGACGTTTGGATTTGATAAGTGCCAATCGGCACCGTGCGAGAAAACTGAGGCACTCCATCTACGGCGATCGAAATTTCGGTGCTTTCAAATTGAATATCCACCAGCGCCACTGCCTCTTGGGGCGAAAACTGCCGCAACTGAGGACGAATGGTTCTAATTAATGAAAAGCTGCTAATTTCTAAAACATCGACCATCAATCCGGCTTGCCGAAACGTTTCTAGATAAGAATTGGTCACATCTTTGCGAGTCGCAACCAGCAACACCTGCACCTTTTCAATGCCATCCTCATCCACAAACAAACCCAGCTTTTGATAATCCACATCTGCTTCTTCCCGGGGGAACGGCAAATACAAACCCGCCTCTTGATTCAACACCATTTCCCGCAGTTCGCGATCGTCCAACTCAGCCGGAACCGGAATAATGCGTGTCACCGTATCTCGACCGCTAGGAATGGCAGTGGCAGCGTGTTTTACCTTTAACTTGCTCTCTGCCAAAATGGATTGGATAATTTCAGACATTGCCGCCGTATCTGCAATTTGACCATCTTGAAAGATGCCTTCTGGCACTTCTGCTGAAGCCAAGGTCATGAGTTGAAACCCCTGTCCCTTCTTCTTAAGACGCGCTAAATTAACTCGGTCGGGGGTCAGTTCAACACCGACTCCTTTGTTCTTTTTTGAGAATAAACTTCGGAGGCTACTAACCACTGTTTTTTGTCCGTTAACGCATGAGTTTTTAGAAGTGTCAGAATCCGCAAAAGCAAAAAATTATGGGATTGATGCTGTTCAGAGTACCCGTTTTAAAGT
>JAAUPA010000186.1 GCA_012034615.1 Leptolyngbyaceae cyanobacterium CSU_1_4 | reverse complement strand
AAATGCACGCTAACTCTCGGGAAGAAATTGAGTCGGCGCAGGCGGGCGATATCATTGCGATCGTTGGTATGAAAAACGTTCGCACGGGTCACACCATCTGTGATCCCAAAAATCCAGCAACGCTGGAACCCATGGTTTTCCCAGAACCCGTAATTTCAATTTCGGTGAAACCGAAGGTGAAGGGCGGCGAAGAAAAGATGGGCGCAGCGCTGACCAAAATGGTGCAGGAAGATCCGTCTTTCCACATGATGACGGATGAGGAGAGCGGCGAAACCATCCTGAAGGGAATGGGCGAATTGCACCTAGATATTAAGGTGGACATTCTCAAGCGTACCCACGGCGTGGAAGTAGAAGTGGGCGAGCCTCAGGTGGCTTACCGCGAGTCGATTACTAAGCGCCTCGAAGATGGCTATGTTCACAAGAAGCAGTCGGGCGGTTCGGGTCAGTACGCCAAAATCAACTATATTCTGGAACCGGGCGAACCGGGGACAGGCTTCTTGTTTGAGTCTAAAGTCACAGGAGGCAGCGTTCCTAGAGAATACTGGCCGGCGGTACAAAAAGGCTTCGAGAGCTGTATTGATAAGGGCGTGTTGGCAGGGTTTCCTTGCATGGACTTGAAGTTTACGCTCACAGAAGGGGGGCTTCCACCCGGTTGACTCATCGGCGATCGCCTTTGAAATTGCTGCTAAAGCGGCATACCGTCAAACCATGCCTAAGGCGGGACCTCAGTTGCTAGAGCCAATTATGAACGTCGATGTTTTCACCCCCGATGACTACATGGGCGACGTGATTGGTGACCTCAACCGCCGCCGAGGCATGATGAAATCTCAAGAAACTGGACAAACGGGCGCGCGCATTAAAGCGGATGTGCCCCTGAGCGAAATGTTCGGCTACATTGGCGATTTGCGCACCATGAC
This sequence comes from Leptolyngbyaceae cyanobacterium CSU_1_4, assembly GCA_012034615.1. Lineage (GTDB taxonomy): Bacteria > Cyanobacteriota > Cyanobacteriia > Elainellales > Elainellaceae > Timaviella. The sequence continues at coordinate 8,632 of JAAUPA010000186.1, read as the reverse complement.
CTCTGGGCGCGGTCAGTTCTCAATGTCGTTCTCGCACTATTCCCCTTGCCCCAGCAATATTGCTGAAGAGGTGATTAAAGAAGCCAAAGAACGTCAAGCTGCTGCTGCATCGTAACGGATGCTTTGATTGAGGCAATGATTCCCGGTGTCTTTGACGATGCCGGGAATTTTTATAGGATTCCTGGCTGCTAATGATGCACGATTTTTTTATCAGAATTAATCAGCCATTGTAAAAATGATTGTAGGTAAAGTGCCTTTTCTTGAAAGCGATCGCTAACCCGGATTTGGTAAATTGTTTTGCCCAAAAACTGATCTGATACTTTGGTTTCGTATAAAAGCTGCTGGTAGGTTCTGTTTACTAAGGTCAGGACTTCTGAATGGGCTTGCATTTTTTGTAAAATGGCGATCGGGAGAGGCGCATCCAGTAACCGATGAGCCAGTAGTACGCCTAAAAATAACATTCGCTGACAAACTAGAATTTGCGATCGGGCGATGACAGCATCCCAATCTAAATTGGGGCGGAGTCGCATAATTTCGGCAATATCGCACAGCCAAGTTAAGCGTTCCCAGCGATGGCGAGAACCGTGGACACACAGAATAGGTAACCATTCCTCAAGAGATAAATTAGCAATTCGAGTTCCTGCAAACAGATCAGGTTCTAGGCGTTCCCAAAAGTGTTTAGGCTCAATGACTGAAGTCGATCGGGGCGTAATTCGCCAGTGGAGTTCTACAGCTATTCTTTTATCGGTATGAATTAAGGTGTAATTATGTTCATCTCGTGATTGTAAAAAGGCGGCTTCTTCTAATTCATTCATCCCGTCTTTAGGGATATAACCCTGTTCCATAAGAAGGCGCTTTGCCGGTAATACATCTTGCTGCTGCACTACAATATCTAAGTCAAAGTATTGTCGAAACGCTACTCCCCCATAGACTGCATGGGCTAAAACAGGTCCTTTATAAGGTACAGCCGCAATTTCATGTTGATTGAACAAGGTTAAAATTTTGACCAGTTCTCCTGCCAGCAGTAAGCTACGTTGCGTATTGGTTTTAAACAAATGGCGTAATTGTTCAAAATCTGGCTCAGGAATTGCTTCGGGGCAGATCGTGTAGAGATTTTTATAGAGCAGTGGCATGACACCATGTCGATAAGCGAGCTGAATCACCGCTTGCCAGTCGAGGTTTTGTTGAACCAGAGCGTGAATTCGTTTCACGGTTGGCGGCTCAACTTGAACCCGAGTGCAGCAAAACATCAGTTCGTTTTCAGGACGAATACTAGTTTCTGGCTGACGAAGAGAGGACGGTAGGGTGTTCATAGGAGGATGAATGTTTAGCGTTAGGTGAATTTTGCAATGGGCTGCTGAGGCGCAACCGAAGACGTTTGCATTTGAGTTTTCCAAGACTGGGCGTAGAGTCCATCTTGGGCAAGCAGTTCATCATGGTTTCCAGATTCCACAATTTTTCCGGCACGCATCACATGGATGACATCGGCACGCATGGCTAATGTAAAGCGATGGGTAATGACGATCGCAGTGCGTCCATTTGCCAATGTTCGGAACCGCTCTAACCAATCAAACTCAGCCCAGGGATCCATGGCGCTCGTCGGTTCATCCAAAATAATTAACTGCGCTCGACGGAGAAAAGCTCGGGCTAGGGCAAGGCGCTGCCATTCGCCGCCGCTCAAATCACTGCCCCCTGGAAACCATTTTCCCAGCAAGGAATCATAGCCCTGAGGTAAGCGAGTAATTTTGTCATGAATGCCTGCATCTCTAGCGGCTCGCTCTATTTCGGCGGGGCGGGGCGTTGTGGATAAATCTCCTAGGGCTAGGCTTTCGGCTGCGGTGACGTAGTAGGGAATGGGATTTTGAAACAGCACGGTGATCATGCTGCGCAGGTCTGCGACTGAAAACGAACGCAGGTCAATGCCATCTAGCTCAATGCCACCGAATTGAGGATCATAAAATCGACAAAGCAGTTTAATCAGCGTGCTTTTACCTGCACCGTTGTCGCCGACAATGGCAACAATTTTTCCGGCTGGAATGGTGAGATTAAAATTTTCTAGGGTTGGATCTTGGCTGCCAGGATATTGAAACGTGACTTGGCGAAAGGCAATGCTTTGGCTGAGCGGAGCAGGGATGGCGAGGGGATGAGGTGGATCGGTAATTTCAGGGTTAAGCTCTAAAAACTCAAACAAATTACTGATAAACAAGCTGTTCTTGTAGATTTGCCCGAGGTTGCCCAGTAACGATTTGATGATGAGCTGCCCTTTGTTAAACGCTTGATAAAACAGTGCTAAATCGCCCAGAGTGACGAGACCTAAGAGGACTTGGCGACCCATCCAGGTCATGGTGCCAGCGGCTATGATCAGCGCGATCGCTCCTGCCATCAGTCGGCTGAGGGTTTGATCGCGCAGCAGGGTCAAGGTTTCATGGCGCAGGCGTTGACGGAGACGTTGATAGGCGGTTTGAAAAAAAGCACCAAAATTGAATAGGCGGAGTTCGGCGGCGACCCAACTATTGGTCAGCAGAGAGTCGTAGTAGTGCAATCGACGGCGATCGATCGTGGTGCGCTGAGACCATTGGTACTGGCGAATATTGAGGCGGAGGGCAACATAAAAAGCAGGCAGGGCGCTAATCAATAAAAGAACAGGCAACCAGTGACCGTAGGGCAGCAAAATCGCCGCCATTGCCACCAGCGTAATCATATTTTGAACCAAACTGCCTGCGTTTTCTAAAAGGGCAAGCGGTCGCGTGGTGGCTCCTTCACGGGCTTGTTCCAGGCGATCGTTATAGTCAGAAGATTCATAGCAACTGTAATCAATGCGAACTGATTGCTGATGAACCAGCCCACTAATGTAATCTTGCACGAGATCAGATTGAGCCGTACGCACCCATTCACTCGCGCCTTGTAGCACCTCTGTCATCAGAATGGCGATCGCCATGAGGGTTACTGGCAGCAAAATGACCTGGATGCTTTGCCAGGAAACCCCTGAACCCACCGCGACTAGCAATTGATTAACTAAGGTGCGGGTTAAATAAACCGTAATGGCAGGTAAGATACCTTGAATAACGAGCAATACGCTCCAATGATAGTCCAGGGCTTTGATGCAGACCAGATTAGGCGAAACGTTCTAGGAAAGTAAGAAATCTGGGTCACATAACGTTTAATCTGATTTGCAACCATTGTAGAACACTCCTGATTCTCATCTTTTACCGCTCATTACAATGCATCAAGCCTCTATCGGCTGAACGCAATATGCGCCTCTATTGCCTCAGTGGTCTCCGTGAGTTGAGATAAATTGTTAGGGCGTAATAACCGCCAAATAGCAACTTGCTGGGAGAGCTGAGTCAATTTTAAAAAATGGTCAGCGCGATCGCCCTGTAATAACTCTTCACCAAAGCGAGTAATGTAGGAATTCCGCATTAAGTAAAGTAAAACTTCTTGGGGCGGCATTCGTTGAATTTCAACTTTCTCCCCCCGACCCAATACAAAAATGTGCTGAAGTGGAACGGCAGTAGAAATAAATTCTTCATTTAAGCGACAGTCTCGTTTATCTAAATGAGGAACGAGGGGCGGAAAGTCATTGGGATGATTTCCGAAAAAAGTTACGGCATCTAGCCATAGCTTGAGCTGTGGGAAAGCTGGGATGACCTGCTGTTCTGATTCGGTGGCGGCAAGAGCGACGACATCATCGGCTAAAAGCCGATGCCCACGCTGACAAAGAGCAGCGGCGATCGTAGATTTACCCCAGCCTTTATCGCCCGTAAATACTACCGCTACTCCATCCACCGCAACCGCGCTAGCATGTAAAATAAAGTGCCCCCGTTGGTGCAGCAGTACACCCATTGCGGCTCCTAAAATAAACAACCGTAGCCGACTTTCATCGGCTTCTGGAAGAGGATCAATAATAATTTCTTGACCATTACGAATTAAAAATGTACCAATTTCCTGCCAGAATAGGTACATTCCATCGGGAGTCATTTGAAAACTATGGGGGCTGGAAGGATCTAGGGGGCTAGCTAATCCTCCAAACCGAACGATCGCATCTACCTGAGGGCGAGGGCTAACCACTAATTCTGGCAACAGAATATCAGAACCAATATGGATGCCATAGGCGGTGTAAAAATAGGTCGATTGGGCAGGTGTTGCTTTAAACGGGAGGGGTGTAGCTAAAACGTGATCGGGTAGATTGATTTTCATAGAACTGAAGATTTTAAGAACCTTAAGAAACCGGTCGAGGCTCTTCGCCTAAGCTAGAGCCTCGACCGATTAGTGCTTACTAGGAAGCAACAGTCACAACACCAGCAGGTCCTACGGGAGTACCAGCAGGAACATCGGTGTTGCTAAAGCCACCCTGTTGGGTGATGGTTTCAACATTGCCATGAACGGTTAATTCAGGCTTGACATAGAGACGATTAGAAGACATGACTTTCTCCTTGAATGTAGGTTGACTTAACAGAACCTAGTCAGGTTCATCAATACAGCCATTGGGCACTCTCTTTGATAAGAAAGTAATTCCAAAATAGCTGGGCTGTCGGTTGTTTGTAAGTTCTCAACCGACAGAATAGCCATTTGAGTTCTAGATGTATTGTCGATGTACTGTCAATGTATTTTTCAAGTTAAATCTTCATCACACCTCCGTTCCCTTTAAGACGTTAAATCTAAATTCTTTTTCCTTCATCCATACCGATAAACTTAATGCTTGCCAGAGGCTAGATACATCATTCTCTTGAGATTTGCTGTTCATAAAACGATCGCAAGATTGTTGTAAGTTTTCTTGATTGAGATAGAGGGAGTGATTCTGAGAAGTATTCAAAAATAATTCCTTTAGTCGTTCCTTTTCGTAGGTTAATAAACTATAGTCGAAGCTTGAACCCAAGTTTGCCTTGCCGCGTCGCCACTGCACGGCATCAGGCAAAATTCCTGCCATTGCTCGACGCAGGATCATTCTTGTCCAGCCTTGTTCAATCTTTTGTTCGGGTGGAATTGCTAAACAAAATTCAATTAATCGTTTATCCCAAAAAGGAAACCGTAGCTCAATTGAAAAAGCTGCTGCTGCATGGTCTAGCACTTCTAGGGTATAAGGCATAATGCCTCGAACTAAGCTGTAATAGTGTGCGGCTTTGGCGGGTGATATATCTTGCGGGATAAGGATGGGTTTGTTTTGGCGGCGGGTTGCTAAATTGAGGCGCTGCACAAAACTAGGATGAATAGCATGATCCCAAGAGAGCGCTTGGGCTGATTTAGCGCGATTTATTTTGCGATCGATCGCCCTACCCACCCGTTTTATAAACCGAAGCGGCAATATTTTTGTAAGGACAGGCTGAACGCCATAGCGCCAAAACAAAACTTTAAAGGTTCCTTGAAACTGTTGATCAAAATTTTGGTTTAAGCCTCTAACTTCTTGATACAACCTTAACCACCGCCAACTTTGGGCAAGTTCTAATAAATAGCTAGTGCCGTGAGAAACAGTGCTGTCGCCATCAAATCCGTCTAAGATGACACGGGTATGGTGAGCTTCCGCAACGCGGTAGAGGCTCCAATTAAGAAATAAGTTGTAGGCAAATAGGGGTTGATCTTGGTGCCAAAGCACTTGTTTAATATCGACCAATGGACTGACCTGATCGCCATAAATGTAATGAGGGTCAAATTTTCCTTGCTCAAGGACGGGGTTAATATAGGCGCGTTCGTCACAGTTGGGCACCTCATCGAAAATTGCTGAGAACGTGGGAAGAGGGCGATCGGGCTCAGTCAAACGGCTTGCCATACAAGCAATTGAAGAAGAGTCTAAGCCGCCACTGAGCATAGCTCCCACAGGCAAAGCACTTCTTAATCTACAGCGAACTGCTTCTGCAAAAATCTTTTGGAATTCCTGAGCATATTGCTCAGGCGTATCAAATTTTAAGGTCTGTTTTGGATCGATCGCCCAATAGGCACTGACTTGAACACCCTTGGAGCTAACGGTTAACGAATGGGCAGGCGGCAGCCGTAAAATTTCCTGATAGAATGTAATTTCTTTATCGTCAAATTGATTCAGTAGATAGTCCGCAATCCGTTCTTCGTTGAGTTGTTGAGGAACTATTTCAACTTCAAATAAAGCCTTAATTTCCGAGGCAAATACCCAGGTTTGGCTAGAGACATGGTAGTAAAAGGGCTTTACTCCAAAATGGTCACGGGCACAGAATAATTGCTGATTTTTTTCGTCCCAAATGGCAAATGCAAAATCGCCAAGTAGATGTTCTGGGCAGTCTCTTCCCCAGTGCTGATAGGCAAACAGAATTAAATCGCTATCGGTAATTTTCTCGGTGGGCAAGTGGTTTAATCCGAGTGATTCAATTAACTCCTCCCGATTATCAATGCGTGCATCGGCGGTGAGCACTAATCCGTTACCCTGTAGGGGTAATTTTTCCAACAATGACTCTGGGGTTGTCCATAGCATTCGGTGTCCCAGCCCGATCGCCCCTTCCTGCCAAATCCCCGATCCATCTCGACCGCGATGCATTAACACATCCGACATGCGGCTCAGATCTTGGCGGTTCACCGATCGGTCATCAAGATTGTAAATTCCTAAAATACCGCTCATAACTTGACTCCTTCAAGAGACGGCAGTGGCAGGTATCGGGCGAGATCATTTAATTGACCCATCACCACTCGACCTTGATACTCAACCCAGGCATGGGCTTCTAGCTGTCCTGCTGTTGCTTTCGCAACCCCAATGCGAAGATCCGGGAGATATCCCTGTTGATTTAATAACACTTGGGTGGTCAGAGCCCGAGCAAGACATTTTGCTCCTCCTGGCATATATTGGCTGCTCACATTGACTCGCCAAACGATATGACTGATTGGGTAGCACGGGGGAAGCAATGAGCAGTTTTTTCGAGAAACCCCTCCGGGATTGCTTAGTTTTTGAACGAGCTTTAATACAATTCGGAAGGGCAATAGCCGTAGACTGAGCCTAATCAGCAAGAGCAGCAAAAATGCGCTAAGGAGATGGAGGCGATCGCTCCCCGACATTTGAGCTAAACTCTTGAGCTTATGCAGGTGTTTCATGGCTAATATTGATCAATCCAGCGGCTTGTAGTTCTTGCAAAAGTTGAAGCAGATCTTGAGTACAAATTTCGGGCTCAACATCGTACTCTTGAAGTAAACTTTGCTGAATCGTTTGAATCGTGCAGGGTTGTTGAATCAGATGCCAGATTTTCGCTCCAACCTCGTTTAAGCCGTAGTAAACCCCTGATGCTAAATCGAGAATGACGGCTTCTCCCGCAAGATTAGAAGAAATCTGACCTTGCGTGGCGACAACGACGGCATGGAGTGCAAGTAAATTGGTTTTTAACGGTGTCATTGGTTTCCCCTGTTTAAAGTTAAATGCTGCAAGAGCCTATTGGGTTTTAGCCGTGAGCGAGGCTGAAGCGCAAGGTGGTCAGCGTAGATATTTGATAGTGCAATGTACGGTTGAATTTAGTTGGCTTAGGTCACGAGTGCAGTCATGAGCCTTCAGTTAACTGCCTATTGAGCTTGTCAAGAAATAAATGTTGGGGGGATGAAAGAATTCAAAATAATCAATTCAAAATTCAAAATGAAACAGCCTTTGATTTTGGATTTTGGATTTTGGATTTTGGATTTTGGATTCGATCGCCTTTCCCCACCTACTAAAAATTGACAACCCACAACCCTTTGGTTTTTCTATCCCTAAAATTTCCTAAGAGTTGTAAATTCACGCATTTTCTAGCTTTGACCTGATCTGAGTATCAAAAATCATTAATTACTTCCCTTTGCGGTTGAAGCGGGGTTAAATCCGGATAAATTGCTGAGAGAGTAGGTAAATACATCTAGACCTTAAAATTTTCGAGAGATCTTGATAAAAATCAGCAAAAATGTTTAGCTCAGTAAGGGGTGTCTAGAGGTGTGCTGATGAGTGTGCCCTGATAGCCCAGAACTACTGAAATCTACTGAGCCTTTCAGTTAACTTTGAACGAGCTTTACTGAAAATTAATACTAGGTCACTAATTTGTAAAGCTGGGATATAGACTGAGCCAAAATATCCTGATGCAGACTGGTCAGTCTTGTACGGATGAAGTACGGGTTGATTCGACCTAAGCTATATTCGGTGAAATGGAGGACATTAAAGAATGGAAGCAAGGCAACTAGCTTTATCCTATTTTCAAATTGATAGGAATGCCTCACCGAGTGGCAACGATAGTCTATCATTCCGTCCTGTGCAGCCTGAGCCCAGGAAAAGAACGACTTCTAGTGTTCCTCATTCGGTTCTCTCCCTGTATTCTTCCAGCATTCCTCAACCGCAGCTTGTGGTGTTGCCACCGCCTTCTGAACCGTCGGTTTATGCCGCCCCTGATTTGCAACGACGAGCGGTGGTCCGCGGGTCTTTTCTGCACACGTTCGGCTGTCGAGCCAATCAGTACGACACGGAGGTCGTGCGCGCGATGGTCGAGCGACGTCGGGCTTGTTCTGGTGGTCGGCGGAGACGATCTCCACTTTCATGCCCTTCTTCGCCGCGCCGAAGTCCTCCACCGCCAGGCGCGCCGCCACCACCGAACCGGGGCCGGTCAGATCGGCATACAGGCCGGACATGTCGTTCATGACGCCGATCTTGATCACGCCGTCGGAAATCTGG
>JAAUPA010000185.1 GCA_012034615.1 Leptolyngbyaceae cyanobacterium CSU_1_4 | reverse complement strand
TGCGAGATGCTATTTTGAGCCAAGCTCAGACCGATCAAAAGCCTGTAGGAATTTTTCGAGAAGAGCGATCGCTGCCTGTGGCTCAGCGGTCGAGGAGAAACCGTCGGGGGCGATCGGGTGCTTGGCAAACTGCGGGAGGCGCGATCGCGGCTCTTCTTTTAGTTGCTTTGGCGGTGGATAATTATCGGTTGCACCAACAAATGCAACAAAATCAAATGACGATCGGGCAATTGCAACAGACTGCCCAAACCAATGCAGCTTTAACCAAAGCACTCCAACAACCCAACGCCCAGCTTTATGCCTTAGAAGGAACTCAAAAATCCTCGGGGAGTTTAGTCGTTGTGCCAGCCCAAAATCAGGTGACGATTGTGAATGATTTGCCGCCCTTACCCAAAGGGCAGGTTTATCGATTGTGGGCGATCGCGGCAAACGAACCTGAGCCCACCTACTGCGGCGAGTTTAATGCGGGGGCGATCGCCAGTTGGTCGGCTCCAGAGGCGGTTTGCAGCAAGAATGTGGCTCAGATGTTAATCACCGCAGAATTAGCAAGTGATCCACCGATTCCCAAAGGAGAATTGGTCATGAAAAGTCGGGGATAGAAATATTTAGTTCTGAAACTGCACAAATTGCGAGAAATGCTGATCCATGGTTTCAATGTTGGTGGTCAAAAGCTCTTGAAATAAGCTAGGAGTAAGGCGATCGCCCCCACACTCAGCGCAGTTCGGAACCGCAAATCCCCATCTTCTAAATCCATCTCAAAGTTGCCAAGGGTTAACTCATAGTTTTGCTTGGCAAGCAGCGTTGCACACGCACTTCGCCAATTAAGAGGAATAGGAGTCGGAAAAGTAGAATACACGACGCAGTGATGGTTTTCTTCATCTACCCCAATCACACAAACCCACGTACCATTCTGCCCTTGAAACTTAAGCCGGAGAACGTTGTCGTTCACTTCCTCATACTCAAGTTCATCGCTTTGAAGAACGTCTAAAACCACAGCTTTCATGGGAATGGGAAAAGGATTTGGGGGTTGCAACCGTTCGGGTTTTGCCCACAAAGTTTGATAGCCCATTCTGAGCTGGCTGGAAGCATCAATTCCAGGCGGCAAGGGTTCGACTTGCATAAATTCTGTAGCAAGCCAGCTTTCGGTGGAAAGGAGAAAGTGTGGGGGGGTAAGCTGGGTGAGATGATGGGCGATCGCTTCTGCTGAGGTCAGATCATTCAAATCTTTCACCAAATGAGGCTTAAGCCGCAGACCCATAATCACATCGCGTTCTTCGAGCAAGCCATCCGAAGCGACTAGGATCTGGTCTGCCAACAGATTAAATAGCGCGTCCTGCCGAACCTTTTGGTAGGATGCGTAATCTACGCTGACCTCCAACTCACAGACTAGAGATTTGTCCTCTCGTTCTTCCAAGGCAACCAGTGTGAGACTCGTGGCTAAAAGTTCACTCCGATCAGAGTGAAACGTGAGATTTGCTTGAGTGTTAAATTTATCTTTCATGGGGGATTAGAGATAGGGAATAGGAGCATTAACGAGGAAGGCATTCATCAAGCAATCGGTTCAGAATCTAGTGGGTTATCAATTTTTTAGTTGATGGGTAAAGGTGTTTAAATTCAAAATTCAAAATGATCAATTCAAAATTAAAGGCTGTTCATTTTGAATTCTTTCATCCCCCCATCCTTTATTTCTTGACAGACCACTAGCCTCCCCACTTTTTCGTGTATTGACCAAGGCGGTTTTTACTCTCCATCTTGGCAGCCACAACATCAGCATCAAAGCCCATTTCTCGGACTCGCTTCAAGGCGATCGCAATGCTTCTTTCCCATGGCTCTGCTGGTTTGCCGCGCTCTTGTCCATAAGTAATACCTAATTCTAATGCCTGCTTCACTTCCACAATCTCCTCAGCTTCGCCTGAAAAATCGTCATCCCGTTCACCAAAAGCACTAACCAATTGCCCACCTAGCGACTCGCCTGCTTCGCCTGAACAATCTAGCAAGGCATAGGTCGCATCACCCACGATCGACGCCTTTGCACCCTGTTGTTCTCGGTTAGAAGGTTCCTGTGATTTAGCCCGTTCGTAAAGGGTTTTGATAACACTGCCAACAGAAGTTCCAAAGGAAACCACCATTTTTTGCCAATCGGCTGACTTGCCACCCAGTTTAGTGCTAACTTTCCCAGTTCCTTCAACTTCTAATTCAACAATGCGATCGGTGAAACCCAGCGGGGGAATATTGGGCGGATTAGGCAACCAGGTCAGAGAAACCTCTAAGCCACAGCCAAATGCCTCATTCATGGCTTCTAGATCAACACTCGTGGCAATCTTGGCAGTTCTCTTGGCTTGTCCGGCGATCGCCTTATTCAGTTGGTCTTGCGATTTTTTCACCTTGCCCAGGGCATCTGCCCCAATGGTTTCCGCCGAGAACTCGGTTCCCGCCCGGAATTGAGCCTTCGCTTCTACATCGCCAATGCCAGTTTTAACTTTTGCGCCGCCTTTCGCCATTGCACCGACTTGCACCGAAGCATCTTCATTGAGCTTCGGTGTTTTTCGGTTGGTTGCAGGATCGGTTTCGTAGACAATTTTGCCAGAAGCATCGCGCTCATAAAATAACCATTCTTCCATCATGGCACCCCAGCTTTCGGCAAGGTTGGCTTGTCCTTCATCTGCGGTAACTGTCCGTCCATTTCGATCGGGAATATTCGCTAGTTTTTCACCACCCGAACCCCAAACCTTGGCAGCCGCCTTAGGACTAACACCTTGCAGCTTACGGTAGAACCCGTAAGATACTAACCCTATTGCCTTCTGGCTGTTTTCTGCCGTAGACGAGAAGAAGAAACCAACCTGTGCGTTCGCATCAATGCCCAACGCCGACCAGCCTGCCCCCAGAGTCACTTCCAACTCAGCCTGCACTTCTTGTTTAGACTTTCCGGTATCGTCGTCCTCGGCATCTTTCTCGGCAGACCCTACAACTTGAGTCACGAAGTAAACCCCGTGACTAATCGGCACTTTAATTTGAATATCAACTTCGCAACTGGTTCCCGGCGTTGGAACTGCTAAATCGATTAGGGCAGCCGTTCGCTTAAAGCCTTTTTCAAGGGTGTCTTCAGTCACCACTTTCTGAATGGCTTTCTTACCAATGCCCTTGTCTTTAGCAACTTGGGTGACCTGATTAACCAGTGTCTCGCGATCGGCTACTGCGTCTGCTGAAGATCCTTTGGCAATTTCTCTGGCAGTAGCGATCGCCGTACTCGCAGACTTCCCTGATGTTTTTCCAGCGTATTCTTTAACAACGGTCGCTGCTTTGTCTTTAATTGCTGTTTTTTGTTTCTCTAAAGGCTGAGTTCTGACTTCATTTAGAGCAGCTCTAAACTCTTCAAAAACTAGTCCTCTAGGAATATATGCTCGCGTGATTTCGTGCGCTAAATCTTTAACCACTTCGTTCACAACATCCACTTTTGCCGTGGTGTAGGCTTCGACCTTTGCCTTCTGACCATAAAAAGATTGCGATGCTTCAGTTGAATCTTTCTGATTTGCTTGTAGTTCAGAATCAATTAGGGTGTCAATGTCTCCGTATGCCTGAGTGCGAGCAGCTTGTTTGAGAGAATCTCTAAAGGCATTCAATTTATCAGATCTGCGCCATTCCCCCCGATCTAACCCCAGTTTTTTACAAATAGCTAAAAAGATCGGGTCATAAACAGATTGAGTGTAGATGTACTCAAAGTAGGTTTCGGTGACATCTTCGGCAGCCCCTCCGCCTTGTTCGCCGTTTTTCTGCGCTTCCACCCCTTTTAATTCACCCAGCAAAGATTCTTCAAACTGCGTGAATACTTCCCGAATTTCATCAGTCTCGGCTGCATTTCGGGCGGCAGGAACTAAGGCAACGATCGCTTTAATAGCTTTGCTACGATTCTCTAGAAATGTTGGCGTAGAGCGATCGCCTTGAGCATTGAGAAACTGGTTCTCGTATGCTTGCAGATGGAACAAAATCTGTTTAGAGAGCGTAGAAACAACGGGTGTTGAAAAGGTTTTTGTGACCTTGCTAGCAATATCATTATTAAATTGGTCAGAGTGCCACAGTAATCTTTGAATCGTGTTGACCGGGCTACGGCTAATTTGGGGAGGAGATTGAGCGGTTAATGAATGGCTCGATCGGCGTTGTATCGTTGCTCCACCCTGTTGCACCACATGAGTCAGCTCGTGGGCAAGCAGTTCCTGTCCACTTTGGCTTCCTGGATCGTAGGCTCCCTGCCGAAAAAACACATCTTGCCCCGTGGTAAACGCTTTTGCCTGGATCGATCGATTTAACTGATCCGACTGAGCATCGGTGTGGATCTTCACGCCGCTGAAGTCTGCTCCAAACGCTTCCTCCATCGGCTGCCGGATACTGTCATTCAAGGACAAGCCACTGCCTTTGGCGCTTTGAATACTCGACTCCAACTCTGCTGAGACTGCGCCCTCATCTGAGCGTTGCGCCATCGGCTTGAGTTGAATTGACTCGTCCTCGTCCTCGTCCTCCTTCACCACTTGACGCTGAAGATCTGATTTGGGCGATCGAGAACTCAGCAGGTTCATTCGCTGCACCACCTGGCTAGCCATCCGATCGGCTTCCTGTTCGTAAGGATCGCCCGGTTGCCCCATATTCAGCTTGGCTTGGAGGCGATTTTGATTGCTAGGCGGCGGCGGTAAATTAGCGCTCGCTGGAAAGAGTGATACTTTACTAAGGCTAAATTTTTTGCCATTTTCTCCTTGTTCTTGCAACTCTAAAGTTTGCTGATCATTTTCTAGATCAGGCTGTATTTGAGGCGCAAAGGGTCGGGTTTGAAAAAGTTGAGGCGTTGCGGTGGCAGGAGTGTAAACGGATGGTGCTTGATTTTGGCGATCGCGACCCATGGGTGTGTCCTCAAGTTCAAAATGTGCCCTAGCAATCGAGCCACCCTTGAGCAATGTGGATGAACTCTTGTCCTACCATCGCTTCAGAATCAAGGTTTGAGAACTCGTCCTAAGTCGAATGTTCGATATTGACAGGATTGCCCAGCCCAGCAGAATTAAATGGCGATCGGGCAAGTGCGACAGGCAGCCAAAGCGACTACAGCCCAGGCAAAATTGGCGATCGATCCAGCAATCTTCAAAAAAGAGTTAGCAATCAAAAATTAAAAGTAAGCCAGATAGGGTGATTACATATTAGAGTTAATCGTTTTCTTCGCAGGAGTTGCCTGGGTCAGCCTGTCAGAATGCTCCTCATTAAATTTCTGCATCAGATGATGAGCATTACCAATCCGAGTCCCAATCCGAATCACGATTTCTGCCAAATCTTGAGGACTTGTGGCATCAAATTTTTCCAGAAAAATCATTAGGCTCGCTTGTTCCTGTTCACTCGGATCCCCACTTCCCTTAACTTCTTCAGCAATTTTGCGAGCCACGTCATACAACTTTTGAACTTCTGCTAAGCCACCATGCCCCATGTTTTTAGCAGCATCTGTCATCCGCCACATATATTTTGCAGCCTTAAAGATTGCCTCACCTAAATGGTTCGGATCATTGCCATGACCATGACGCTCAATTTCTTTTAACGCATCTCCCATGTGTTCGTTAACGGCGTTCAGGGCATCTGCCTGGGTCATATTAATTTTTCCGCCGCCCTGTAAACCCACCACGCCATGATGAACGGTTGCATCCGTAATCGATGCCTCGTTGGCATATAAGCCACATTCAGCAATGATATTTCGTAGGAGCGTTAGCGTGAGATTAATTTTTCTTCTTGATCTTGTAATGTCTTTTGCGTGGAATTTGCTTCAGGTTTTGCCAGGTCGTTGTAGGTCGCAATTAAGGTTTTTAACTCAACTCTTGTCAAGGCAACTTCTTTGAGTTTCTCTTCGTAGATCCGGTTACTAGAACCGATAATGAGTTGTTCTTGTTTAGCCGCATCAATATGTTCATCGCCACTTTCTCCGGCGGCTTGTGCTGCTCGTTCTTTCAAAACTTGCATTCCCGTCATCTCTGCTTGGTTAGCACTGTTGAGATCAACCTCTGCATTTTTCTTGATTTTGTTGGTCATTGTGTTGAGATAGTCGGCGTATCTCTGTTCAACGTTTTGCCATAAATTTTGTTGCTCGGGTGGTAGCCTCATGCTGCTTTTATAAGCCTCCCACTGATTCCCAGTCATGTAGAGCCGGACTTTAACTAACGCTGCCTCGCTTTGATTTTCTTGATCCAGCTTGCCAAACTCGCGATCGCTAATTCCACCTCGCTCTTGACCGCTGCGTTTCCCTTCTTTCACCGTCCGTTTCACTGCAACTTGGTCTGTAATGGGTGAATTTTCGTCTGCATAGCTGGCTTCATCTTGCCTAAAGCGCTCCACAAATTCGCCCGTTTCAGCACCGCCAAAACTGTGCATGAAATCTACCGCATAAACGTTGACATCGTAGACGACTCCCGCCTCATAATCCCAACTGTGCCCTCCAGGAAATCCTTGCTTAAAGAGCTCGTTAAAAACTTCTACAGCAACTTCTGTACGTTCGCCCTTCAGGTTGACATCAATATCCGAAGTTAGCGTGGTACTCCCCGCAGACGGCCATTTTTCCAAACCTTTAGGGTTTCCAGTTTTTTCCGTTACCTTTTTGCGTCTGCTGCAACACCTCGCCATGATGCCATTGGCGATATTCCCACAGCTTTTTCATAAAGCTTTGGCGTTTGACCTTATCACCCTCTGATGGGTTCGCCAACTGCTCTTTCGCCATGTGCCAGCTTTGATGCAAAACATCGTGCAGAATTCGATGAATGGCGATCGACTGGGGATCAATGCTTTGAATAACCTTCAGATCTAGCTGATCAATATCACTCACTGTTGCAATTTGATTCAACGTCTGAATCGTTTGTTGCCTTGCCCTAGTAGAAGATTTAACTCCTTTAAAGTTCCGCCCTTCTGTTTCTGGGGTGACTTCTGAACCTCTGGCATATCCCATCGGGTTCGTTTCTGCAACGACTACCTTTCCCTTATCGTCTTTCTCCTCAGTTTGATTTCCTGGCTCATAATTTCCGCCAGAATTGACAAACGCCCCGCTGCCTCCTTTTGCCTTTGCATCCCAGGTTTGAATCGGGGGTTCTGTCGTTTCTTGCACCAGCTTTGTATAAAGCCCTTGGACTTTTTCTCGATACTTGTTCTTTTGTTTGCTGCTACGCCCTGCTTGGTTCAGCAGTTGGGTATTCGCATATTTCAATTTTTCATAGATTGCCTGAATTTCAGGATAGGTAGACCACGCGGCGGATAACTGATTGTGTTTCAGAAAAGATGCCAAGCTTTCTAAGTCTGCGTCTTCTAGTCGTCCTGTGGTGCCATCCGGTTTACGACTGATGATGGGTGCATTAGGCTGAATGCTTAGATTTTGCGATCGCTGCACTGTGGCACCGCCCTGTTGCACCACATGGGTCAACTCATGGGCAATCAGTTCCTGTCCACTTTGGCTACCGGGATCGTATGCCCCTTGCCGAAAGAACACATCTTGCCCCGTGGTAAACGCCTTTGCCTGGATCGATCGACTCAACTGATCCGATTGAGCATCAGTGTGGATCTTCACGCCACTGAAATCTGCCCCGAACGCTTTCTCCATCGGCTGTCGAATGCTGTCATTCAAAGACAAGCCGCTACCTTTGGCGCTTTGAATGTTTGCCTCTAAATCTGCCGAGACAGCACCCTCCTCTTGACCCAACCCCATAGGCTTTAACTGAATTGACTCCTCATCCTCTTTCTCCTCCTGACGCTGAACCTGCGATCTAGAGGGTGGGGACTTCAGAAGGTTCATCTGCTGCACCACCTGGCCTGCCATCCGATCGGCTTCCTGTTCGTAGGGATCACCGGGTTGACCCATGGTTAGCTTGGCTTGCAGGCGATTTTGATTGCTAGGTGGTGGCGATGAGTTTGAGCTGCTTGGGAACAGCGGTGCTTTGCTGAGGCTAAACTGTTCGCCAGCTTTTTCCTGTTCTTGCGGCTCAAGAATTGGCTCTGAGTCCTTTTCCGAGTCAGGAGAGGCAAAGGGGCGAGTTTGTAAGAAATGAGGCGTTGGGGTGGCAGGTGTGTGAGCAGGTGGTACTTGATTCTGCGATCGCGACCCATGGGTGTGTCCTCAAGTTCAAAAAGTGCCCTAGCATATAGAGCCACCATTCAGCAATCTGGATGAACTCTTGTCCTACCATCGCTTCAGAATCAAGGTTTGAGAACTCGTCCTAAGTCGAATGTTGAATATTTTTTCTAGACTCTAAACCGCGTAGGTTGAGATAAACCCCAACATCAAAGCTTTTCTGACCTTCATGATTTTTCTGGCACCTGTGGGATAATTTAGGCACTTTAAATTGGACAGCTCAGATTACTCAGAATTTACAATCACATCGTAGGATGGTCATCATGTCAGAACAGCCTGATCCCGCTTCTACTCAGCCCTCGCGCAAAAAGCCCCTTGGTTTTGACGAAATGATTGCCATCTTGGTTGCATTTGGGGCGATCGGCTCCATTCTTTTCTGGGGGTTGACTCGCCAAACCGAAGAATGGGCGCTGATTCCAGGAGAACCCATGAATCTCCTTGCCGCATCCCCAGTTGAAAGATTGTCTTCGCCCCAAAACCCTATTGCTACCACAATTTCGCCCACGGCTCCAGCGGCTCCCCTCGCTCAACCTTCTGTTATTGCCCAAGAAACCGTTCCAGCCAACGTTCTAGCAAACGTTCCAGAAACCGCCCCAGTGATTGTGCCATCGACTCAACCTAATCGAGTCGGCAATGATAATTTCATGGGCGCTGTTGTGCCTGCGGTGCCCGCTGCGGGTGTCATTGCCTCAAGTGCTGCGCCCACATCTCCAGCCCCTGCCACTGCTAGCCCAGCCCCCCCGATCGCAGCAGCAACCAGTTTTCCAGATGTGCCTCCTGATTATTGGGCGCGTCCATTTGTAGAAGGGTTAGCAAAACGCGGAATTGCCGTGGGTTCTCCCGATGGAACCTTCCGTCCAGACCAGTTCGTGACTCGCGCCGAGTACGCCGTTTTAGTGCAAAAATCGTTTGACCAACCCGAAACTCAGGGCGCGATCGCCTTTACCGATGTACCCTCAAACTTTTGGGCAACTCCAGCCATAGACGCAGCCGTGAAACAGGGCTTCTTGAAAGGCTTTCCCGATGGCGGATTTCAACCCAACCAAGAAGTTTCGCGGCTGCAAGTTCTGCTCTCGCTGGTCAATGGGTTAGGGTTGCCTCGTCCTGATCAGCCCGAAGATGTAGTCACGTTGTTTCAAGACCGAGATCAGATTCCTGAGTGGGCAGTTCCGGCTGCCGGAACTGCGGCTGAGTCCAATATTGTAGTCAATTATCCTGCCTTAGATCAGCTCAAGCCCAACCAACCCACCACTCGGGCTGAGGTAGCGGCTTTGATTTATCAGGCGTTAGTGGCTTCTGGAAAGGCAGAGAGTCTTTCATCTGACTATATTGTGAAGCCCTAGTAGTCTGCCAAGGATGAAATGAGGGGTTGGGAGTGAATGGGTAGATGAGTAGATGTGTGGGCACCCCTCCACCCCTCCA